>JAHCKS010000191.1 GCA_026125665.1 Rubrivivax sp.
CGAGCGGCGCCAGCACCCCGGGGCGTGAGTCGGGGCCACGGGCCGGGCGCGCCGAAGCCGCGGCAAGCGCGTCGTCCAGCCAGGCCACCACAGGCTGCCACTGCGCCAGGTCGGCCGCCGCCTTCGCCGGCGGCAGGTCGAAGATCGTGAGGCCGGCCTCGGCCGCGCGCACATAGGCACGCGCGTCGCGCAGCGCGCCGAGGAACGGCACACCGAGTGCCGCGGCCCATTCGCGCAGCTGCTCTTCGCCGCGCGTGCGCGCGTCGATGCGCATGCCGGCCACCGCCACCTGCACCCGGCCGCTGGCCACGCGCGGGTGCGTGCGCATCTCGGCCAGGCAGGCCGCGGCGGACTCGCGGTCGAAGACGCCGTCGCACACGGGCATCAGCACGATGTCGGCATGCACGAGCAGGCGGCTCATCTCGAAGCCGTGCAGGCCACCGGGCGTGTCGAGCACGACATGGGCGACGCCGGCCGGCGGACGCAGCACGTTGCGCGGATCGAGCGCCCAGCCGACGAGCGGCTCGCCCGCCGGCGCGGCCTTCTCGCGGCGCCTGAGCCAATGCACCACCGACTGCTGGCGGTCCACGTCGCCCAGCATCGCACGCTCGCCGCGGCGAGAGAGCCACGCCGCCACGTGCGTGGCCAGCGTGCTCTTCCCGCTGCCGCCCTTGCGATTGACGATGGCGATGACAGTCACTGGCTCTCCTGCTGCGCCCGCGCATGCCGCAGCACTGAAGGGCCCGGGAAATTCTCCACAAACCCTGTCTCGGTATCGGCCGGAAATGCGCCGGCGGCCGCGTGCAGTTGTGACCATCCGTTCCCTGTCGACGAGCCGTGGCCGCCGTGCGCTGGCCCGCAACCGGTGGTGCGAGCGACCCGCGCCGGGCAAGCAGCCGCGCGGCCGCGGCCAAGGCGCCCGGCCGCCGCCCCTGGGGCCGCTCCCGGGTCCTCCCGGCAGCGCTTTGGTGCTCCAATGCCGGCACGACCGCCCCCACCCGGTCCGCGCCCCCCACCTCAGGAGCCCGCCCTTGGACCCCCGCGCACGCAACCCCGGCAGCCCGCTGTACCTGCTCGAGCGCTCGGACGTCGGGCTCGTGCAGCTCGACCGCGCACTGCACGTGGTGTCGATGAACAGCTTCGCCCGCCGCGTGTTGCCGGTGGAGGACAAGCAGCCCTTCGACAAGATGGTGTTGTCGTTCCACCCGGAGAACAGCCGGCACAAGGTGAAGTTCCTGCTCGACCAGGCCGAGTGCCCGGTGAGCAACCCGCCGCCGATGACGATGATCATCAACATCCCCGAGCGCGTGCTGCTCATCAAAGTCAGCAAGATGGCCGACCTGCACGGCGAGACGACCGGCTACCTGCTCGTCTTCTACGACATCACCGAGCAGGTGATGCGCGAGGAGCCGGCGACGCGCCAGCCGGCCACGAACGGCCTGCCGGGCGCAGCGGCCGCCGCCATGGCCGCGGCCGCCGCGCCGCCGAAGCGCCAGCTGTCGAAGATCCCCACCGTGGTCGGCAACCGCATCGTGCTGGTCGACGCCTCGGCCGTGCGCTACGTGCGCGCCGAGGGCCACTACACCTGGGTGCACACGGCGCAGGGCTCGAGCTTCTGCAACCTGACGATCGGCGACCTCGAGGCGCGGCTGGCGGCGAGCTCGTTCATGCGCATCCACCGCAGCTACGTCGCCAACCTCGACCACGCCGAGCAGATCCTGCGCGACGACGGCAAGGTGGCGCTGAAGCTCGCCGGCGGCGACGACGGCGCGCTGCCGGTGGCGCGTGCCTCGGTGGCGAGGCTGCTCGAGCGGCTGGGCATCGCCGAGGCGCTCGGCTGAGGGTATACGCCGGCGGCCACCGCCGGCCGCCGCTCCTCGGTCCGCGCCGCAGCCCCTGCGGGTTCTCCCTCGGACCCCCCGGTTCCGCCATCGCTCGTGCGGGTGCCGGCGCCGTTCGTGGCCGCCAGCGGCGCTTTCGTGCGCACGCTGCGACAAGGCGACCGCCAGCCCCTAAGGTGCTCGCGCTCTCGCACGCGGCGGCGTACGCTCGCGTGCTTGGTCCGTGCGAAGCAGCGAAGACAAGCCGCAGCAGGCGAAGGAGACACGGCGATGATCCCAGCCGGATTCGAGTACCACGCACCGCGCTCGTTGGCCGACGCGGTGAAGCTGCTTTCGAGCCTCGGCCCCGAGGCCAAGCTGCTGGCCGGCGGCCACAGCCTGCTGCCGATGATGAAGCTGCGTTTCGCGGCCCCGGCGCACCTGGTGGACCTCGGCCGCATCGCGGCGCTGAAGGGCATCAGCGAGGCCGGCGGCGAGGTGCACATCGGCGCCATGACCACCGAGCAGGAGATCCTGCGCTCGCCGCTGCTGGCTTCGAAGGTGCCGCTGCTCGTGGAAGGCGCCGGCTGGATCAGCGACCCGCAGGTGCGCGCGCGCGGCACGATCGGCGGCGACATCGCGCACGGCGACCCGGGCAACGACCACCCGGCGCTGATGCTGGCGCTCGGCGCGAGCTTCGTGCTCAGCGGCCCGAAGGGCGAGCGCGTCGTGAAGGCCGAGGGCTTCTTCAAGGGCCTGTACGACACCGCGCTGGCACCCGACGAGGTACTGACGCAGATCCGCATCCCCATCCCGCCGGCGGGCAGCGGCGGCAGCTACTGCAAGCTCAAGCGCAAGACGGGCGACTTCGCCACCGCCGCGGCGGCGGTTCTGCTGCAGATGGACGGCGGGCCGAAGGGCAAGGTGGCGAAGGCGAGCATCGCGCTGACGAACGTCGCGCCGACGGCGCTGAAGGCGGCCGCTGCCGAGGCCGCGCTCGTGGGCAAGGCGCTCGACGAGGCGGCGCTCGGCGAGGCGGCACGGCTGGCGATGGGCATCTGCGCGCCGATGGAAGACCAGCGCGGCGACGCCGCCTACAAGACGGCGATGTGCGGCGAGATGGTGCGCCGGGCGCTGCAGGCCGCGGCGGCGAAGTGCCGTTGAGCACGGCCGCGCGCGATAGCGACAGCGACAGCGACAACGACGGAACGGACACGGAGACCCCGGCGATGAGCACGACGCACAAGCTCAGCTTCAAGCTCAACGGCAAGCCTGCCAGCGTGGAGGTGGAGCCGCGCGAGCTGCTCGTCCACACGCTGCGCGAGCGGCTCGCCCTCACCGGGCCGCACATCGGCTGCGAGACGAGCCACTGCGGCGCGTGCACGGTGGACGTCGACGGCTCGTCGGTGAAGAGCTGCACGCTGCTCACCGTGCAGTGCGAGGGCAGCGATCTGCTCACCGTGGAGGGCCTGGAGCAGGGCGGCGCGCTGCACGCCATCCAGCAGGCCTTCCATGAAGAGCACGGCCTGCAATGCGGCTACTGCACGCCGGGCATGCTGACGCGCTGCTACCGGCTGCTGCAGGAGAACCCCAACCCGAGCGAGGCCGAGATCCGCTACGGCATCGCCGGCAACCTGTGCCGCTGCACGGGCTACCAGAACATCGTCAAGGCGGTGCAGTCGGCGGCGAAGAAGCTCGCCGCGCCCGAGAAGAAGGCGGCTTGAGAGCCAACGCATCGGAGATCCTCAGCATGGGCCACATGACCGAACTCCAGGAACGCCAGGACAAGCTGCAGGGCATGGGCACCTCCCTGCTGCGCAAGGAGGACGCGAAGTTCATCCGCGGCCAGGGCACCTACGTCGACGACATCAAGCTGCCCGGCATGCTGTTCGGTGCCATCGTGCGCAGCCCCTATGCGCACGCGCGCATCCGCAGGATCGACAAGGCGAAGGCGCTCGCCTGCCCGGGGGTGGTCGCCGTGCTCACGGCCGACGACCTGAAGCCGGTGAAGCTGCACTGGATGCCCACCGTCGGCGCCGACGTGCAGGCGGTGCTCGCCGACGAGAAGGTTCACTTCCAGTACCAGGAAGTGGCGATGGTGCTGGCCACCGACCGCTACGCCGCCGCCGACGGCGCCGCCGCGGTGGAGGTCGACTACGAGGAACTGCCGGCCATCGTCGACCCGAAGAAGGCGATGGCGAAGGACGCGCCGATCCTGCGCGAGGACATCAAGGACCGCACCGAGGTCGGCCACGGCCCGCGCACGCACCCGAACCACATCTTCACGTGGGAGGCCGGCGACAAGGCGGCGGCCGACGCCGCCTTCGCCAACGCCGCGATCACGGTGCGCGAGGAGATCCTCAACCCGCGCGTGCACCCCTGCCCGCTCGAGACCTGCGGCTGCGTGGCCAGCTTCAGCAAGGCGACGGGCGCGCTGACGCTGTACGTCACGACGCAGATCCCGCACCTCTTCCGCACCGTGCTGGCGATGCTGTCGGGCATTCCGGAGAGCAAGATCCGCGTCGTCGGCGGCGACATCGGCGGCGGCTTCGGCAACAAGGTGCCGATCTACCCGGGCTACGTCGTCGCCACCGTGGCGAGCATCGTCACCGGCGTGCCGGTGAAGTGGATCGAGTCGCGCATCGACAACATCAGCACGACCGGCTTCGCGCGCGACTACCACGGCACCGGCGAGCTCGCCGCCGACAAGGACGGCCGCATCAAGGGCCTGCGCTTCACGGCGCTGGCCGACCACGGCGCCTTCAACTCGCATGTCTCGGCGAGCAAGCTGCCGGCGGGCCTGTTCTCCATCTGCACCGGCAGCTACGACATCCCGGCCGCCTGGTGCCGCGTCGACGCGGTCTACACGAACAAGGCGCCCGGCGGCGTCGCCTACCGCTGCAGCCTGCGCGTCACGGAAGCCATCTACCTCATCGAGCGCATGATGGACGTGCTGGCGCAGAAGGTCGGCGTCGACAAGGCCGAGATCCGCCGCCGCAACTTCGTGAAGAAGGAAGCGTTCCCGCACACCACGGCGTTCGGCTGGACGCTCGACAGCGGCGACTACCACACGGCGCTGGACAAGGTGCTGAAGGCCTGCGACTACGAGGGCCTGCGCAAGGAGCAGGCGGCCAAGCGTGCCGACCCGAACTGCCCCACGCTCATGGGCATCGGGCTGTCCACCTTCACCGAGATCGTCGGCGCCGGGCCGACGAAGGTCTGCGACATCCTCGGCATCGGCCTGTTCGACAGCTGCGAGATCCGCGTGCACCCCACCGGCGCCGTGATCGCGCGCCTGGGCACGATGACGCAGGGCCAGGGGCACACCACCACCTACGCGCAGATCATCGCCACCGAGCTCGGCCTGCCGGCTTCGGACATCGTCATCGAGGAAGGCGACACCGACAAGTCGCCCTACGGCGCCGGCACCTGGGGCTCGCGCTCGACGCCGGTGTCGGGTGCCGCCACCGCGATGGCGGCGCGCAAGATCAAGGACAAGGCGAAGAAGATCGCCGCCCACCTGCTCGAGGTGGCCGAGGGCGACCTCGAGTGGGAGATCGACCGCTTCAAGGTGAAGGGCAACCCGAGCCAGGCGAAGACGATGAAGGAGATCTGCCTCGTCTCGCACACCGGCAACCTGCCGCCGGGCATGGAGCAGGGGCTGAACGCGGTGTCGTACTACGACCCGCCGAACCTGACGTTCCCGTTCGGCGCCTACCTCTGCGTGGTGGACATCGACAAGTTCACCGGCGAGACCGCCGTGCGCCGCTTCTACGCGCTCGACGACTGCGGCACGCGCATCAACCCGATGATCATCGAGGGGCAGATCCACGGCGGGCTCACCGAGGCCTTCGCCGTGGCGATGGGGCAGCAGATCCCGTTCGACGAGAACGGCAACCACCTCGGCAACAGCCTGATGGACTACTTCCTGCCCACGGCGATGGAGACTCCGCACTGGGAGACCGACCACACGGTGACGCCGTGCCCGCACCATCCGCTCGGCGCCAAGGGCGTGGCCGAAAGCCCGCACGTCGGCGGCATCCCCTGCTTCAGCAATGCCGTCATCGACGCTTTCGCGCACCTGGGCGTCACGCACATGGACATGCCGCACAGCGCGTACCGCGTGTGGAGGAAACTGAACGAGCTGGGCGTGAACAAACGCTGAAGGCGCACGCCCTGCGTCCGCAGCCTGCCGCCCGATGAAAGTCCAGCTCGACAAGTCCTTCGACCTGCCCGGCTCGGCCGAGCAGGCCTGGGTGGTGCTCGGCGACGTGCCGCGTGTCGCCGGCTGCATGCCCGGCGCGCGCATCGCCGAGCGCGTCGACGACCGGCACTACAAGGGCACCGTCGCGGTGAAGTTCGGCCCGGCCAACCTCTCCTTCCGCGGCGAGGTGGAGGTGCTCGAGCTCGACGCGGCCACGCGCACGCTGCGCCTCGTCGGCAAGGGCACCGACACCACCGGCGGCTCCGGCGCCAGCATGGACATCCGCGCCCGCGTCGAGCCGGTCGACGGTGCGCGCTCGAAGCTCGTCGGCACGAGCGAGGTGTCGATGAGCGGCAAGGCGGCGGCGTTCGGCTCGCGCCTCGCGGGCGCGGTGGCCGACCAGGTGCTGGGGCAGTTCGCGGCCAACTTCGCCAACGAGGTACAGGCCGAGGCGGCCGCAGCGGCCGTGCCCGCCGGAGCGGTGCCCTCCGGCGCGGCCTCCGAGGGGCCCGCC
>JAHCKS010000192.1 GCA_026125665.1 Rubrivivax sp.
GGGGGCTTGCGCGCCGGCATCGGTCAGGCGCGCACCCAGGTCGTTCCCTGGGGCGAATCCTTCAGCACGACGCCCTGCTCGGCGAGCTCGTCGCGGATGCGGTCGGCGCGCGCGAAGTCGCGTGCGCGCTTCGCCTCGGCCCGCTCGGCGATGCGGCCCGCGATGGCCGCCTCGTCGAGAGCGCCTTCGCCGCCCTGTGCCCCGCCCTGCAACCAGGCACGCGGCCGCTGCTGCAGGATGCCGAGCACGCCGCCCAGCGCCTTCAGCAGCACGGCGTCGGCCTGGTGGCCCCGGTTCACCGAGCCGGCCAGCTCGAACAGCACCGCCAGCGCACCGGGCGTGTTGAAGTCGTCGTCCATTGCCTCGCGGAAGGCGGCGGTGCGCGGCTCCTGCCAGTCGAGCTCGCCCGGCGGCAACGGCGCGCCCGTGGTGGCCTCGGCGGCATCCAGCGCCGTGTACAGCCGCCGCAGCGCCGTGCGCGCCTCGTCGAGCAGCGTGTCGCTGAAGTTGAACGGACTGCGGTAGTGCGTGCGCAGCATGAAGTAGCGGATCGACTCGCCGTCGAACTTCTTCAGCACGTCGGCGATGGTGAAGAAGTTGTCGAGCGACTTCGACATCTTCTCGTCGTCGATGTTGAGGAAGCCGTTGTGCACCCAGGTCATGGCCAGCGGCTTGCCGCTGGCACCCTCGCTCTGCGCGATCTCGTTCTCGTGGTGCGGGAAGGTCAGGTCCATGCCGCCGCCGTGGATGTCGAACGGCGCGCCGAGCAGCGCGACGCTCATCGCCGAGCACTCGATGTGCCAGCCGGGGCGCCCCGGGCCGTAGGGGCCGGCCCAGCGCGCGTCGGGCGGCTCATCGGGCTTGGCGGCCTTCCACAGCACGAAGTCGAGCGGGTCTTCCTTGTCGCCGGCCACGGCCACGCGCTCGCCGGCGCGCAGCTCATCCAGGCTCTTGCCCGAGAGCCTGCCGTAGCCCGGGAAGCGGCGCACCGCGAAGTTGACATCGCTGCCGCCTTCGCCGGCGCCCTGACCACCCTGCGCCTTTGCGCGGTACGCGAGCCCCTTCGCTTCGAGCTGGCCGATGATCCCGAGCATCTGCGGCACGTAGTCCGTGGCACGCGGCTCGTGCGTCGGTGCCAGCAGGTGCAGCGCGGCGAGGTCGCGATGCATCGCGGCGATCATCTCGTCGGTGAGCTGGCGGATCGTGATGCCACGTTCGAGCGCACGTTTGATGATCTTGTCGTCGACGTCGGTGATGTTGCGCACGTACGTGACGCGCCAGCCGCTGGCAAGCAGCCAGCGGTAGATGACGTCGAAGGCCAGCATCATGCGCGCGTGCCCCAGGTGGCACAGGTCGTACACGGTGATGCCGCAGACGTACATGCGCACGTGGCCGGGCTCGAGCGGCACGAAAGGCTCGACGCGCCGTGACAGCGTGTTGTGGATGCGTAGCGCCATGGGGAGCGGGGCCGCGCGCGGCGGTCGGGACGGCCGGCCAGGAGCCGCTCGGGCCCCATAGCGGCCGACACGCGTCGATAGAATCGAATCAGTATGCCACGCCCATCGCTGCGGTCCGCGTTGTGCATCGCGCTCGTGTCGCTGGCCGGCGTCGCGCTGCCGGCTGCGGCCTCGAGCGAGGAGGTGCGCATCGTGCAGGAGATGCTGGCGCGCGGCGATGCGCTGGCGGCGCTGCAGCGGCTGCAGTCGCGTGACAGCGGGCTCGCGCTGGCGCAGGGCCCGGCCCGCGCCGCCGATGCCGAACTGCGCTTCCTGCGCGGCGTGGCCCTGATGGACCTGCAGCGCAACGCCGAGGCGATGGCCTGGTTCGAGCACATGGCGCAGGACCACCCGGAGCTGCCCGACCCGCTGAACAACATCGCGTTGCTGCACGTGCGCGCCGGGCGCCTCGAGCCGGCGCGGCAGGCGCTGGAGGCGGCACTGCGCAACGATCCCTCCTACCGTGTCGCGCGCGCCAACCTCGGGCTCGTGCACCTGATGCTGGCCGTGCAGGCATGGGAGCAGGTGGCGGCGGCCGGCCCTGCCGACGCCCAGCTGCTGCGTCGCCTGGAGGGCGCGCGCGCGCTGATCGGCGCGCCCGGGCCGGGCGCGTCGGCCGCCGCCGCGCCACGCTGACGTCCCACCCGCATCACCCGCCAAGCGAGGGAAGGTTCCGGCCGCATGCTCCTGCTCAAGCTCGTCCGAGGTGCCGAACGTGCTGCCGGCGTGCGGCCGCTGGCCGAAGTGCCATCGGGCCGCCAGCGCTTCGTCATCGGCCGCGACCCCAAGTGCGACTGGCCGATCCCCGACCGCGAGCTCGCGCTGTCCGCCCGGCACTGCGAGATCGTGCAGGCCAACGGCCACCTCGTGCTGCGCGACCTGTCGACCAACGGCACCTTCGTCAACGGCTCGCGCAAGCGCCTGGCCGGCGACCACCTGCTGCGGCACGGCGACCGCATCGGCCTGGGCAGCTACCTCGTCGAGGTCTCGCACGTAGCGGACGCTGGCGCGGCGGCACCCGCGCTGCCCGCGGCGCGCACGCGCCTGCTGCGCGGCGGCGACCCGGCAGCGATGGTCGGCACCGACTGGCAGGCCGCCGATGCGCTGGGCCCGGCGCCGAGCCTGGAGATGAGCTCCGGCTTCACGCGCATCTCCAAGCCGTGGCTCGACACGTCGACCGACGCTGCCGCGTCGGTGTTCGCCACCGTGCCGAACGTGCGCCCGCCCGGCTTCGACGAGACGGGCACCTCCGAGGCCGGTGCCCTCGCGCCGCCCGACCCGGCGGCCGAGGTCCTGCGCGCACTGGCCGAGGGCCTGGGCGCCACGCCCCAGGTCTTCGCCGGCGCCACGCCCGTGCAGGCCGCCGACCGCGTCGCGCGCCTGCTGCGCGTGGCGATATTCGCGCTGCATCACCAGCTGGCACTGCAATCGCGCCAGATGCGCGAGCTCGGCAGCCGCGGCACTGCGGCGCTGGGCGGCTCGCCGGCCGCCCGGCTGCGCCTGGCGCCGGGGCCGCAGGACGCGGTGGCGGCGCTGCTGGGCGCCGGGCCCGACGCCGAAGCGGCGCTCGTGCGCGCCCATGGCGAGCTCGGCCAGCACACGCAGCGCATCCTGGCGGCCTTCGAGACGACGTGCCAGCGCCTGGGCGACCAGCTCGACCCGGCGGTGCTCGAGCGCCTGGCGCAGGACAGCCAGGGCGCGAGCGACCCGGCACGCGTGTGGCAGATCTACGGCGCGCTCTGGCAGGCCATGGGGCTGTCGCCGGGCAAGTCGTGGCCGCAAGGGTTCGTCGATGCCGCGTTCACGCACCTCGCCACCGCCTACGACGAGACGCCGCCGGCAGGCGCCGCCGGCGATTGAGCCCGGGGCCGGCCGCGCCATGAGGCGGCGTTTGGCCTGCAATAGACTCTTCGACCCGGCCGACCTGAATGGCCGCAGCAGGAGATGCCCTTGATCCGAGCCCTTGCCTTCGCCGCGTTGGCGGCCGCCCTCGCCGCTTCCCCGGCGTCCGCTGCCTGGGCCCAGCAGAAGGTGCGCCTGGCCACGAGCGAAGGCGACATCGTGCTCGAGCTCGACGCCGCCAAGGCGCCGAAGACGGTGGCCAACTTCGTCGGCTACGTCAAGGCCGGCCACTACGACGGCACCATCTTCCACCGCGTCATCCCCGGCTTCATGATCCAGGGCGGCGGCATGAACCCGGACATGAGCGAGAAGAAGACGCTGTCGCCGATCCCGCTGGAGAGCCGCAACGGCCTGTCGAACGTGCGCGGCACGGTGGCGATGGCGCGCACGATGGACCCGAACTCGGCCACCGCGCAGTTCTTCATCAACGTCGTCGACAACGCCTTCCTCGACCAGCCGCAGGCCCGCGACGGCCACGGCTACGCGGTGTTCGGCAAGGTCGTCTCCGGCATGGAGGTGGTCGACAAGATCCGGCTCGTGCCGACGCAGAACGCCGGCCCGCACCAGAACGTGCCGGTGAAGCCGGTGACCATCCGCAAGGCCACACTGGAGAAATGACATGGCAACCACCCCGACGAAAGTCCGCCTCGAGACCAGCGCCGGCACGCTGACGATCGAGCTCGACGCCGAGCGCGCGCCGCTGTCGGCGGCGAACTTCCTCGCCTACGTCAACGCCGGGCACTACGACAACACCGTGTTCCACCGCGTCATCAGGGGCTTCATGGTCCAGGGCGGCGGCTTCGAGCCGGGCATGAAGCAGAAGCCCACCCAGGCCCCCGTGCGCAACGAGGCCAACAACGGCCTGAAGAACAGGCGCTACACGCTGGCGATGGCGCGCACCAGCGACCCGCACTCGGCGACGGCGCAGTTCTTCATCAACACCGTCGACAACGAGTTCCTCGACTTCAAGGCCGAGAACGCGCAGGGCTGGGGCTACGCCGTCTTCGGCCGCGTGGTCGAGGGCACCGACGTCGTCGACCGCATCGAGGGCGTGAAGACCGGCCGCAAGGGCTTCCACGACGACGTGCCGCTGGAGGACGTGCGCATCGAGCGCGCCACCGAGGTGAAGTGATGTCCGGCGGGGCCGGTGCCGGAGCGGCCGCCCTGCCCCCGCCCGCGCCGTACGTCGCGCCGGCGCACTGGCGCGCCATCGAGTTCATCTCCGACCTGCACCTGGCCGAGGCGATGCCGGCAACGCTGGCCGCGTTCGCCGCGCATCTGGCGCACACCGACGCGGACGCGGTCTTCATCCTCGGCGACCTGTTCGAGCTGTGGGTGGGGGACGACGCCCGCCACGAGCCCTTCGCCGAGCGCTGCGTGCAGGTGCTGGCCGCGGCCTCGGCGCAGCGCACGATGGCGGTGATGGTGGGCAACCGCGACTTCCTCATCGGCCCCGGCCTGCTGGCCGCCTGCGGCGCCGCGGCGCTGCCCGACCCGACCTTGCTCGAGGCCTTCGGCCAGCGCGTGCTGCTGACGCACGGCGATGCGCTGTGCCTGGCGGACCACGCCTACCAGGCCTTCCGCCGCCAGGTGCGCGACCCGGCGTGGCTCTCGACCTTCCTGGCCCGGCCGCTCGACGAGCGGCTCGCCTTCGCTCGGCAGATCCGCCAGGCGAGCGACACGCGCCGGCAGTTCGACGGCGACATGGCGGCCGACGTCGACACGCAAGCGGCCATCGTGCTGCTGCGCGACGCCGGCTCGCGCACGCTGGTGCACGGACACACGCACCGGCCGGGCACCGAAGCCTGGCCCGGCGGGCTGGTGCGCCACGTGCTGAGCGACTGGGACCTCGACGGCGCCGCGCGTGCCGAGGTGCTGCGCCTCACGCGCGAAGGTTTCGTCCGCCTGTCGCCGAGGCACGCCAGCTGACGACATGCTGGGCCGCCTGTGGCGCTCGTGGCAACGCTCGCGCGAGGCGGCGGCGCTGCGCCGCCGCGCCATTCCCGACGACCTGTGGAAACGCACGCTGGTGCGCTTCCCGTTCCTGCGCTGGCGTTCGCCCGAGGACCAGCTCGAGCTGCGCCGGCTGACCAGCCTCTTCCTCGACCGCAAGGAGTTCAGCGCCGCCGGCGGCCTGCGGCTCACCGACGCGATGGTCGTCAGCATCGCCGCGCAGGCGGTGCTGCCGGTGCTCAAGCTCGGCCTGGCGCGCTACGACGGCTTCGTCGGCATCGTCGTGCACCCCGACCAGGTGGTGGCCAGGCGCGAGGTGCACGACGACGTCGGCCTCGTGCACGAGTACGACGAGACGCTGGCCGGCGAGGCCGTGCACGGCGGGCCGGTGATGCTCTCGTGGCGCGACGTGCGCGAGGCCGGCCGCGCCACGGCGGCCGGCTACAACGTCGTCATCCATGAGTTCGCGCACGTGCTCGACATGGCCGACGGCGTCTCGGACGGCGTGCCGCTGCTGCCCCCGGGCCTGGACCGGGCCACGTGGCTGGCGGTGTGGCAGCCGCAGTTCGACGCCTTCGTGCGCCGCGCCGACGCCGAAGAGGAGACCACGCTGGACCCCTACGGCGCGAGCGGCATCGACGAGTTCTTCGCCGTGGCCAGCGAGAGCTTCTTCGTCGACCCGCACGGCCTGGCGGCCGAGCACGAACCGCTCTACGCGATGCTCGCGCGGCTGTACGTGCAGGACCCGCGGGCCTGGTCGCCGGCCCCCGCCTAGGGCGGTGGGAGGGTCAGGCCGGGGTCGCCTCGGTCTTCGGCTTGTCGCTCTTGCGCGGCGGCTGGATGTCCAGCGTCACCTCGTCCTTGTCGTCGAGATCCACCGTCAGGCGGCCGCCGTCGACGAGGCGGCCGAAGAGCAGCTCGTCGGCCAGCGCGCGCCGGATCGTGTCCTGGATCAGCCGCTGCATCGGTCGCGCGCCCATCAGTGGGTCGAAGCCCTTCTTGGCCAGGTGGCGGCGCAATGTGTCGGTGAACGTGACCTCGACCTTCTTCTCGGCGAGCTGCCCCTCGAGCTGCAGCAGGAACTTGTCGACGACGCGCAGGATGATGTCCTCGTCGAGCGCCTTGAAGCTCACCGTCGCGTCG
>JAHCKS010000193.1 GCA_026125665.1 Rubrivivax sp.
GACCGCAGCCAGCACCGCAACCGCGACGAGGCCTGGCAGATGCTGAAGAGCCGCCTGTACGAGCACGAGATGCGCAAGCAGCGCGAGCAGCAGCAGAAGCTGGAAGAGAGCAAGACCGACGTCGGCTGGGGGCACCAGATCCGCAGCTACGTGCTCGACCAGAGCCGCATCAAGGACCTGCGCACCGGCGTGGAGATCAGCAACACGCAGAAGGTGCTCGACGGCGACCTCGACACCTTCATCGAGGCGAGCCTGAAGCAGGGGCTGTAGCCGAACCCCGGCCCGCCCGCACCGCCCGCGCGAGAACACCAAGGAGACGCCCGCATGGCGCGAGAAGCCACCGCCACGCTCGTGCGCCGCGAGGACTACGCGCCGCCGGCCTTCTTCATCCGCCGCGTCGAGCTGACGTTCGACCTCGACCCGGCCAAGACGATCGTCGGCAGCCGCCTGGCCATCGAGCGCAACCCCGCCGCGCCGCGCGGGCCGCTGCGCCTGCACGGCGAGGAGCTGACGCTGCTGCGCGTGCTGGCCGACGGGCAGAGCGTGTCGTTCCGCCACGAGAACGGCGACCTGGTCATCGACAACCCGCCCGAGGCCGACAACTTCACGCTCGAGCTGCGCAACACCTGCTGCCCGGAGAAGAACACGGCGCTGTCCGGCCTGTACACCAGCGGCGGCGGCTTCTTCACGCAGTGCGAGGCCGAGGGCTTCCGGCGCATCACCTACTATGTCGACCGGCCCGACGTCATGGCCGTCTACACCGTGACGCTGCGCGCCGACAAGGCCAAGTACCCGGTGCTGCTCGCCAACGGCAACCTGGTCGAGGAAGGGCGGCTCGAGAACGGCCGCCACTACGCGAAGTGGCACGACCCGCACCCGAAGCCGAGCTACCTCTTCGCGCTGGTGGCCGGCAACCTGGTGGCACGCGAGCAGCGCATCCGCGCGCGCAGCGGCCGCGAGCACCTGCTGCAGGTGTACGTGCGCCCGGGCGACCTGGAGAAGACCGAACACGCGATGAACTCGCTGGTGGCCAGCGTCGCCTGGGACGAGGCGCGCTTCGGCCTCGCGCTGGACCTCGACCGCTACATGGTCGTGGCGGTGGAGGACTACAACGGCGGCGCGATGGAGAACAAGGGCCTGAATCTGTTCAACACCAAGTACGTGCTCGGCAGCGCCGCCAGCGCCACCGACGCCGACTTCGCCGGCATCGAGAGCGTCATCGCGCACGAGTACTTCCACAACTGGACCGGCAACCGCGTCACCTGCCGCGACTGGTTCCAGCTGTCGCTGAAGGAAGGCCTCACCGTCTACCGCGACCAGGAGTTCAGCGCCGACATGGCCGGCAGCGAGTCGGGCCGCGCGGTGCAGCGCATCGAGGACGTGCGCCGCCTGCGCAGCACGCAGTTCCCCGAGGATGCCGGGCCGATGGCGCACTCGGTGCGACCCGATGCCTACCTCGAGATCCAGAACTTCTACACCCCCACCGTCTACGAGAAGGGCGCCGAGGTCGTGCGCATGATGGCCACGCTCGTCGGCCGCGAGGGCTTCACGCGCGGCCTGGCGCTGTACCTGCAGCGGCACGACGGGCAGGCCGTGACCTGCGACGACTTCGCGCAGGCGATCGCCGACGCCAACCCGGGCAGCGCGCTCGCAACACGGCTGGAAGCCTTCAAGCGCTGGTACGGGCAGGCCGGCACGCCACGCGTCACGGCGCGCGGCCGGTGGGACGCGGCGACCCAGGCCTACACGCTGACGCTGGCACAGCACTGCGCACCCTCGCCCGGGCAGCCGAGCAAGCAGCCGTTCGTCGTGCCGGTGCGCACGGCGCTGCTGGCTGCGGACGGCAGTGAGCTCGCCGCCGAGCGCCTGCTCGTGCTCGACGAAACGGAGCACACGTTCGTCTTTGACGGCATCGCCGGGCCGCCCGTCCCTTCGCTGCTGCGCGGCTTCTCGGCCCCGGTGCAACTCGACGACGGCCTCGACGACACGGCGCGCCTGGCGCTGCTGGCACACGACACCGACGCCTTCAACCGCTTCGAGGCCGGCCAGCGGCTGATGCTCGAGCGGCTGCTCGACGCCATCCGCGAAGGCGGCGAACCACAGCTCGACGAGGCGCTCGCCGAGGCGCTGCGCCAGGTGCTGCGCGCCCCCGGCCTGGACCCGATGTTCAAGGCGCTGGTGCTCACGGCGCCGGACGAGGGCTACATCGCCGAGCAGCTGGCCGAGGTGGACCCGCAGCGCATCCACGTCGTGCGCGAGCGCTGGCGCAGCCTGCTGGCGGCGCGCCTGCTTCCCGACTGGCAGTGGGCCTGGGAGCAGCACCAGGTGCGCGAAGGCTACCGGCCCACGCACGAACAGGCGGGCCGCCGCCAGCTCGCCAATCTCGCGCTGGCTGGCCTGGTGCGCCACGCCGTGGAGCAGGGTGAGGACACCTGGCCCGGCCGCGCCTACCAGCGCTTCAAGGACGCCGGCCACCTGACCGACCGGCTGGGCGCCATCACCGCGCTCATCGACGCCCACTCGCCGCTCGCCGAACCGGCGCTCGAACGCTTCCGCGCCATGGCGCACGGCGACGCGCTCGTGCTCGACAAGTGGTTCGCGCTGCAGGCCACGGCGCCCGAACCGCTGGGCGAAGGCGCCGGCCGCGTCTTCCAGCGCGCCCGCGCGCTGCTGCAGCACCCGGCGTTCTCGATGCGCAACCCGAACCGCGTGCGCAGCCTGCTCGTGGCGCTGGCGTCGGGCAACCCGGCGGCGTTCCACCGCACCGATGCCGCCGGCTACGTGCTGTGGGCCGAGCGTGTGCTCGAGCTCGACGCGGTGAACCCGCAGCTGGCGGCACGCTTCGCGCGTGTCATGGACCGCTGGCGCTCGCTGGCCGAACCCTGGCGCCACTCGGCGCGCGAGGCGATCGCCCGGGTCGCGGCGCGCCCCGACCTGAGCCGCGACGTGCGCGAGGTCGTCTCGCGCGCCCTCGACGACGAGTCGACGACCCGGGAGCCCGGGGCCCGGGGCGCCTAGCGCAGGACCTTCGGCACCGGGTTCGGGCGCAGGCGGAAGGCGTCGGGCATGTCCGACCCGAGCAGCGGCCGCAGGTACAGGCGGAACGCGTCGGTGACGTCGGTGCCGCCGGCACTGATGAACTCGTCCTCCATCGTGCGCGTCTTGCCGGCCACGTCGGCCAGCGGCAGCAGTTCGTAGTCGGCCGAGTAGTAGCCGGTGCGCTTGATGGCCACCGAGCCGTCGCGCCCCTTGGTGAAGGCGAACTGCACCGCCTTCTCGCCCACCTCGCGTGCCTCGCGCTGGTCGACGTCGCTGACGCAGCCGATGAAGCTGCGCTGCAGGTAGCCGAAGGTGTCGCCGCGCACGCGCTTGATGCCGAGCTTGCCCTTGATCTCCTCGCACAGCAGGTCCGCGAGCGCCCCGGTGCCCGAGAGCTGCACGTTGCCATGCGCATCGTGCTCCTTCTCCTTGGCCAGCCGCGCCAGGATGGCCTGGCCGGAGCCGTCGTGGATGCCCTCGGAGACGGCGATCACGCAGCGCCCGTGCCGCTCGTAGGTCGCCTTCACGTCGGCGAGAAAGCGCTCGAGCACGAAGGTGCGCTCGGGCAGGTAGATCAGGTGCGGGCCGTCGTCGGGGAACTTCTTGCCCAGCGCCGACGCGGCGGTCAGGAACCCCGCGTGACGCCCCATCACGACGGCGACGTAGACCCCGGGCAGCGCCGCGTTGTCGAGGTTCGCGCCGGCAAAGGCCTGGGCCACGAAGCGCGCGGCCGACGGGAAGCCCGGCGTGTGGTCGTTGCCGACCAGGTCGTTGTCGATCGTCTTGGGGATGTGGATGCTGCGCAGCGGGTAGCCCGCCTTGGCCGCCTCCTCGCTGACGATGCGCACGGTGTCGGACGAGTCGTTGCCGCCGATGTAGAAGAAGTGCCCGATGCCGTGCGCCTGCAGCACCTTGAAGATCTCCTGGCAGTACTTGAGGTCGGGCTTGTCGCGCGTCGAGCCGAGCGCCGACGACGGCGTGCCCGCGACGAGCTCCAGGTTGTGGCTCGTCTCCTGCGTCAGGTCGAAGAAGTCCTCGTTGACGATGCCGCGCACGCCGTGGCGCGCGCCGTAGACGAGGTCGACGCCGCGCTGGCGCCGCGCCTCGAGCACCACCCCGACCATCGATTGGTTAATCACCGCGGTGGGCCCGCCCCCCTGCGCCACCAGAACCTTGCCGATCGCCATCAGAACACCTCCTCGCTCAGGTCGTCTTGCTCACCGTGATGGTCGGGAACTTGCTGCTGAAGTCCTTGGCCTTCTGCGCGATCTTCACCGCCACCTGCCGCGCCACGGCCTTGTACAGCGCCGCCACCTCGCCGTCGGGCTCGGCCACGACGGTGGGCTTGCCGCTGTCGGCCTGCTCGCGGATCTTCATCGTCAGCGGCAGCGCCCCGAGGTAGTCCACCTGGTACTCGGCGGCCATGCGCTTGCCCCCCTCGGCACCGAAGATGTGCTCGACGTGGCCGCAGGCCGTGCACACGTGCACGGCCATGTTCTCGACGACGCCGAGGATCGGCACGCCGACCTTCTCGAACATCTTCAGGCCCTTCTTCGCGTCGATGAGCGCGATGTCCTGCGGCGTCGTGACGATGATGGCGCCGGTGAGCGGCACGCGCTGGCTGAGCGTCAGCGCGATGTCGCCGGTGCCCGGCGGCATGTCCACGAGCAGGTAGTCGAGGTCGTGCCAGTTCGTCTGGCGCAGCAGCTGCTCCAGCGCCTGCGTGGCCATCGGGCCGCGCCAGATCATCGCCTGGTCGGGCTGCACCATGAAGCCGATGCTCATCACCTGCACGCCGTGGCCTTCCATCGGCGCCATCGTCTTGCCGTCGGCGCTCTCGGGCTGGCCGGCGATGCCCATCATCATCGGCATGCTCGGCCCGTAGATGTCGGCGTCGAGCACGCCGACGCTGGCGCCCTCGGCCGCCAGCGCCAGGGCCAGGTTGGCCGTCGTCGTGCTCTTGCCGACGCCGCCCTTGCCGGAAGCGACGGCGATGATGTTCTTCACGCCGGGCAGCAGCTGCACGCCGCGCTGCACCGAGTGCGGGATGACCTTGGTGGAGATGGCCACGCTGACGTTGGCCACGCCCGCCACCTGGCGCGCCGCGGCCACGAGCGCGGCGCGCAGGGCCGCGTGCTGGCTCTTCGCCGGATAACCGAGCTCGAGGTCGAACGAGACGTCGCCGCCTTCCAGCTTGAGGTTGCGGATGGCGCGGCTCGAGACGAAGTCCTTTCCGGTCAGCGGGTCGGTCACCGCCTTCAGTGCGTCGAGCACCGCGGTTTCGGAGGGGGCAGGCATGGAACTCCTTGGGCGGATGGGCGGGCGGCACGCGCACGGGCCTCGTGCGCCCCGAAAAGCGGCATGAGTCTAGTCGAGGGGGAGAGCCCGCGACCGCCACCTAGAATCGTGCCCATGCCCCGCAAGCTGTTCGTCACCACCGCCCTGCCCTACGCCAACGGGGCGTTCCACATCGGCCACATCATGGAGTACATCCAGGCCGACATCTGGGTGCGCCTGCAGCGCATGTGCGGGCACGAGGTGCACTTCGTCTGCGCCGACGACGCGCACGGCGCGCCGATGATGATCGCCGCCGAGAAGGCGGGCAAGTCGCCGCAGGCCTTCGTGGCCGAGATCGCCGCCGGGCGCAGGACCTACCTGGACGGCTTCCACCTCGGCTTCGACAACTGGTCGAGCACCGACAGCCCGGAGAACCACGAGCTCGTGCGCTCGATCTACCTGGCGCTGAAGAGGAACGACCTCGTCGAGACCCGCGTCATCGAACAGTTCTTCGACCCGCAGAAGGGCATGTTCCTGCCCGACCGCTTCATCAAGGGCGAGTGCCCGCGCTGCGGCGCGAAGGACCAGTACGGCGACAACTGCGAGGTCTGCGGCGCGGTCTACGCGCCCACCGACCTGAAGAACCCGTACTCGGCGCTGTCGGGGGCCACGCCGGTGCTGAAGAGCAGCGAGCACTTCTTCTTCCGGCTGTCCGACCCGCGCTGCGTCGAGTTCCTCGAGAGCTGGACGCAGGACGGGCGCCTGCAGCCCGAGGTGGCGAACAAGGTGCGCGAGTGGTTCGTGCGCGACGAGCACGGCCGGGTCAGCCTGGGCGACTGGGACATCAGCCGCGACGCACCGTACTTCGGCATCGAGATCCCCGATGCGCCGGGCAAGTACTTCTATGTCTGGCTCGACGCGCCGGTGGGCTATCTCGCGTCGCTGAAGAACTGGTTCGGCAAGCAGGGCACGCGAGCCGAAGGCGAGTCCGTCGATGACCGCTTCGAGGCCTACCTCGCCGACCCCGCCGTCGAGCAGGTGCACTTCATCGGCAAGGACATCGTCACCTTCCACACGCTCTTCTGGCCGGCGATGCTGAAGTTCAGCGGCCGCAAGGTGCCCGACCGGATCTACGTG
>JAHCKS010000194.1 GCA_026125665.1 Rubrivivax sp.
CCTGCACCCAGCCCTGCAGCCACGGCGGCGGCGCCGGCTCCGGCGCCGGCCCGCTCCGCGCAGGCCGCGCGCTGCGCCGAGCTGCTGAAGAAGGGCAGCCAGGGCACGCTCACGATCGAAGAGGCGACCTTCCTGCGCAAGGAGTGCCGCTAGAGGACGCCGGGCGGCGCAACGCGGGCTCGCCGCGGCCCGAGGCCGTCAGTCGCCGGCCACCTTCTTGCGCACTTCCGCGGGCCCGAACAACTGGTCCACGCGGCCGTCCTCGGTCCAGAAGACCTGGTACTGGCCGAGGCTGTGGCTGTAGTTCCACAGCGGCGCCTTCGGGTCCGCGTTGTAGCTCGTCGTCGGATAGCCGTGCGCCGCGATGACCTGCTCGCGCGTCATGCCGCGCAGGATCTTGCGCTTGGCCACGGCCTCGCGCACGTGGGGCGGCCACGACTCGATCTTCGGCCTCGGGTCTTCCTTCGGCACGTACATCTTCGCGAAGGTGTCCATGTCGATCGTGCGGCTGTAGTCGTTGCCCAGGCCGTATTCCTTGCCGCCGATCTCGACGTACATGCGCCAGCGGCCGAAGCTCTTGAACTTCACCGGCGTGCCCGCCGGGATGATCTTCGCGTAGCCGTCGTCGTAGGAAAGATCGCTGATCCAGTCGCGGCTGCTGGCCAGCAGCGAGCAGCAGAGGAAGCCGTCGTAGGGCTGCGTGTTCTGCGCCGGGGCCGCGGCGGGCAGGGCGAAGGCCGCGACGGCGAGCAACCTCGCCAGCGAGGGGGGCACGGGGTGGCGGGCAGGCATGGGCATGCGGTGGCAACGGTCCGGGGTGCGGCCCAGTCTACCCGCGCCACCGAGGCCATCGCCACGAGGCAGCGGCGCGCGCCTCGTTGCGGCAGGGGAGTTCACACAGGGGCGGCGCGCCACGACGGCCACCGCGTGGCCTCACGCCAGCCGCAGCGCCACCACGCCGGCGACGATCACCACCGCCCCCAGCGCGCGCTGCCGACCGAATCGCTCCTTCAGCAGCCACGTCGAGAGCACCACCGCGAACAGCACCGAGGTCTCGCGCAGCGCCGCGACACTGGCGACCGGCGCGCGCGTCATCGCCCACAGCGCGATGGCGTAGCTGCCGATCGAGGCCGTGCCGCCGAGTGCCGCGAGCGGCCAGCGCCGCCCCGCGTAGGCCAGCGCCGCGCGGCGCCCTTCGGCATCGCGCCGCCACCACACCAGCAACGGGTAGGCCAGGCCGTCGAGCGCGAACAGCCACAGCACGTAGCGCCACACGTCGCCGCCGGCAGCGACCTCGGCGCGCACGCCGCTGCCGTCGACGAAGGTGTAGCTGGCAATGATCGCCGCGTTGGCGAGCGCGAAGCCGAGCGCCTTGCGGTGGTGCAGCGCCTCGCCCGGATGCGCCAGGCCGACGAGCGCCACGCCGAGCGTGATGCCGGCGATGCCGACCCATGCCGCGGGCGAGGGCACCTCGCCCAGCAGCACGCCGCTGCCCAGCGCCACGAGCAGCGGCGCCGAGCCGCGCATGATCGGGTACGTCATGCCCAGCTCGCCGTGCTGGTAGGCGCCGGCCAGCGAGATGTAGTACCCGATGTGGATGACGAGCGACGCGGCGATGTAGGGCGCCGCCGCCGCTGTCGGCAGCCCGAAGGCCAGCGCGAAGGGCAGCGCCACCAGCGCGCCGAGCCCGTGCACGAGCGCCGTGTCCAGCGGCTTGTCGCCACTGGACTTGACGAGCGCGTTCCACGCCGCGTGCAGCACCGCGCCGGCGAGCACCGCCAGCACGATGCCCCAGGTCACCGGCGCGGCCTCATGGCTTGACCTCGTCCAGGTCGGCGATCTGCGAGTGGCGCAGCCTCGTGGCGGCCAGCACGCCGGCCGACTCGAGGATCGGGTAGGCCACGCCGCACAGGTGCGAATTGATGCGCTTCAGCTCGCTGATGAGGTCCAGGTGCAGCGAGCTCGTCTCGATGCTGGAAGCCGTGTTGTCGCGCAGCCGCGCGATGTGGTTGGCCGCGTACTCGTGCTCGAGGTCGCGGAAGCGCGCCTTCTCCTCCAGCAGCTTGCGCGCGTCGCGCACGTGGCCGTCGAGGAACACGCTCATCGCCAGCCGCAGGTTGGCCGTCAGCCGCTCGTGCAGGTGGCAGATCTCGGCCATGCCGGCTTCGCTGAAGCTGCGGTTCTTGCGGATCTTCTTGTCCTCCACGTCCTGCAGCACGCGCTCGATGATGTCGGCCACCTGCTCCATGTTGATCGTGAAGCTGACGATGTCGGTCCAGCGCCGGCCCTCGCGCTCCGACAGAGCTTCCTTGGAGATCTGCGTCAGGTAGAACTTGATCGCCGAGTACAGCTCGTCGACCGTGTCGTCCATGCGGCGCAGCCGCTCGGCGTGCTCGAGGTCGTTGGTGCGGATGACGTCCAGCAGGCCGCGCAGCATCGTCTCGACGACGTCGGCCTGGTGCAGCGCCTCGCGCGCCGCGCAGCTGATGGCCAGCGACGGTGTGCCCAGTGCCGCCGGGTCCAGGTGGCTGCGGCGCTTGCCGGCACCTTCGCGCGGCTCGGGCAGCCAGCGCTCGGCCAGCCGCGCCAGCGGCCCGGTGAAGCTCACGCAGGTGATCGCGAGCACGGCGTTGAACAGCAGGTGGAAGCCCACCACCTGCTGGTGCACCTCGCCGACGAACTGCGGCATCCAGCGCAGCACGTAGGGCAGCAGCGGGATCGTCGCCGCCGCGCCGAGCAGCTTGAACAGCAGGTTGCCCAGCGGCACGCGGCGCGCCGCCGGCGCCGCGCCGGCGGTGGCCAGCAGCGCCAGCACGGCGCTGCCGATGTTGGCGCCGAGCACGAGCCCGAGCGCCACCGACTCGGGCACCAGCCCCGAGGTCGCCAGCGTCGCCGTCAGCAGCACGATCGCCAGGCTCGAGTACGCCAGCACCGTGAGCACGGCGCCCACCAGCATGTCCAGCAGCACCTCGTTGGGCAGCGCCACGAGCAGGGCGCGCACCGCCGGCGTCTCGATCATCGGCTTGGTGGCGGCGACGATGAGCTGCAGCGCCAGCGTGATGAGGCCCAGGCCGATCAGCACGCGCCCGGCGCGCCCGACGTCGCTCGCCTGGCGCGAGACGAACATCACCACGCCGACGAAGATCAAGAGCGGCGACACCCACGACAGGTCGAACGAGTACACCGCCGCCATCAGCGCCGTGCCGACGTCGGCGCCGAGCATCACCGCCAGCGCCGCGCTGGTGGTGACCAGCCCCTGCCCGGCGAACGAGGCGAGCATCAGGCACGTGGCGGTGCTCGACTGCACGAGCCCGGTGACGCCGATGCCGGCGAGCACCGAGTTGCCGCGGTGGCTGAACGAATGCGCCAGCACGCGGCGCAGGTTCTCGCCGAGCAGCCGCATCATGCCGGTGCGCACGATGTGCGTGCCCCACACGAGCAGGGCGATGGCGGCGAGGAGATTGAGGAGGTGGATCACGTCGGAACGACGCCGATCTTATCGGCGCACCGGCAGCCGAGCCGCGGCGCGCCGGCCGGCTCTACCAGGGGATCGAATAGGTCTTGACGTTGGTGAACGCCTTGCAGCACTCCTGCACGCCTTCCTTGATGCCCAGGCCCGAGTCCTTGATGCCGCCGAAAGGCGTCACTTCCAGCCGGTAACCCGGCACCTCCCACACGTTCACGCTGCCGACCTGCAGCTCGCGCACGAAGCGCATCACGTCGTCGAGCCGGTTCGTGCACACCCCGGAGCTCAGGCCGTACGGCGTGGCGTTGACCTGGCGGATGGCGTCGTCGACGTCGGTGAACGTGAGCACCGGCGACACCGGGCCGAAGGTCTCCTCGGCCACGAGCTCCATCTCGCCGCGCACGCCGTCGACGAGTGTGGGCGAGTACGACGCGCCGTCGCGCCGGTTGCCGTGCACGAGGCGCGCGCCGGCGGCCACGGCGTCGTTCACCCGCCGCTCGAACAGGCGCGCGGCGCGTTCGTCGATGACGGTGCCCATGTCCACTGCCGGGTCGAGCGGGTCGCCGTGGGTCCACGCCGCGGTGCGCACGTGCAGCGCCTCGGTGAAGTCGCCGGCGATCTTCTCGTGCACGAAGATGCGCTTCACCGCCGTGCAGCGCTGGCCGCTGTTCTTGTAGCTGCCGGCGGCAGCGAGTTCGGCCGCCTTGCCGATGTCGGCATCGTCCATCACCACCAGCGGGTCGTTGCCGCCGAGCTCCAGGATCTGCCGCTTGTACACGGCCTTGGCAGCGATGTACTTCCCGACCGCCACGCCGCCCGTGAAGGTGACGACGTCGGCGTGCTCGTTGGTGAGCATCTCGTCGGCGATCTCGGCCGGGTCGCCGGTCACCACGCTCAGCATCGGGCCCGGCAGCCCGGCCTCGTACAGCACGTCGGCGAGCAGCAGCGCCGCCAGCGGCGTCTTCTCCGTGGGTTTCAGCACCATGCGGTTGTTCGTCGCCACCGCCGGCGCCACCTTGTGGATCACCTGGTTCAGCGGGTGGTTGAACGGCGTGATGGCGCTGATGACACCCAGCATCGGCTCGCGCATCGTGTGCACGCGGCGGCTCCTGCCGTGCGGCGTGAGGTCGCAGGCGAAGCTCTGCCCGTCGTCCAGCATCGTCTGCTGCGCCGCGAACAGCAGCACGTCCGACGCCCGCCCCACCTCGTACAGCGAGTCCTTCAGGCACAGCCCCGATTCCAGCGTGATGAGGCGCGCGACTTCCGCCTTGCGCGCCGCGATCAGCTCGCCGGCCTTCGTCAGGATGCGGTAGCGCTCGTGGCGCGTGAGCTGCGGCTTGTACTCGCGGCCGATGCGGAAGGCACGCCGCACGTCTTCCACCGTCGCCTTCGGCACCGTGGCCACCAGCTCGCCGGTGTACGGATAGCGCACCTCGATGACGCGCTGCGGGTGCGCCGCGTGCACCTTCTCGCCGGCGATGCGCATGGCCTCGCGCCGTGCGGCATCGACGACGGGAACACGGGCGTTCATGGCAGCGGCATTCTCCAGCGGGAACGAGGGGTGCGGCGGGCGGGCCATGCTAGCCGCCGGATTGCAGATTGTCTACAAAAGACAGACCGCGGGCGCGCCCGGGCGGCGCCGGGTACAAGCCGACGCATGTCCACCCCTCCCACCCCCGACCGATCCGTCGCCGCGCCGCCCGGAGGCAACCCGGGCACCCGGGCCGCCCGCCCGAGCGTGCTCTTCTCGCCCGCCGCGCTGGGCCCGCTGCCGCTGGCCAACCGCATCGTCATCGCGCCGATGTGCCAGTACTCGTGCGAACACGGGCTGGCCGGCGACTGGCACACGATCCACGTCGGCCAGCTCGCGCTTTCCGGCGCCGGCCTCTTCATCCTCGAGGCGACGGCGGTGACGCGCGAAGGGCGCATCACGCCCGGCTGCCTGGGCCTGTGGTCCGATGCGCACGAGCAGGCACTCGGCCGCGTGCTCACGGCGGTGCGCAAGTACTCGTCGATGCCGATCGGCATCCAGCTGGCGCACGCCGGGCGCAAGGCTTCCAGCGAGGTGCCCTGGCGCGGCGGCATGCTCATCCCGCCCGCGCCACCCGAGCTCGGCGGCTGGGTCCCGCTGGCGCCATCGGCCGTACCACACGCCGAAGGTGAAGCGGCGCCGGCGGCGCTCGACGACGCCGGCCTCGCGCACGTCAGGCAGGGTTTCGTCGATGCCGCCAGGCGCGCGCAGCGCCTCGGCCTCGCGGCGATCGAGCTGCACGCCGCGCACGGCTACCTGCTGCACCAGTTCCTGTCGCCGGTCGCCAACCGCCGCACCGACCGCTACGGCGGCGCGCTCGCCAACCGCATGCGCTTTCCGCTCGAGGTGTTCGAGGCCGTGCGCGCCGCGGTGCCCGCGTCGGTGCCGGTGGGCGTGCGCCTGTCGGCCACCGACTGGCTGGAGCACACCGCGGCGCCTTCATGGGACCTGGCGCAGTGCATCACCTTCGCGCAGGCGCTGCGCGAGCGCGGCGTCTCGTTCCTGCACGTCAGCAGCGGCGGCATCTCGGCGGCGCAGAAGATCCCGCTCGGCCCCGGCTACCAGGTCCCGCTGGCCGAGCGGCTGCGCAGCGAGACGGGCCTGCCGACGATCGCCGTGGGCCTCGTCACCGAGCCCGAGCAGGCCGAAGCCATTGTCGCCGAAGGCCGTGCGGACTTCGTGGCGCTGGCGCGCGCGATGCTCTTCAACCCGCACTGGCCGTGGGCCGCCGCGGCAAAGCTCGGTGCCGAGGTGGCGGCACCGCCGCAGTACTGGCGCTCGGCGCCGCGGGGGGCGGGCCGCGTCTTCGGCGAAGCGAAGATCGGCATGCGCTGATCACGGCCCGCCGGGCCGACGCCGTGGGGCCACTCAGGGCATGGCACCCGAACACACGACGAAGGTCAGAGCGATGG
>JAHCKS010000195.1 GCA_026125665.1 Rubrivivax sp.
GAGTCGCTGTCCCGCGGCACGCTCGACGGCGTCGTGGTGTCGTATGCGGCCGCCGTGTCCTACAACCTGCACACGCTCGCCAAGGCGGTCAGCGCAGGCGAGAACTTCTCCAGCGCCGTGCTCACCTACTCGATCGGCGAGGCACGCTGGAAGTCGCTGCCGGCCAACGTGCAGCAGGCGATGCTCGAAGCCGGAGACGCAGCGACGCGGCGCGCCTGTTCGATGATGGACCAGGCCATCTCCACCGACCTCGACAAGATGCGCTCGGCCGGCGCGGCGGTCGTGCGCTTCCCGCCGGCCGAGCGCAGCGAACTCGAGGCGCGCTTCTCCAGTGTCGCAGGCGAGTGGGCGAAAGACCTCGACGGCCGCGGCAAGCCCGGCAGCGAGCTGCTGAAGGCGTTCAACGACGCGCTGCGGAGCGCGCCGCCGGCGCGATGATGGGTGCGCCGCGGTGCAGGACGGCACCTGACTGACCCGCACCAACCTCAGTCTGCAGGAGACTCCCGATGAAGGCCAGGCTTTGCGATCTGCTGGGCATCGACGTGCCCATCTTCGCCTTCTCGCACTGTCGCGACGTGGTGGCCGAAGTCACCAAGGCCGGCGGCATGGGCGTGCTCGGCGTCGCCTACAAGACCGCTGAGCAGCTGGACGGCGAGCTGCAGTGGATCGACGAGCGCGTCGGCGGCAAGCCGTACGGCGTCGACGTGCTGCTGCCGAGCAAGTACGAGAAGCTCGCCGACCGGCGCATCGCCGCCGACGATCTGCCCGACGACCAGGTGCGCTTCATGCGCCGAGTGCTGGACGATGCCGGCATCCCGCGCCTGCCTGACGACGACGGCCCGGCGATGGTGCAGAGCTTCCTCGACCGCATCAACATGACCCGCGAGCAGGCCGACGCGCTCGTCGACGTCGCGCTGCGCCATCCGATCAAGGCGGTGGTCAGCGCGCTCGGTTCGCCGCCGAAGGAGACCGTCGAGCGCCTGCACGCGCTCGGCATCAAGGTCGGCGCGCTGGCCGGCAAGACCGAGCACGCGCTGCGCCACAAGGCGGCCGGGGTCGACTTCGTCGTCGCCCAGGGCATGGAAGCCGGCGGGCACACCGGCAAGGTCACGTCGATGATCCTGTGGCCGCAGCTCATCGACGCGGTGGCGCCGCTGCCCGTGCTGGCCGCCGGCGGCATCGGGCGCGGGCGGCAGATGGCCGCGGCGCTGGCGCTCGGCGCCGAAGGCGTGTGGTGCGGATCGATCTGGCTCGGCTCGCGCGAGAGCGAGCTCAACCCGGCGCAGCGGCGGCGCTTCTTCGCCGCCGGCAGCGATGACACCGTGCAGAGCCGGCTGCGCTCGGGCAAGCCGGCGCGCGTGCTGCGCAGCAAGCTCTCCGATGCCTGGGAGCGGCCCGATGCGCCGCCGTTCGCGCCGATGCCCTACCAGACGCTGCTGATGGTCGAGCCGCACCTGCGCGTCGAGCGCGGCCGCGACGACCAGTGGCAGTACTACCCCGTCGGCCAGATCGTCGGCGACATGCACGCCGAGACGAGCTGCCGGCAGATCGTCTACGACATGATGAACGAGCTGGTCGAGGCCACCGAGCGGTTGTCGGCGATGGTGCTCGAGGACGGCCATGCGCGTCCCTGAACGCGAGCGCCGCCCTCCAGGCCGGGCCTGCCCCGTCCATCGCCCTCGCGCTGCTGCTCGGCGTGAAAGAGCTGGGCCTCGAGAAGATCGGCCGGCACAGCGCTTGGGCGGCGAGCCGCTCGGGCCTTTGCACAACGCGCCGGGCGATCAGTCATCCGCTTCGTCGGCGGGCAGCCGGGTGGCGCCGGCGGCCGCCAGCGCCTCGATCTCGGAGGGCGCGTAGCCGAGCGCAGCAAGGATCTCGCGCCCGTGCTCGCCGATGCGCGGCGCCGGGCGGCGCACGCCGGGCTGGGTGCGCGACCAGGTCGAGGGCACGCCGAGCTGCATGACCCGGCCTTCGCTCGGATGGTCGACCGCCTGCAGCAGGCCGACCGCGCGCAGGTGCGGATCGTCCATCAGCGATTCGATGCCGTGCATCGGCATCACCGGGATGTCGATGCGCTCGAGTGCCTCGATCCATTCGGCCGTGGTGCGCGTGGTCATGACCTCGGCGACCATCGCATACAGCTCGTGGATGTGGTCGGTGCGCTGGGTGAGCGTCGCGAAGCGCGGGTCGCTGTCCATCACCTCGGGCCGGCCGATCAGCTCGAAGAAGGCGCGCCACTGCCTGTCGGTGTAGACGAGCGCGCAGACGTGGCCGTCGCGCGTGCGGTAGGGCCGGCGGTCCTCGCTGAGCAGGCGCGGATAGCCGGTGTCGCCCAGCGGCGGAACGAAGCCGTGTCCGTACATGTGGTCGGACAGCACCATCTGCGCCATGGTCTCGAACATCGGAATCTCGACCGACTGGCCCTCGCCGGTCTTCTGGCGATGGAACAGCGCGGCGACGATCGCCCCCACCGCGCTGGCGCCGACGAAGCGGTCGGCGATCGGCGTCGGCACGTACGCCGGACGCTCGCCGCCGGCGCGCACGGCGAGCGCCGGGAAACCGGTGGCGCCCTGGATCAGGTCGTCGTAGGCCGGCTTGGCCGCGTACGGGCCCGACTGCCCGTAGCCGAACACGCCGGCATAGACGATGCCGGGGTTGACCGCGGCGACGTCGGCGTAGGCGAGCCCGAGCCGCGCCATCGCCTGCGGGCGCACGTTGTAGAGCAGAACGTCGGCGCCTGCGGCGAGCTCGAGCAGCACCTCGCGTCCGGCAGCGAGCTTCAGGTCGAGGACGATGCTGCGCTTGTTGCGGTTGGCGTTCAGGAACGGGCTGCCCATGCCCGGGTGGCGCGCCGGTCCGATGCCGCGCACGCCGTCGCCGCCGGGCGCCTCGACCTTGATCACGTCGGCGCCGTAGTCGCCGAGGATCTGCGAGGCATAGGGCCCCATCAGCACCGTGGTCAGGTCCACGATGCGCACGCCGGCCAGCGGGCCGTCGGACTGTTTGGCTTGACTCAACTCGGTACCTCTTCGTGGCCGCGACCGGCGTCGCCTTGGGCGTCGATCCGCTGCGGGAAATGCCCAAACATCCTAAACTAACGATCGTCAGTTAGCTTAACGGCAGTCGACCTTCCGCCCGCCGACCACCCGACTCTCCCCTCTTCTTCAACCGCGGAACCCCCCGATGAGTCAACAAGCGACGACCGTCGCCACCGAAGGCGACGTCACCACCATCACCCTCAACCGCCCCGAGCGCATGAACGCCCTCACCCGGGCGATGATCGACGAGATCATCGCCGTGCTCGACGCCGCCAACGCCGGCAGCGACACGCGCGTCGTGGTCCTCACCGGTGCCGGCCGCGGCTTCTGCGGCGGCGCCGACCTGAAGGACCTGAACAGCCCGCAGGGCCTGCTGCCCAGCGACAGCCCCGAGTCCAAGCGTCAGGGGCTGCGGCACGGCGTGCAGCCGCTGATCCGCGCGTTGCGCGACTGCGACGTGCCGGTGATCGCCATGGTCAACGGCGACGCCGCGGCCGGCGGCTGCGACCTGGCGCTGGCCTGCGACATCCGCATCGGCTCGGAGCGCACGCGCTTCATGGAGTCGTTCGCGCGCATCGGCCTGTTCCCGGGCACCGGCGGCTGCTGGTTCCTGCCGCGCATGGTCGGGCTGTCGAAGGCCGCCGAGATGGTCTTCACCGGCGATCCGATCGGCGCGCAGGAGGCGTACCAGTGGGGCCTGATCAGCCAGCTCGTGCCGCATGCGGAACTGCTCGATCGCACGATGGTGCTGGCGCGACGCATCGCCGCCGGGCCGCCGATCGCGCTGCGGCTGGCCAAGATGGTCATGCACCGCGGCGTCGACATGAGCCTGGAGACGTCGCTGGAACTTGCCGCGGCGAGCGAGTCGATCACGCTCACCTCCGACGACCATCGCGAGGGTCTGGCGGCGTTCCTCGAGAAGCGCGAGGCGCGTTTCCGCGGCGCTTGAGGGCACGGGTCGCACGCCGCGGCATGCAGCGCCGTGGCCCACAAGGAGCAGGCCGATGAACGGAAAGATCGCACTGGTGACCGGCGGCTCTCGCGGCATCGGATTGGCCATCGCGAGGACGCTCGCGCAGCGCGGCGCGCAAGTCACCGTCACCGGGCGCGACCCCGCGCACGGCGAGGAGGGTCTGGCGAGCCTGCGCGCCATCGACCCGCGCGCGGCCTTCGAGGCCGGCGAAGCCGGCGACCACGCGTCGATGAGCGCCATCGTCGAGCGCACGGTGAAGCGCTGCGGGGGCCTTGACATCCTGGTGAGCGCCGGCGCCGCCGGGCCGGTGGGGCCGACGCCGTTCGCCGAGATGACCGCCGAGCAGATTCAGGCCTCGGTGAATGCGCGGCTGTATCCACGCATCTTTCCGATCCATGCGGCGCTGCCGGCGCTGCGCGCGCGCGGCGCCGGCTCGGTGATCATGATCACCACCGACGCCGCGCGCCATCCGACGCCGGGTGAGGCGGTCATCGGCGCCGTCGGTGCAGCCATCGTGCTGATGACCAAGGGGCTGGCGCGCGAGTTCTCGCGCTGGAACATACGCGTCAACGGCGTGGCGCTGACGCTGACCTCGGAGACGCCCGGCTGGGACCGCATCTTCTCGAAGCCGGGCTTCGAGAACCGCCTGTTCTCGAAGGCGCTGCAGCGTTTCCCGCAGGGGCGTGCGCCGAAGGCCGACGAGGTTGCCGAGGTCGCCGCCTTCCTCGCCTCGGACGCCGCTTCGCAGGTCAACGGCCAGACCGTCAGCGTCAACGGCGGACTGTCCTTCGGCGGCTGGTGAGGCCCGTGCGTGGCGCTTGACCGCCGAGCCGCGGTCGAGCACGCCTGACGTCCCGGGAATGACGCGGCCCGGGTAATCCCCTCATTGTCGTTTGACCTAACGTCCGTTAGATTCGCGCCGCGTTGGCCGGTCGGCTTGCAGGCTGCAGGCCCGTCCGGCGCCTCGATCCCTCAATCGCCTTGCGCGCGTCCCGATGTTGAGCCTGACCAACGTCCAGATCGTCTACGACAACACGATCGAAGCCGTGCGCGAGGCCTCGCTCACGCTCGGGCCCGGCCGCATCGTCGCGCTGCTCGGTGCCAACGGTGCCGGCAAGTCGACCACGCTTAAGGCGATCAGCGGCGTGCTCTATCCGGAGGACGGCGAGGTCAAGGGCGGCGAAATTACTTTCGAGTCGCGTCCGCTGAGCGGCCTGGCGCCCGACCGCATCGTGCGCGCCGGGATCGTGATGGTGCCCGAGGGGCGCCGGCTGTTCGACCAGCTCACCGTCGAAGAGAACCTGCTGATGGGCGGCTACACGCGCAGCGTCGCCGACTCGCGGCGCGGGCTCGAGCGCGTCTACGCGATGTTCCACCGCCTCACGGCCAAGCGCGGCACGGTGTCGGGCTACCTGTCGGGCGGCGAGCAGCAGATGGTGGCGATCGGGCGCGCGCTGATGTCGAGCCCGAAGCTGCTGATGCTCGATGAGCCGACGCTCGGCCTGGCGCCGCAGATCTGCGAGGAGATCTTCGCCATCGTCACGCGGCTGTGCCGGCAGGACGGGGTGAGCATCCTTCTGGTGGAGCAGAACGCCCAGATGGCGCTGACCATCGCCGACGACGGCTACATCATGGAAAACGGCCGCATCGTGCTCGATGGGCCGGCCGAGAAGCTGCTGCGCAACGAAGACGTGCGCGAGTTCTACCTCGGCTTCGGCGAAGGCGGCTCGCGCAAGAACATGCGCGAGGTCAAGCACTACAAGCGCCGCAAGCGCTGGCTGTCCTGAAGGGCCGGCACATGCAGCACGAAGGCCTGCTCCGGGTCGAGAACCTGTCCAAGCGCTTCGGCGGCGTCGAGGCCGTCGCCGGCGTCGGCTTCCACGTCAACCGCGGCGAGGTCTATTCGCTGATCGGCCCCAACGGTGCCGGCAAGACCACCACCTTCAACATGATCAGCGGCGTCGTCACGCCGAGCGCCGGTACGGTGCAGTTCGACGGCCAGTCGATCACCGGCACCCCAGCGCACCGCATGGCGGCGATGGGCATCGGCCGCACGTTCCAGAACCTCGCCGTCTTCAAGCACGCCACGGTGGTGCAGAACCTGCTCGTCGGCCGGCACTGCCACATGCGCAGCAACGTGTTCGACGCGGCCTGCTTCCTGGGCCGCGCGCGGCGCGAGGAGCTGGCACACCGGCGCAAGGTCGAGGAGATCATCGACTTCCTCGAGATCGAGGACATCCGCGACATGCCGGTCGGTGCGCTCTCCTACGGCATGCAAAAGCGCGTGGAACTCGGGCGGGCGCTGGCCACCGAGCCCAAGCTG
>JAHCKS010000196.1 GCA_026125665.1 Rubrivivax sp.
GCGCCAGCATCATCTCGGTGAACTTGTCCATGCGCGTGGCCGTCGTCGGGCCGGCAGGGCCGACGACCTCGTCGCGCACCGGGTCCACCGGGCCGACGTAGTAGATGACGCGGTTCGTGAAGTCCACCGGCAGCTTCTGCCCTGAAGCGAGCATGTCCTGGATGCGCTTGTGCGCGGCGTCGCGGCCGGTGAACATCTTGCCGTCGAGCAGCAGCGTCTCGCCCGGCTTCCAGCTCGCCACCTCGGCCGGCGTCAGCGTGTCGAGGTTCACGCGCCGGCTCTTCTTCTCGTCGGGCGCCCAGTTCACCTTCGGCCACAGGTCCAGGCTCGGCGGCTCCAGGTAGGCCGGGCCGCTGCCGTCGAGCACGACGTGCGCGTGGCGCGTGGCGGCGCAGTTGGGGATCATCGCCACCGGCTTGCTCGCCGCGTGCGTGGGCCAGCTGGCGATCTTCACGTCGAGCACGGTGGTCAGCCCGCCCAGGCCCTGCGCGCCGATGCCCAGCGCGTTGACCTTCTCGTACAGCTCGATGCGCAGCTCCTCGACCTTGTTGCTCGGCCCGCGCGCGAGCAGCTCGAACATGTCGATCGGCTCCATCAGCACTTCCTTGGCCAGCAGCATCGCCTTCTCGGCCGTGCCGCCCACGCCGATGCCCAGCATGCCCGGCGGGCACCAGCCGGCGCCCATCGTCGGCACCGTCTTCAGCACCCAGTCCACCAGGCTGTCGCTGGGGTTCATCATGACGAACTTGCTCTTGTTCTCGCTGCCGCCGCCCTTGGCGGCCACGGTGACCGAGAGCTTGTCGCCGGGCACGAGGCGCGTGTGCACGACGGCCGGCGTGTTGTCCTTCGTGTTCCTGCGCTCGAAGATCGGGTCGGCGAGAACACTCGCACGCAGCACGTTGTCCTTGTCCAGGTAGCCGCGGCGCACGCCTTCGTTCACCGCGTCTTCGACGCTGCCGGTGAAGCCGGCCCAGCGCACGTCCATGCCGACGTCGAGGAAGACGTTGACGATGCCGGTGTCCTGGCAGATCGGCCGCTTGCCTTCGGCGCACATGCGGCTGTTGGTGAGGATCTGCGCGATGGCGTCCCTGGCCGCGGCGCTCTGCTCGCGTTCGTAGGCGCGGGCGAGGTGCGCGATGTAGTCGGCCGGGTGGTAGTAGCTGATGTACTGCAGCGCGCCGGCGATGCTGTCGATGAGGTCCTGCTGGCGGATCGTCGTGGTCATGGCGGGAGGGGCGGAGAGAGGAGGGCGGGCGGATTATCGGCCGCCCTGGGGGCGGCGCAGGCTCGTGCCGCGGCTATGCTGCCCGATGCCCGGCACGTGCAAGGAGAGCCCGCCATGGACGCACGCATCGAACGCGACACCTTCGGCCCCATCGAGGTCCCCGCCGGGCGGCTGTGGGGCGCGCAGACGCAGCGCTCGCTGCACAACTTCGACATCTCCGGCGAGCGGCAGGCACCGGAGCTGATCCGCGCGCTGGCGCTGGTGAAGCGCGCCGCGGCGGTGGTGAACCACGCCCTCGGCCTGCAGGAGCAGCGCCTGACCGACGCGATCATCGAGGCCGCCGACGAGGTGGCTGCCGGCCTGCACGCCGAGGAGTTCCCGCTCGTCGTGTGGCAGACGGGCTCGGGCACGCAGACGAACATGAACGTCAACGAGGTGCTCGCCAACCGCGCCAGCGAGCTGCTCGGCGGCCCGCGCGGCGAGGGCCGCCTCGTGCACCCCAACGACGACGTCAACCGCAGCCAGAGCAGCAACGACGTGTTCCCCACGGCGATGCACGTGGCCGCCGTGTGCGCGCTGCACCAGCGGCTGCTGCCGCCGCTGCGTGCGCTGCGCGCCACGCTCGAGGGCAAGGCCGAGGCCTTCGCCGACATCGTGAAGATCGGCCGCACGCACCTGCAGGACGCCACGCCGCTGACGCTCGGCCAGGAGATCTCGGGCTGGGCGGCGCAGCTCGCGCATGGCGAGCGGCACGTGCTGGCGGCGCTGCCGCACCTGCACGAGCTGGCGCTCGGCGGCACCGCGGTGGGCACCGGTCTCAACGCGCCCGCCGGCTACGCCGAGCGCGTGGCCGCGGAGATCGCGCGGCTCACCGGCCACCCCTTCGTCACCGCGCCCAGCAAGTTCGAGGCGCTCGCCTCGTGCGACGCGCTCGTGCACGCGCACGGCGCGCTGAAGACGCTGGCGGCGAGCCTGACGAAGATCGCCAACGACGTGCGCTGGCTGGCGAGCGGGCCGCGCAGCGGCCTGGGCGAGATCACGATCCCCGAGAACGAGCCGGGCAGCTCGATCATGCCCGGCAAGGTGAACCCGACGCAGAGCGAGGCGATGACGATGCTCGCCGCCCAGGTGCTGGGCAACGACGTCGCCGTCAACATCGGTGGTGCTTCCGGCAACTTCGAGCTCAACGTCTTCCGGCCGATGGTGATGCACAACTTCCTGCAGAGCGTGCGCCTGCTCGGCGATGGCATGGCGAGCTTCGACAGGCACTGCGCTGCCGGCATCGAGCCGAACCGCGCGCGCATCGCCGAGCTGGTGCAGCGCTCGTTGATGCTCGTGACCGCGCTCAACCCGCACATCGGCTACGACAAGGCGGCGCAGATCGCGAAGAAGGCGCACGAGGAAGGCACCAGCCTGCGCGAGGCGGCGCTGGCGCTCGGCCATGTCAGCGCCGAGCAGTTCGACGCCTGGGTGGTGCCGGCGCGCATGGTGGGCCGCTGACGCGCCGGGCGGCGGCGGCGCGGCCGCCGGCCAGTCGGCCCGTCGGTCAGTCGCGCGCCGGGCGCCGCAGCAGCACCACCACCAGCGTGACCACGGTGATCGGCACGACGAAGCCGAGCATCACCGCCGAGAAGGCCGGCAGCGCGGCGTGGCCGGTCGCGTCGAGCACGAGGTAGGCGACGTAGGCCGCGTAGTAGGCGACGAACACGCCGCCTTCCCAGCGCGCGATCTCGCGCCCGGTGACGAACACCGGCAGGCAGGCCAGTGCCACCGCCAGCATCACCCACAGGTCGAAGCTGAGCAGCGCCGGCGCGACCCCGAGCCCGGCGGAGCCGGCGGCCAGCCCGGCCAGCCCGACGCAGCCGAGGATGTTGAACAGGTTGCTGCCGACGACGTTGCCGACCGCGATGTCGCGCTCGCCCTTCCACGCGGCGGCCAGCGACGCGGCCACTTCCGGCAGCGACGTGCCGGCGGCAACGATCGTCAGGCCGATGACGACCTCGCTCAGCCCGAGCGCCTGCGCGAACGCGACCGCGGCCGTGACGAGTGCCTGCGAGCCGAGCACGAGCGCGACGAGCCCCGCGACCACGAGCCCCACCTGCACCGGCCGCTTCGAGTCCCAGGCGCCGGCCGCGGGCATCGGGTTCGCCTGCGCGAACTCGGCCTGCGCCGCCTGCGTCTGGCGGCGCGATTGCACGACGAGATAGGCGGTGTAGGCGACGAGCAGCGCCGTGAGCAGGGCAGCGTCGGCCGGGCCGATGCGGCGGTCCAGGCCGAGCACCAGCAGCAGCAGCGAGGCGCCGATCATCACCGGCACCTCCTGGCGGATGAGCTGCACGTCGACGGCCAGCGGCACGATGAGTGCCGACAGCCCGAGGATGAGCAGGACGTTGAAGATGTTGCTGCCGACCACGTTGCCCACGGCGATGTCGGTACGGCCCTCGAGCGCGGCGCCCACCGAGACGGCCAGCTCGGGCGCGCTGGTGCCGAAGGCGACGACGGTGAGCCCGACGACGAGCGGCGAGATGCCCAGCGACAGCGCGAGCCGGCTGGCGCCACGCACGAGCAGGTTGGCACCGGCCACGAGGAGCACGACGCCGAGCGCGAAGAGCAGCAGGTTCGTCATGGGGCAGGCACTGTAAGCGAGCGCGCGCGGCGCGCGCCGTCGTGGTGCCGTGGCGGGCCCGAGCCGCCTGGGGCCTTGCGGCGCGCGCGGCGCCGACGCGCGCCGCTCGGTGCGCCGCTCGGTGCGCCGCTCAGTGCGCCGCTCAGTGCGCCGGGCGCGCCGGCGCCATCACCCGGTCGGCCAGCGCGATGGCCAGCGCCGAGAAGAGGAACGCGATGTGGATCACCGTCTGCCACAGCAGCACCTTGTCGGTGTAGTTGGCGGCGTTGATGAAGGTCTTCAGCAGGTGGATCGAGCTGATGCCGATGATGGCCGTGGCCAGCTTGACCTTCAGCACGCTGGCGTTGACGTGGCTGAGCCACTCGGGCTGGTCGGGGTGGCCTTCGAGGTTGAGGCGCGAGACGAAGGTCTCGTAGCCGCCGACGATGACCATGATGAGCAGGTTGCTGATCATCACCACGTCGATGAGCGCCAGCACGACGAGCATGATCACCGTCTCGTTGAGCGAGGTGACCGGCGCGTCGTGCTTGTAGCCGATGCTGGTGATGAGCTTGTCCAGCGCCTGCTGGTCGCCGAACACGGCCTCCACCAGGTGCACGAGCTCGACCCAGAAGTGGAAGACGTACACGCACTGCGCGACGATGAGCCCGAGGTACAGCGGCAGCTGCAGCCAGCGGCTGGCGAAGATGAAGCCGGGCAGCGCGCGCAGGCGGCGCGCCTCGGAAGGGAACGGATTGGAGGCCATGGGTCTCGCGTGCAAGGACGGGTGTTCTTCTGCCGGGGTCTTCGGGCTGCCCCGCTTTGCAGGAAATTCTAGATGGGCCACCATGACGGCCGCCCGTGCGCGCCGGCCGGGGCTGCGGCGCGTCCGATGCGAGGCGCGGGCCCCCGCGTAAGGGGTCTGTCAGAGCGCGGCACCATGCTGGCACATTGCTGACACCGCGGCCGGGCGGCGTGCACCGGCTTGTTCCCCCCACCATCCCCGCAGGAGACACCAGGCATGAGCAGCGAGCATGGCACCGAACTGAAGACCTACCAGCCGCCGGCCTCGCTGGTGGCGGAGGCCCGCGTCTCGGGCATGGCCGCCTACCAGGCCCTGGCCGACGAGGCGGCGCGCGACTACGAAGGCTTCTGGGCCCGCCTGGCCAAGGAGTTCGTGGCCTGGAAGAAGCCGTTCACGAAGGTGCTGGACGCGAGCAACGCGCCGTTCTTCAAGTGGTTCGAGGACGGCACGCTCAACGTCAGCGTCAACTGCCTCGACCGCAACGTCGAGCGCGGCCTCGGCGACAAGACGGCCATCATCTTCGAGGCCGACGACGGCGCCGTCACGAAGGTCAGCTACCGCGAGCTGCTGGCCAAGGTCAGCCAGTTCGCCAACGTGCTGCGCGCGCGCGGGGTGAAGAAGGGCGACCGCGTCGTCATCTACATGCCGATGAGCGTGGAGGGCGTCGCGGCGATGCAGGCCTGCGCGCGCATCGGCGCCACGCATTCGGTGGTGTTCGGCGGCTTCAGCGCGCAGAGCCTGCGCGACCGCATCGAGGACGCCGGCGCGGTGATGGTCATCACCGCCGACGAGCAGCTGCGCGGCGGCAAGCAGCTGGCGCTGAAGAGCATCGTCGACGATGCGCTGGCGCTCGGCGGCTGCGACACCATCAGCAACGTCATCGTCTACAAGCGCACCGGCGGCAAGATCGCCTGGAACGCCGAGCGCGACCGCTGGCTGCACGAGGAGCTGGCCGGCAAGCCGACGACCTGCGAGCCCGAGTACGTCGGTGCCGAGCACCCGCTGTTCCTGCTGTACACGAGCGGCAGCACCGGCAAGCCCAAGGGCGTGCAGCACAGCACCGGCGGCTACCTGCTGCATGCAGCGCTCACCACCGCGTGGACCTTCGACCTGAAGGACGACGACGTCTTCTGGTGCACCGCCGACATCGGCTGGGTCACCGGGCACAGCTACATCACCTACGGCCCGCTGGCGCTCGGCGGTACCGAGGTGGTGTTCGAGGGCATCCCCACGTACCCCGCGGCCGACCGCTTCTGGAAGACGATCGCCAAGCACAAGGTGACGGTGTTCTACACGGCGCCCACGGCGATCCGCTCGCTGATCAAGGCCGCCGAAACGAACGACACCGTGCATCCGAAGCACAGCGACCTGTCCAGCCTGCGCATCCTCGGCACCGTCGGCGAGCCGATCAACCCGGCCGCCTGGGAGTGGTACTACAAGCACGTCGGCGGCAGCCGCTGCCCGATCGTCGACACCTTCTGGCAGACCGAGACCGGCGGCCACGTCATCACGCCGCTGCCCGGCGCCACGCCGATGGTGCCCGGCTCGTGCACGCTGCCGTTCCCGGGCATCACCGCGGCCATCGTCGACGAGACCGGCAACGACGTGCCCAACGGCCAGGGCGGCATCCTCGTCATCAAGAAGCCG
>JAHCKS010000197.1 GCA_026125665.1 Rubrivivax sp.
CGCCGCGCCGCCCCACGCCGAGCCGCCCAGCGCATCGAGCGGGCTGCGCACGCCGCCGCCGCCCAGGCGCAGCACGTGCGTGTAGATCATCGTCGTGCTCACGTCCACGTGGCCGAGCAGCTCCTGCACGGTGCGGATGTCGCAGCCGCCTTGCAGCAGGTGCGTGGCGAACGAATGCCGCAGCGTGTGCGGCGAAGCCGGCTTGGCGATGCCGGCGCGCTCCACGGCCTGCTTGAACGAGCGCTGGAACGTGCCTTCGAAGAGGTGGTGGCGGCGCCAGGTGCCGCTGCGCGGGTCGGTGGAGCACGCGCCCTGCGGGAACACCCAGTGCCAGGCCCACGACAGCGCAGCGCGCGGCACCTTGCGCTCGAGCGCGTACGGCAGCTCGACGCCGGCGATGCCCTGCGCGCGGTCGGCCGCCCACAGCGCGTGCGAGCGCGCGAGCTGCTCGCGCAGCGGCTGCTCCAGCGCCGCCGGCAGCATGACGACGCGGTCCTTGCCGCCCTTGCCGTGGCGCACGACGACGGCGCGGCGCTCGAAGTCGATGTCCTTCACGCGCAGGCGCAGGCCCTCGAGCAGGCGCATGCCGGTGCCGTAGAGCAGCCGCGCCAGCAGCGCGTGCGCGGCGTGCAGCGCGTGCGGGCCGGCCGGTCCCGCGTCGGCCCCTGCGTCACCGGGCGGCGGACATGCCGCGTCGAGTGCCGCGAACAGGCGTGCCAGCTCCTCGCCACCCAGCACCACCGGCAGCCGGCGCACCGTGCGCGGGCGGCCGATCTCGGTGATCCACGGCAGGTTCAGCCGCAGCACCTTCTGGTAGAGGAACAGCAGCGCCGACAGTGCCTGCTTGTGCGTCGAAGGCGCGGCCTGCCTCTCGCCGGCCAACCAGCCGAGGTAGGCCTCGACGTCGGCGTGGCCGAGTTCGGCCGGGTGGCGCAGCCCGTGGTAACGGACGAACGAGCGCACCCAGTACTCGTAGGCCTGCTCGGTGCGGCGGCTGTAGTGCAGCGCGCGGATCTGCTGGCGCAACTGGTCCAGCAGGCGCGGCTGTGGCGGGTGGGGGGTGGCCATGGCGAGGCCCTCCTCTGGCGGTGGACACACACGTCGAACAGCTGGAGACGGTGACTGTATACATGTACAGTATCACAAAGCCGGCTGGGCGTGGCCCTTCTCTTCCGCAGGGCACACCCGACGCGGCGTGCGCGCGCAGGCTCCTTCGCTGCCGCTGCCGCTGCCGGCCACGCCGGCCGCGTGCGCGTTAGGCGACGAGCTCGCCCCCGGCGCGAAGTGCCGCCGGAAGAGCTGAACGTGGCGCGGCGCCGCGAGGTCGCCTTCGAGCCGGATGACGCGCAGCCGGTCGAACCTGTGCCCGGTGCCGAGCATGCGCTCGAAGATCGACGGCACCGAGTGGTAGATCGTCGCCCCTTGCGCGTCCAGCCACGCGGCGGCGCCGGCCAGGCCGTCGTGGCGCAGGTCCACCGGCAGGCTCGTGGCGCCGTTGAGCCGCGCGCCGAAATGGCACGAAGCCCCCCGGCGGCGGCACGTGGCACAGCCCGGCAGCCTCGTCGGGCGAATCGTCGGTCGGGCTCGGCAGCGGCGGTTCGGGCACGGCCGCGAGTCTGCCTCGAGCGCTTTGCGCCATCGGCCGCCGGCCAGCAGCGGGACGCGCCGCGCTGCGTGGCGCGTGCATGCAGCCGACGCACGGGTGACGCCTTGCAGGGCGCCCGGACGGCCGGCGCCGCACGCCGCTTCCTCCGCGCTCAGAAGCTGTGAATGAACCGGCCGCGCCCGAGCGGCACGCCAAACGGCGCCCGATCTAGGCGCAAAGCGCAGCCATAGCTCGGGCTATGGCGAGCATTTGCAACGACGAGCGGGCGTCGTTTGGCGTGACGAGCGGGCGTGGAGGGTTCGTTCACAGCTTCTCAGGCCAGCCGGAACGTGTTGCGCCCGGCCTGCTTGGCGCGGTAGAGCGCTTCGTCGGCGCGCGCCAGCAGTGCCGAGGGCGCGACGGTGCCGGCCCCGGCCGCGTGGTAGGCGATGCCCACGCTCGTCGTCACCTCGAGCGCGCGGCCGTCCACGTCGAAGGGCGCCTGGAACTGCGCCAGCACCTTGCGCGCCACGAACTGCGGCTCGGCGTCGCTGTGCAGCCCCTCGAGCAGCACGACGAACTCGTCGCCGGCCAGCCGCGCCACGAGGTCGGTGAGGCGCACCACGTCGCGCAGCCGGCGCGCGAACTCGCGCAGCACCGCGTCGCCGGCGGCGTGCCCGAGCTCGTCGTTGACGCGCTTGAAGCGGTCGATGTCCAGGAACATCAGCGCCAGCCCGTTGCCGCTGCGCTGCTGCCGCGCCAGCGCCTCGGCCAGCCGCTCGTCGTAGTGCAGGCGGTTGGGCAGGCCGGTGAGCGGGTCGCTGCGCGCCAGCGCCTGCAGCCGCCGCTCCACCGTCTTCAGCGGCGTCACGTCGGTGTTCAGCGAGTACAGGCCGCACACGCGGCCCTGCTCGTCGATGTCGGGCACGATGGTCGTCTGCGTGACGCGGCGCACGCCGCCCGCCTCGGCCTCCATCTCGAACTCGACGCGCTCGCCGGCCAGCGCGCGCTCGATGTACGGCCGGCGCTCGGCGTAGAGGGCCGGGCCGACGATCTCGGCCATCGTCCTGCCGATGAGCGCCGGCACCGGCACGCCGAACCACTCGCCGAGCGTGCGGTTGGCAAAACGCAGCCGCTGCCCGGCGTCGAGGTAGGAGATGACGACCGGCAGGCTGTCGGTGATGCGGCGCAGCCGTTCCTCGCTGCGCACGCTGGCCCTCTCGGCCTCGCGCGTGGCCGTCAGGTCGATCGTCAGCGAGAAGCAGCCGCGCACGGCGCCGTCGGCGCCACGGTCCGGGATGTAGTCGATGCGGTAGTGCTGCGTGCGGCCGTCGAGCACGCGGCTGCCCTCGAAGCTGCGGGCCTCGCCGCGCAACGCCGCCTGCACGTGCGGGCCGAGCACGGTGTCGTAGAACTCGGGCCGCAGCTCGCGCACGGTGCGCCCGATCATCGCCGCCGGGTCGAGGCCGATCTGGCTGGCGAACTGCGCGTTGGCGAAGGTGTAGCGCTCGTCGAGGTCGATGCGCGCCACCAGCGCGGGCAGGTTGTCGGTGATGGCGACGAGCTGCTCGCGGTCGCGCTGCGCCGCCAGTTGCGCCTTCTTCAGCTCGCTCACGTCCACCGCCAGCGCACACACGCCGCGCACGCGGCCATCGGGGGCGCGGTCGGGCAGATAGTCCGTCTGCAGGTGCACCTCGCGCCCGTCGACCTCCCGCACGCGCTCGAAGCGCCGCGCCTCGCCCGCCAGCGCCGCCCGCAGGTGCGGCCCGATCAGCGCCCAGCCGGCGTCGCCGAGCACCTCGGGCACGGTGCGGCCGATGGCCGCGGCGCCGTCCACGTTCAGCAGGCGCTGGAACTGCGCGTTGGTGACGCGGTAGCGGCCGTCGGCATCGAGGTAGGCGACGAGCGAGGGCACGCGGTCGACCACCGCACGCAGGCGCTCGTGCTCGACGCGAAGGCGTTCGCACTCGCGCATCACGCGGCGGATCGCGAAGGCCAGCGCGGCGGCGAGCGCCACGAGGCCGGCGATGACGGCCACGGCCGCTGGACCGGCATCCATGTGCCGACGATTCTTCGCCGCCCGCCAAACCGGGCCCGCTGCGGTTTACCCGTAGCACGATCGGGCGGCTGCAACGCGTGCCGACCTGAGAGGATGCACGGAGGCCACCACCGAGCCACCGCCGGTGCTGCAAGGCCGCCGCCCCGAGCGGTGGCTGCGCCGAGTGCGGCGAACGACGCGGCGGCATTGCCGTGTCGGGACAGGAGGTGGTGGAACCGGGGGGAATCGAACCCCCGTCCGCAAGCCATCGCCGGACGGTTCTACATGCGTAGCTGTCTGATTTGGTTCTGAGGGCCCGAGTCGCGCAGCAGCACGCTACCCGAGCCCCGATTCGCTGGATCTCGGTGCCTGCCCAGCGACATGGCCGGCACCCAGCCGATGTAGATGACCTCTCAGCCCTTGCCTTGCGGCGCCGGCCCGGCCCATCGGCCAACCGTTGAGAGGCTCACCGGTGTTTAAGCGGCGAGAGCGAAACGTTCGTCGTTCGCAGTTACTTGTTTCCAGTGGATTTACGAGCGAACTGGTGCTCGGCATGCCCCGCGCCGACTCCGCACCCACGTCGAAGCCAGGTCGGTCCCAGGAACCCGATCTTAGGCCAATCCCAGCGGATTCAAGAGCTCGGCCGGGGTGGTGACGACGTGGCCGGCGTTCCACGCCTGCACCTCGGCGTCGGCCCCGAGGTAGCCCCAGGCGGCCGCGATGGTGGCCATGCCCGCGGCACGGCCGGCGTCGATGTCGCGCCGGTCGTCGCCCACGTAGATGCAGCGCGCCGGGTCGCGGCCGAGGCGGCGCGCCGCCTCGAGCAGCGGCGCGGGGTGCGGCTTGGTGTGCGGCGTGCAGTCGCCGCAGACGAGCGTGGCCGCACCGGCCAGCGGCGCCATCGCCTGCACCATCGGCGCGGCAAAGCGGCGCGCCTTGTTCGTGACGATGCCCCAGGCCAGGCCACGCTGCCGCAGGTGCTGCAGCAGCGGCTCGATGCCGTCGAAGGCGCGGGTCGTGGCCAGCATGCACTGCTCGTACAGCGCATAGAACTCGTCGCGCAGCAGTTCGTAGTCGTCGTCGCCCGGCTGGCGTCCGAAGGCGCCCGCCAGCATGCCGCGCGCGCCGGAGCCCGCGAGCGGCCGCAGCGCCTCGTAGGGCACGGCGTCGAGTCCGCGTGCCGCGCGCATCGCGTTGGCGGCGGCCGCCAGGTCGGGTGCGCTGTCGACGAGCGTGCCGTCCAGGTCGAACAGCACCACCTCCACCGGCGGCGACCCACTCACTGGAGTCCCTTCGGGCGGCCGGGTGGGCTCATGCCGGGCGCCGGCAGGCGAACAGGTAGTTGACGCTCGTGTCCTCGGTGAGGCCGTAGTGGCGCGTCAGCGGGTTGTAGTCCATGCCGCGCGTGGCCTGCAGCTCGAGGCCGCTGGCGCGGCACCATCGCCCCAGCTCGCTGGGGCGGATGAACTTCGCGTACTCGTGCGTGCCGCGCGGCAGCAGCCGCAGCAGGTACTCGGCACCGACGATGGCGAAGAGGAACGACTTCGGGTTGCGGTTCAGGGTCGAGAAGAACACCCAGCCTGCGGGCCGTACCAGGCGCGCGATGGCCTGCACCACGGAAGCGGGGTCGGGCACGTGCTCGAGCATCTCCATGCACGTGACGACGTCGAACTCGCCCGCCCGCTCGGCCGCCAGCGCCTCGACCGCGACCTCGCGGTACTCGACGTTGGGCACCCCGCACTCCAGCGCATGCAGGCGCGCCACGCCGAGCGGCTTGGTCGCCAGGTCGATGCCGAGCACGCCCTTCGCGCGCCTCGCCATCGCTTCGGCGAGGATGCCGCCGCCGCAACCCACGTCGAGCACGGTCTTGCCGGCCAGGCCGGCCGTCTCGTCGATCCAGGCCAGGCGAAGCGGGTTGATCTCGTGCAGCGGCCTGAACTCGCTCGTCGGGTCCCACCAGCGGTGCGCGAGCTCGCTGAACTTGGCCAGTTCCTGCGCGTCGACGTTGGTCGCGGTCATGGGCACATCGTAGCCCCGCCGAGGGGCACGCTGGTGAGGCCGAAAAGAAGAAGCCCCGCCGGGGCGGGGCTTCGAAGCAGGGGGCGGGCGGCGGCGCGAGGCCACCGCGCCGAACACATGCCTACTGCTTCTTCTGCGTGCCCACCACCTCGATCTCGACGCGGCGGTTCTTCGCACGCCCTTCGGCGGTGCGGTTGTCGGCCACCGGCTGCGACGGACCCTTGCCTTCGGTGTAGATGCGATTGCGCTCCACGCCCTTGCTGACGAGGTAGGTCTTCACCGCCTCGGCACGGGCCACCGACAGCTTCTGGTTCAGCGCGGCGCCGCCCGTGGAGTCGGTGTGGCCGACCACGATGATGACCTCCAGCGCGATGTCCTTCAGCTTCGAGACGAGGTCGTCGAGCTTGGCGGCCGCGGTGGGCGCGAGCCGCGAGCTGCCGACCGCGAAGAAGCCGTCAGCCGCGAACGTGACCTTCTGGCTCACCGGCGCCGGGGGCGGCGGCGGCGGCGGGGGAGGCGGCGGCGGAGGCGGCGGCGG
>JAHCKS010000198.1 GCA_026125665.1 Rubrivivax sp.
AGGGCTGAGCGGCGGCGGCCGCGCCGCGGGCCACGCCTCGTCAGCCGAGCCTGAGCGGCGCGGCGTACCCTGTCATCTCGAGGTAGCCCAGGCCGACGCGGCGGCCGGCTTCGTCGCGCAGTTCCGCCAGGCCCTCCCAGTAGACGGCGCCGCTGCCGGCGCGGCCGTCGAGCTCCTGCGCGTCGAGCAGCGCCCGCACCTCGTGGCGGCCGGCCGGCGTCGCCAGCTGCCATCGCACGGGGTAGTCGGCGTTCGTCGCCGGGCTGCGCCAGCGCCGGCCGGGGATGAACTGCACGTCGTCGGGCGCGAAGGCGCGTGCCTCGCTGCCGTGGGCCGCGCGCAGGCTGCCGCCGGCCCACAGCACGCTGCCGTCGGCGCGGCGCAGGCGGAAGGCGGTCAGCGCGCCGCCGTCGAAGAGGTTGATGCCGATCCAGTCCCAGCCCACGGCCTGCGGATGCATCAGCTCGTCGCTCCACTCGTGGTCGAGCCAGGCGCGGCCCGACAGCTGCGCTGGCGTCGCCGGGGCCGACGAGGCGTGGCCGCCGAGCCGCAGCTCGACGCGCGCGTCGAGCTGCGGCAGGCTGTAGTAGTGGCTCGCCTGCTTCTCTTCCGGCCCCTTGCGCGAGAAGCCGGCATCGCCCTGCAGCAGCGGCGGCGCGTGCGACTGCAGCGTGCCGCCCAGCGCGAAGGCGTCGCTGCGCATCGCCAGCCGCCAGGTCGAGGCGGTGGCCGGGCTCGCGACGTCGCGAACGAGATGCCAGCGCGCAAGCTCGACGTCCGCATCGGCGGTGCCGGCGCGGTCGGGGCCGCTTGCCGGGTCGCCGTTCCAGCGCGCGACGCGCTGTGCGTGCAGGTGCCGGCGTGCCGCGAGGTCGGTGACGGCGGCATGCGCGAACAGCAGGTGGCGCGGCGCGAAGCGGCCGGTCGCCGCGGCCGCGCCCGGCAGCACGACGCGGCTGCGGAAGAAGGTGATCTGGAAGCCGTGCGTGGGCTCGGGCCGGGCGTCTGCGCCGTGCCCCGCGCCGCCGGCATCCGCCGCCGGCGCCAGCCAGCCGGTGACGTACCACCACTCGATGCGCGCGGCGAGGTGTGCCCCGTGGTCGCGCGGGAACGCGAGCGTGCGGCCGCGCCGGACGCCTTCATCGGCCGCCCGGGCGGGCCGGCCACGGCCGGTGGCTGCCGCGGCCGCCGCGGCCGCCAGCGCCCGCATCCAGGCTCGCCGCGCCGGGTGCATCACCAGTCCTCCTTCACCGACAGCACCGCGCTGCGCGCCGTGGCGCCACGCGCCGCCCAGGCCGACGTGAGCGTGCCCGCGACGAACACCGCCGCGGCCAGTGCGGCCAGGCGGCCGCCCGGCAGCACCATCTCCATCGTCCAGTGAAAGCTCTGCGGGTTGACCACGTGCACGAGCACCGCGCTCACCGCCAGCCCGAGCCCGAGGCCCACGAGCACGCCCGCGGCGATCCAGGCCGCCGCCTCGCCGGTGACGACGGCGAGCAGCTGCCGCCGCGTCAGCCCCAGATGCGCGAGCAGGCCGAGCTCCTTGCGGCGCGCCAGCACCTGCGCCGACAGGCTGGCGGCGATTCCCACCAGGCCGATGGCGATGGCCACCGCCTGCAGGTAGTAGGTGACGGCGAAGCTGCGGTCGAAGATGCTCAGCGAGATCTCGCGCAGCTCCCCGGTGGTGGCGAAGTCGAGCATCGACGGGTCGGGCAAGAGGGCACGCACGGCGGCCGTCACGGCGGCTGCGTCGGCGCCGGGGGCGAGCCACAGCGCCACGTCGTTCAGGCGCGTGTCGCCCGTGAGCTCGCGGTACAGCGCGCGGTCCATCGTCACCGAGCCGAACTGCCGCGCGAAGTCGCGGTAGACGCCGCGCACGTGCACCGCCACGCCGGGCGGCGAAGCACCGGCGACGTCGACCGGCGTGGCGTGCTCTCGCGCCGGCGTGCCGGTGCCGGCCCCGCTTCCCGGCGCCGTCGTGCCGAGCGGCAGGACGAGCGTGCTGCCCGGCCGCGCGCCGTAGAGCGACAGCACGGCTTCGCTGACGAAGACGTCGGGCAGGCTGCCATGCGGCGGCAGCGGCGGCTCGACGAAGGCGAGCGCAGGCGCGCCCGGATGCCCGCCCGGACGCCCGCCCGGACGCCCGCCCGGATGCGCGCCTGGGCTCGCTTGCGGTCCGGCGCCGGGCTGCACCAGCGGGCGCGCCATCAGGGACACCGCGGGCCGGCCGGGCGCGAGTTGCAGCGAGCGCACGCGCGATGCGCTGGCCCGCAGCACGCCGGGCAGGGCCGCGACTCGCGGCTCGAAGTCGGCCGGCAGCCAGGCCGCTTCGGCCAGCGCGGCGGTGGCGGCGCTGCGCGCATAGAGGTTGGCCGGCAGCACCTGGTCGAGCCATTGCGCGACGCTGGTGCGAAAGCTCGCCACCATCACCGTCAGCGCCACCGAGAGCGCGAGGCTCGCGACCACGCCCGCCGTTGCCGCCGTGGCGGTGGCACGCTGGTGCCCGGCCCGCCGCCACGCCAGCAGCGCCAGCGGCGAACGCGGGACACGCCGCGCGGCCGTGAGCCCGTGCACGACGCCGGGAACCCACGCCACGCCACCGCTGAGCAGCGCGGCGACCGAGACGTAGGCGGCCAGCGGCAGGCCGGCGATCGGCGGGGCGAACGCCAGCGCCGTGCCGAACGCCAGCAGCGCCAGGGCCGGCCAGGCCGGGGCCGCCTTCGCGTCCGGGTCACCCAGGCCCTTCAGCGCCTGCGCCGGCCGCAGCCGTTCGGCCGCCTTCGCCGGCACGTGGCCGCCGGCCAGCGCCGAGGCCATGCCGAGCGCGATGAACAGCATGGCGGCCGGGGTGCTCCAGTGCAGCGGCGGCTGCACGCCGGGGAAATAGCCGCCGCCCAGATCGCCGGCCAGCCACCGCAGCGCCGCTGCTGCAAGGCCGGTGCCGAGCGCCACGCCGGCCGTGCCGCCGGCCAGGCCGACCAGCGCGCACTCGCCGAGCACCAGGGCGCGGCGCCCGCGCGCCGTGAGCCCGAGCACGCCGAGCAGCGCGAAGGCCGGCGTGCGTTGCGCCACCGACAGCGACACCACCGAGTAGACGAGGAACGCGCCGACGAAGAGCGCCACCAGCGCCAGCACCGCGAGATTGACGCGGTAGGCGCGCGAGAGGTTCGACACGCGCTGCTCGGCCGCCTCCGGCGGCAGGGCGAGAACGGCCGGCGGCAGCGCGAGCCGCTGCACGAGCTGCGACACGTCGGTGCCGGGTACCAGCCGCAGGTCGATGCGCGACAGGCGCGAAGGCCGCCCGCCCTGCGCGGCCGCGGGGTCGAACAGCGCCTGCGCAGCGGCGAGGTCCACCACGACGAGCGGCGGCCCGCCCGCGGCGACGTCGCCGGCGACCCGCAGTGCCGCCCAGCGCGTGCCGCTTTGCAGCTCGATCGTCGCCGACGCCGGTGGTGCCGAAGCGGGCACCGACGCTTGGGCGACGAGGCGCTCGCGCGCCGCACCGTTGACGAACGCCACGCCGGCATCGAGGAACACCAGCGGGTCCTCGCCGCGCTGCGGCAGCGGCGCGAGATCCGGCGCCAGCGTCGCGATGCGCAGCGCATCGACCCCGAGCACGCGCACGGGAACACGCGCCGCCGCAGGGCCGCCACGGGCATGCGTCTCCCACTCGACCACGGCGCTGGCCTGCGCCACCGATTCGTCGGCCAGCACGCGCGCGAGCCAGGCATCGTCGAAGCCCTCGCGCTGCCCTCGCAGCGTCAGGTCGGGTTCGCCGTTGGCGCTGCGCACGGCCGCGGCGAACTCGCCGAGCGCCGAGCGGTTGATGAGGTGCACCGACCAGGCGAGCGCCACGCCGAGCGTCACCGCGAGCAGCGCCACCGCATGCCGCCACGGATGGTGGCGCCACTCGCGCACGACGAGCGGCCACAGCGTCGCCCAGTGCCACGCGCGCGTGGCGGTGGCCGGGGCCGGCCGCGCCCAGGTCGGATGCGTCATGCCGCCACCGTCATGCCGCCACCGTCATGCCGCCACCGTCATGCCGCCACAGTGAGCGCGCTCGTCCCCTCGGGCGTCAGGTGCAGCGTGCGGTCGGCCATCGCCGCCGCCGTCGCCGAATGCGTGACGAGCAGGCAGGCTGCGCCGGTCTCGCGCACCTCGCGCCTCAGCACCTCCAGCACGACGGCCGCGGTGCCCGGATCGAGGTTGCCGGTCGGCTCGTCGGCGAGGATGAGCTGCGGCCGGTGCACGACGGCGCGCGCGATGGCCACGCGCTGCAACTGGCCCCCCGAGAGCTGTGCCGGCCAGCGAGCGCCGAGCCCTTGCAGGCCCACGGCGGCGAGCGCCGCTTCGGCGCGCGCCAGGCCGTCGGTGCGGCCGACGCCGGCCAGCCACAGCGGCAGCGCCACGTTCTCGGCCACGGGCAGGTGCGGCAGCACGTGGAAGGCCTGGAAGACGAAGCCCACGTGCACGCGGCGCAGGCGCGCGCAGGCGTCGTCGTCCAGCGTCGCGAGCTCGGTGCCGGCCAGCACGATGCGGCCCGCGTCGGCACGGTCGAGCCCGGCGATGCAGTTCAGCAGCGTCGACTTGCCGACGCCGCTCTCGCCGACCAGCGCGACGAATTCGCCGCCGGCGAGCGACAGCGAGACATCGCGAAAGACGCTGCTCTCGCCATAGCGCTTGGCCAGGTTCTGGATCTGCAACAGCATGGGCGCGGCGATGATGCCGCAACGCCGCGTTCTCCCAATGCGAAGCGCCGCGGCCGCCGCAGTCGCGCAGGGGCGCGTGCTATCGTTTCCGGCAACCGCCGTGGGGGCTGCGCACCGTGCCCCTCGCTCGCAACGCAACGCTTCGGGAGGGCCGCGCATGGCCTACGACATCGACCTGTCCGGCCGCGTGGCCTTCGTCACCGGCGCCTCCAGCGGCCTGGGGGCGCAGTTCGCGCGCGTGCTCAGCCGCGCCGGCGCCGGCGTCGTGCTCGCGGCGCGCCGCATCGAGCGGCTGAAGACGCTGCGCGCCGAGATCGAGGCGGCCGGCGGCGACGCGCATGTCGTCGGCCTGGACGTCACCGACCCGACCAGCATCAAGAGCGCCGTGGCGCACGCCGAGACGGAGATGGGCGCCATCGACATCCTCGTGAACAACTCGGGTGTCGGCGCGACGCAGAAGCTGCTGGAAGTGGCCCCGGAGGACTTCGACTACGTGATGAACACGAACACGCGCGGCGCGTTCTTCGTCGCGCAGGAGGTCGCCAAGCGCATGATCGCGCGCAGCAAGGGCGAGGCGCCGGGCACCTACACCGGCGGGCGCATTGTCAACATCGCATCGATGGCCGGGCTGCACGTCTCCCCCGGCATCGGCGTGTACTGCATCAGCAAGGCCGCGGTGGTGCACATGACGCGCGCCATGGCGCTCGAGTGGGGGCGCTTCGGCATCAACGTCAACGCCCTGTGCCCCGGCTACATCGACACCGAGATCAACCACCATGTCTGGCAGACCGAGGCGGGCCAGCGCCTGCTGCAGAGCTTCCCGCGCAAGCGCGTCGGCAAGCCCGAGGACCTGGATGTGCTGCTGGTGACGCTGTGCGCGAAGGAGAGCCACTTCGTCAACGGCGCCGTCATCGCCGCGCACGACGGCCAGGCGAACTGAGGGCCGGCGCCTCATGCGCCACCTGACCCCGCTCGAGGCACGCGTGCTCGGCGTGCTCGTCGAGAAGCAGGCCACGGTGCCCGACACCTATCCGCTCAGTCTGAACGCGCTCGTCAACGGCTGCAACCAGAAGACGGCGCGCGACCCGGTGATCGACGCCGGCGAGTCCGACGTGCTCGTGGCGCTCGACGGACTGAAGGCGCTCGCGCTCGTGTTCGAGACGAGCGGCAGCCGCGTCGTGAAGTACGAGCACAACCTGCCGCGTGCCTTGCAGGTGCCGGGCGCCGCCGCGGCGCTGCTGGCGGTGCTGATGCTGCGCGGGCCGCAGACGGCGGCCGAGCTGCGGCTGAACTGCGAGCGGTTGCATCGGTTTGCCGACATCTCGAGCGTCGAGGGCTTCCTCGAGGAGCTGGCGGCGAAGGACCCGCCGCGCACCGTGAAGCTGGCGCGTGCGCCCGGCGAACGCGAGGCCCGCTGGGCGCAGCTGCTGACGGGCGAGCCGCCGCCGGCCGCTGCGGCG
>JAHCKS010000199.1 GCA_026125665.1 Rubrivivax sp.
GTTCCAGCTGCCCATGCCGAGCACGCCTTCGGCGCCTTCCTTCATCACGTTGCGGTAGAGCTGGAAGGCGGTGCCCACGCTGGCGTAGAAGAACTTCGGGTTGAAGCCGATCTCCTTGCTCTGCCGGCTGGCGAGGATGGTGTCGGGCGGGTACGTGAGGCCGATGAACGCGTCGGGGTTGCGGTCCTTCATGCTGCGCAGCACCGGGCTCAGGTCCTTCACGCCGAGCGGGTAGCTCTTCGCGTCGACGATGTCGAGCACGCCGCCCGCGGCCACCTTCAGCGCAGCGAAGTTCTCGATGCCGAACAGGTCGTCCACGTAGATGACGGCGGCCGACTTGGCGCCGTTGCTCTTCAGCATGTCCACGAGCGCGTCCATCATCGGCTTGGGCTGCTGCAGCAGCAGGAAGAAGTACGGCAGCTTCATCTCCACCAGCCGGCGGCTCAGGGCCGTGGGCGCCAGGAACGGGTAGCCGTACTTGTTGGCGATGGGCGCCACGGCGAAGTTGGCGTTGCTGCCCCACGGCGGCAGGACGAGGTCGACCTTGTCGCTGCCCATCAGCTTCTCGTAGGTGCGCACGCAGGTCTCGATGTTGCTCTGGTCGTCGCTGCTGACGAGCTCGACGGGGCGCTTCTGGCCCTTCACGCTCAGGCCGCCGGCGGCGTTCACCTGCTCGGCCCAGAGCAGGTAGTTGGGCTCCTGGCTGACCTGCGCGCCGACGCTCCACGGGCCGGTGCGGGCCATCGCGTAGCCCACGCGCACCGGGCGGGCCTGTGCCAGCGCCGGCAGCCCGGCGGTGGCGGCGCCGGCGGCCAGCGCCTGCACGACGCGGCGCCGTTGCACGCCCTGGCCAGCGGGCCGGGTGGGCGTGGAGTCCGAGGGCAGATCCGAGGGCAGAAGGGGCGTGGTTCGGCTCATGCTGTCTCCTGTGTCTGGATGGTTTGGCAACGCCGGGGGCGATTCTGGGCAGCGCCGCGGCCGCCGGCTTTGCCAAGCGTGCACGGTGCTTGCCGGCGCGTGCATCGGGTGCTGGGGCTTACCCGCGGGTGCGGGCCCGTTCCGTGTTTTCCGCGGGCGTGCGTTCCCGGTCCGCCCGCACGGCGCTAAGCTCGCGGCCCGCGCGCCGCCTGCCATGCCCACGCCCAAGCCGCACCTGATGGACACCGCCGAGGTCGCCCCCGGCGAGCGGGTGGCTTTCTGGCGCCATTGGGTGGCCGGGTTGTTCCAGGGCCTGCGTTCCGAGGAGTACGGCGACACCGGCTTCAGCGGCCGCGCCAGCACCTGGCACGCCGGCGACGTGGTGCTCACGCACCTGGAGGCGACGCGCCACCGCGTCACGCGCAGCTCGTCGCTGGCGCGCGCCACCGAGACGCCTTACCTGAAGATCGTCGCGCCGTGGGTCGGCTGCGCCGGCGTCGAGCAGCAGGGCCGCGAGACCTGGGTGACGCCGGGCCAGTGGAGCATCTACGACACCACCGACAGCTACGCGGTGGCCAACCCCGAGCGGGTCGAGCACCTCATCGTCATGCTGCCCAAGCACGCCTTCGCCGAGCGCGGCTTGAGCCCCGCGGCGCTGGAGGCGCTGATGGCGCGGCGCCTGGGCGGCAGCGGCGGCATCTCGCGCGTGGCGCTGGACACCATGCGCAACGCCTTCCGCGAGCTGCCGAGCATGCCCGAGGCCAGTGCGCGTGGCGTCGGCGAGGCGATCACGCAGCTCGTGCACCTGTCGCTGCTCGACCTGGCCGGCCAGGCCACGGCGCAGACGCAGCGCGAGGTGCTGCGCGAGCGCATCAAGCAGCACGTGGCGACGCACCTCGCCGACCCCGGCCTCACGGTGGACGCGATCGCGCGTGCGATGAACGTCAGTCGCCGGCAGCTGTACAACGCCTTTGCCGAAGAGACCGACGGCGTGGCCGGCTACATCCTGGCGCGCCGGCTCGAAGCGTGCCGCCAGGCCTTCGTCGACCGTGCCAGCGCGCACCGCTCGATCACCGAGATCGCGCTGGCCGCCGGCTTCCAGAACATGGCGCACTTCAGCCGCGTGTTCCGCGCGCACGTCGGGCTGCCGCCGAGCGACTACCGGCGCGCAGCGCTGCCGGCCTGAGCCGCGGCGCGCCGCCGCCGCCATCGCGCCGGGCCCGGCAGCCGCCCGTGCCGCCCTGGCGCCCGAGGCCGCAGAATGGCGTGCCTCACCCCAGACCCCGCACCACAACGCCAAGAGGTGGCGCCATGAACCAGTTCCTGCCCACGCTTTCTTCGCTCGTCGTCAAGGACCATGTCGCGCTCGGCGGCCTCGGCGACGGCGAGCAGACGCTGGCGCTGGCGCTCGTGCACGCCACGCTGCCGCCGGGCGCCCGCCTGTCGGAGCGCGAGGTCAACGACAAGCTCAAGGCGGCGCTCGCCGGCGCTGCCGGCTGGCTCGACACCGACCACGTCGAGTTGCGCCGCTGGCTGGTCGACACCGGCTGGCTCACACGCGACGGCTTCGGCCGCGAGTACCACGTGGTGCCGCACACGGCGCTGCGCAGCGAGCATCAGCCGGCAGCGCGGCTGCTCGCCACCTTCGACGTCACCCGCTGGGTGGCCGCCGAGCGCGGCCGGCGCAGCGACGAGCGCGCGGCGCGCAAGGCGCGCTGGCTGGCCGGGCAGGGCGGGGCGCCGACGCCCCCTGGCGTCACGTAGCCGCGCGCTGCGTGCCGTTGGCGCTAGCGGGGCGCAGCCCGCGGTGTCGAGCGTGTCGCCGGCGAGGTCAGCGCAAGCGCACGGCGACCAGTCGGCCGTCGCTCTCGCGTGCGCCGGTTGCGACATACAACGTTCGCCCTCCTGAGAGCGCGAGCATGCCCGGCGTGGACTGGCTCCACACGACCTCGCGCGAAGCGAGGTCGATCGCCAGCACCTTCGTGTCGGTGCTGCAGAACAACAGGGTGGAGGTCACCACGATGTTGCGGTGGAAGCGGTTCCCGTGCGCCGGTGGCAGTGCGAAGCTCCACCGGACCTGCCCCGTGGCCTCGGCGATGGCATCCAGTGCAGCCGGCTCGTTGCGCGCCGCATACAGAAACCCGTCGAGGGCCGCCGGGGCGGTGAGGTAGGCGTGGTTCGTGGTCCAGGCGTACTGGCGTCGCGCGATGTCGAACGCGGAGATCGGCCGCTGCGCAAAGTGCTCGGTGCTGGAGCTCGCGCGCCCGTTGTAAGCCTCGCCGGCGAAGGACATGACCATGCCCTGCGTACCGACCACCGGTCCGCCGTGGTAGGCGTAGCCGTTGAAGGCACCACCAAACGGATCGGCGATGTTCGCCACCGTAGCGCCGGTGTCGCGCGCCAAGATGTGCAGGGCGGCCCCGCTGTGGTGGTAGACGTGCTGGGCGTCCGCCGCCACGGAGAACATGTCCCAGGCCCCGCCCAGCGAAGCCGACCAGGCCCGGCGGCCGTCTTGCGTGGAGAAGCCGTAGACCGTGCCACCGAAGTAGCCCCCGCCCTGGAAGACGATGTCTCCGTCCACGGTGGCCGCGAGGTAGTGCGGCCACTGGGCCTCGAAGGGCGACTTGTGCAGGTACGTGCCGGTTTCGACATCGAAGGCGTACAGCGCGGTGGCCTCATGCCCGGTGACTGCCGCGTACACCTTGCTACCGCCGACGGCGGGCGGGTTGAACGCGGGAACGGTGCCCAGCGAGCGCACCCACCGCTCGCGGCCGTCGCTCTCGTCCAGCGCATAGAGGCGCGCCTCTCCGAAGTAGACGTCGCTGGTGACGAACACCTTCCCTTGATGGGTGACGACCGGGTTGATCCCGCCGATCGGCTCCGAACTCGGGGGCCGCTGCCATGACCAAACCTGCCTGAACTTCGAGGGGTCGAGGTGGACGGGTACGGCGCCCCGATGGCTGATGCCGCCCTGGTGCGTGAGCCAGTCGAGAACAGCATGCACCGTGAGCTGATAGGCCACCGTGGCGCTACCGGGGAGGGGGCTCAGACACCCTGGGTCACGGCACGCACGGACGGTGAGCTGCCCGGCGTGCGAGCCGGCCGTCAGGGTGCGGCGGACCGGAAGGTCGATGGCAACGGCGCCGCTGCTGGTTGCCGCGGCGGGCAGCTGGAATGAGGCGCCCGGGTCCTGGACACGCAGGTAGACCGAAACGAGTGCCGCGTCGTTCGTCGTCCACCGCCCGGTGATGCGCAGTGTGAGTTCGTCGCCGGCCTCGAGCGATCCCGACAGCGTGTCGGCGTCGAGTGAGAACGCGACCGCGGGTTCGGTCTGCGCGGAACTGCCGCCGCCACCGCCACCACAGCCGGCCAGTGCGGCCAAGCACAGCGCCGATGCAAGCCTGGCGATCCTGTTCACGTTGTCCTCCCCGCTCATAACATGCAATCTGAGTGTAGCGGTGCACGTCGGAGCGGCCGCAGCGCATTTGCGGGGTATCCGGCAGGGCCGAGTAGTGGCTGCGCCGCGTTGCGGCTATCGTCGCGCCATGGACGAATCCGCCGCGGCCGACGCCGTTCCCGAAGCCGCGCCGCTCAGCTACCCCTGCGGCGAGCCGCCGGCGCCCGGCACGCTGAAGGCCATCGCGCCGGGCGTGCTGTGGCTGCGCATGCCGCTGCCGTTCTCGCTGAACCACATCAACCTGTACCTGCTGCAAGACGTGTTCGAAGGCGTCGCCGGCTGGGCGGTGGTGGACACCGGCACGCAGACGCCGGAGGTGCTGGCCGCCTGGCGCGCGCTGCTGGCCCCCGACGGCGCGCTCGGCGGCCGGCCGGTGACGCGCGTGTTCGCCACGCACATGCACCCCGACCACATGGGCATGGCCGGCTGGCTGACGCGCAAGTTCGAGGCGCGGCTGTGGATGACGCGCACCGAGTACCTGATGTGCCGCACGCTGGCCGCCGACACGGGCCGCGAGGCGCCCGACGACGCGATCCGCTTCTACCGCCGCTGCGGCTGGCCCGACGAGGCGCTGGACGTCTACCGCGCGCGCTTCGGCGGCTTCGGCAAGTACATGCACGCGCTGCCCGACAGCTACCGCCGCCTGCGCGAAGGCGAACGCGTGGCGATCGGCGCGCACGAGTGGCGCGTCGTCGTCGGGCGCGGCCACTCGCCCGAGCACGCGTGCCTGGTGAGCGAAAGCCTGAAGCTGATGATCTCGGGCGACCAGGTGCTGCCGCGTATCTCGTCCAACGTGTCGGTGTTCCCGACCGAGCCCGACGCCGACCCGCTCGGCGACTGGCTCGCGTCGATCGCCCGGCTGCGTGCCGAGCTGCCCGACGACCTGCTCGTGCTGCCGGCCCACGGCGAGCCGTTCCGCGGCCTGCACGCGCGGCTCGACCGGCTGGCCGGCGGCCATGCGCGCAGCCTGACGCGGCTGAAGCGCACGCTCGGCGGCGAGCCCAAGCGCGTGGTGGACGTGTTCGGCGCGCTCTTCGCGCGGCCGATCGACCTGCGCGGCGAGCTGCTGGGCCTGGCCACCGGCGAGAGCGTGGCGCACCTGAATCACCTCGTGCACCGCGGCGAGGTCGTCGCCGAGCCGGGCGCCGACGGCGCGCTGCGCTATCGGCTGGCCGCGCCGGTTGCCACCGCGTGAGCGCCGCGGCGAGCGAAGGCGCGACGGCGATGACGACGCCCGCACGAACGACGCCCGCGCAAACGACGCTCGCGCAAGCGCCGGCCGCCCGCACCGGTGCCGACCTGCTGTGCGAGACGCTGCTCGCGCATGGCGTCGACCACTGCTTCGCCAACCCCGGCACCTCGGAGATGCACTTCGTGGCCGCGCTCGACCGGCAGCCGCGCATGCGCTGCGTGCTCGGCCTGGCCGAGACGGTGGTCACCGGCATGGCCGACGGCTACGCGCGCATGGCCGGGCGCGCCGCGGCGACGCTGCTGCACACCGGGCCGGGCCTGGCCAACGGCCTGGCGAACCTGCACAACGCGAAGCGCGCGCGTTCGCCGGTGCTCAACATCGTCGGCGACCACGCCACGCACCACCTCGTGCACGACGCGCCGCTCACCGCCGACATCGAGGCGCTGGCGCGGCCGATGTCGCACTGGGTCGCCCGCTCGTCGTCGGCCGCGTCGCTGGGCGAGGCGGCCGCCGAGGCCGTGCGCGCGGCGCACGCGCCGCCGGGGTGCATCGCCACGCTCGTGCTGCCGGCCGA
>JAHCKS010000200.1 GCA_026125665.1 Rubrivivax sp.
GTTCTGCCTCATCGCCGGCGCGCTGAAGCAGTCGCGCGCGGTGCTGGAAGGGCTGGAGGTCGATGCCGCCGCCATGCGCCGCAACATCGAGATGACCGGCGGCCTCGTCATGAGCGAGGCGGTGATGATGGGCCTCGGCCCGCACATCGGCCGCGAGTTCGCGCACGACCTGGTTTACGACCTGTGCCGCGAATCGCTGGCGACGAAGACCCCGCTGATCGAGCTGCTGGCGGCACATCCGCAGATCAGCCGCCACGTCGGCCGCGCCCAGCTCGAACGCATGCTGGCCCCCGAGAACTACCTCGGCCAGGCCGGCGTGATGGTCGATCGCGTGCTCGCGCAGATGGGCTAGCCGCCGCCCTCGGCGGCCAGCGCATCGGCTGCCGGGCGGGCGCGCAGGCCCGGCGGCCCGTGTCTCCCAAGACCTCTTCACCCGCTCGAGGGGCGGTCGGAAGGGCTTGCTGCGCCTCGTTCCCACCACACCACCCCACCACGCACAAAGGAGAACCGCCCATGAAGCTCACCCGATCCCTGGCCGTCGCGCTCGTCGCCTCCGGCGCGGCTGCCGGCGCGGCGGCGCAGGTCACCCTCGCCGGCATCGCCGACGCCGCCGTACGCCACGTCGACAACCAGGGCCGCGGAAGCGTCAAGTCGCTCGCGAGCGGCGGCAACTCGACCAGCCGGCTGATCTTGCGCGGAACGGAAGACCTCGGCGGCGGGCTCTCCGCGGGCTTCCACCTCGAACACGGCATCCTGCTGGACAGCGGCACGCAGGCCTCGACGACGCAGTTCTGGGACCGTCGTTCGACGGTGAGCCTGGCCAGCCGCAGCCTGGGCGAGCTGCGGGCCGGCCGCGACTTCGTGCCGAGCTATGTGAACTGGGGTCGCTACGACCCGTTCAGCTATGTCGGCGTGGCCAGTTCGAGCAACTTCGTCGCGGCTTCGCAGACAGGCCCCATCCGCGCCGCGTTCGGAACCAGCCCGAACACCACGGTGCGCTCGAGCAACGCCTTGCAGTGGCTGTCGCCGGCGGGCCTGGGCGGCATCGAAGGCGGCGTGATGCTGGCCGCCGGCGAAGGCGGCACGGCCGCGAACGGCCAGCACAAGGTGGTGGGTGGGCGCCTGGGTTATGCGCAGAAGGCGTTCGGCGTGTCGGCCGCACTGACGCGCAGCGAGAACGACCTCACCACGCGCGGCGCGTTCAAGGACACGGCGCTCGGCGGCAGCTACGACTTCGGCGCCGCCCGCGTTTCGCTGGCCTGGCGGCGCTTCGACGTGGCCGACACGCAGCAGACGAACGTGCTGGTGGGCGCCTGGATTCCGCTGGGCGCCAGCGGCGAGCTCAAGCTCTCGTGGAACCGCGCCGACCTGGCAGGCCGCGTCGGCGCCGCGAGCGTGGAGGCCAACGATGCGACGCAGCTCGGCCTGGGCTACGTGCACGGCCTGAGCAAGCGCACCGTGCTGTACGGCACGCTGGCGCAGGTGGCGAACAAGGGCGCCGCGACCTTCACCATCGCCGGAGGGCCGGCAGGCCTGGCCGGCGGCAACACGTCGCGCGGCGTGGAGCTGGGCGTGCGGCACGTCTTCTGAGCGCCCCAGGGCCGGGCCAGCCCGGCCCGCCCCCGCGAGGGTTCAAGGTGCCCGGCAAAGCCGGATCAACTTGAGAGCATCCCAGGCCCGTGACTGCACCTGGCGTTCGCGAAGAAGCGTCTTGGGCGGCCCACGATCACCCGCGCGCCGGGCCGATGCCGTGGGGCCGCTCAGGGCATGGCACCCGAGGCGCGGTCACCGACCTTGGAGCGCAGGCGGCCGTGGTCAGACCGCGTTCAGGTGCATGCCGAAGTCGAGCTCGACGATCGCGCCGGTCATCATCGAAGCGCCGGTGGCCAGCCACCAGATGGCTTCGGCCACCTCGTCGGGGTGGCCGATGCGCTTGAGCGGCGAGACCTCGATCTGGTGCGCGCGGCGCGCCGCGAACATCTCCGGCGCCAGCCGTTCGACGAAACCCTGCTCCACCAGCGCCGGGCAAACGGCGTTCACGCGCACCTCGGGCGCGAGCACGCGCGCCATCGACATCGTCAACGCGTTCACCGCGGCCTTCGACGCGGCGTAGGGGATCGACGAGCCACCGCCCGTCAGCGCCGCGCGCGACGCGATGTTCACCACCGCGGCCGCGCCGCTAGCACCCGCGGCGGCCGCCTTCAGGTGCGGCGCGGCGGCGCGCATCATCTGGAAGGGGCCGATGGTGTTGACGGCGTAGATGCGCTGGAAGTCCTCGGCCGACACGTCGTGCAGGCGGGCGTGCGGCACCATCTTGCTGATGCCGGCGGCGTTGACCAGCACGTCGAGCCGGCCGAGCGTGTGCACGGTGGCCTCGACCAGGCGCACACAATCGGCGTCGTGCGTCACGTCGGCTTCGATGGCGATGGCGCGCTGGCCCCTGGGCGCGTCGGCGCTGGCGGCCAGGGCTTCGGCGGCTTCGCGCTGGCCCTCGACGTGGTTGATGGCGACGTGCCAGCCCTCGCGCAGGAAGCGGCGGGCGGTGGCGGCACCGATGCCCGAGGCGGCGCCGGTGACCAGCGCCACGCGGCGGGATGAGGACGTCGGATCGGTCATGTGTCGTGCCCCGCGAGCGACGCGCCGGGGGGCCGCTGGGTAGTGAGCGGCATCACAAGGCCGTTACCGGGGCGACTTGATCGCCCTGGCACGCCGCGCGCGACCGCCCGGGAACCAGCTCATCGACTCGTTGCTGGCGTCGCCGGATTCGATGGCTGCGATGTCGCGCGCCTGCCGGGCGCGCTTGGCGGCCCACGGCGTTTGCTCGAGCGACCCCTTGCGTTCAACCTTGCTGGCGCCGCCGCGCAGGAACTCGACGAGCTCGCCCACCGTCAGGCCGCTCTGCTCGACCGCGGCGCCCAACCGCGCCCAGTGCTCGAGCTGCTGGGCGGCCGAGCGCGACAGGACCTCGCCCTGGCGCTGGGCCTGCGCGAACAGCTCGGCCGAGATGCGGATGGAGTTGCTGCCCATGGAGTTGTGGCAGATTACCACAGCGCATTCGCCACCCGTGCGCCCCTGAACCGCGACCCGGCTCCTCGAAGAAGCCGGGCGGCCACACCGGGTTGGGCTCCAGCTCGCGCAGCCACGCGCGCCAGCTGCCGTCGCGCTGCGCCACCCATACCGGGTGGCGGTGTTGCGCAGCGTGATCAACGTGTCCCGGCACCCAAGGTGCATGGGTTGCCTGGCGCGTCGCGATCCCAGTTCAGCGTGAACGTGCCCCAGCGCTGCCGCGCCTCTTTGCCGCCGTCGCGGTTGCGGAACTCCGACGAGCGCGAGGTCTGCGTATAGACGAGCCGCGGCAGGCAGGCCCACAACCGCTGCAGGGGCAGCGAGACGCCGGCGACGACCATGGTGTAGGAGCGCTTGGCCTCGATGGCCGAGCGCCCGTACGGCGTGCGCCCCTCGATGAAGTAGTTGTAGGCCACGGCGGTGCCGTTGACGGCGACGAAGGCGAAGGGCCTGCTGTACTGCGCGCGCTTCGCGAAGTCCTGGGCCACGAAGTCGCCCTCGTTGCCGATCATCAGCGGCGCGTTGCTGCCCTTCAGGTCGCCGAACATCAGCGCGGCGTTCAGGTTGGCGTGCGTGCGCAGGGTGCCGACGGCGCCGCCGAAGCCCACCTGCAGGCCGAGCATGTCGTTCAGCGGCCGGTCGCCGATGCGGTAGACGCGCGCGTGCGTGAGCTGCAGCCCGATGCGTGTGCGTACCTGCTGGTCCCAGCCGCGCGGCTCGGGCGAGTCGACCACCTGGTGCACGAGCTTCTGCAGCGGCTCGCCCATCGCGTAGCGCCCGGCGATGCCGTACTTCACTTCGGTGGCACGGAATTCGTCGCGCGAATCGCTCGGGTTTTCGGCATGCGCGCTCAGGCTGGCGTAGAGGAAGGCGCCCCAGGGCCGATCGGCGAACTGCGGATCGGACCGTTCGATGTCGCGCGGCGTGTACATCGCCTGCCCGATGCCATAGCCGAGCGAGGGGCGCGCCCCTTCCCACAGCAGCCAGCGGCTGGCTTCGCGGAAGCGGCGGGTGGGCTCCAGCCTGGGCTCGGTGTCGTAGGTCCAGGTCATGCGCAGGCCGTTGGTGTACCAGCGGTCGGTGCGGCCTTTGGCCCACAGGTCGTTGTCCCAGCTGATCTGCTTGCCGGCGAAGTCATCGGCATGGGCTGTGCTGGCGGCGAAGACCGCCGCGGCCAGCGCAAGGGCGGCCTTCATCTCTCCTCCTGTTTCCCTCTTCGTGTGCAGCATAGGGCGCGGATCCGCCGCGGGCATCCTCAAGAAGGCAGATCGGCGGCCCGGCGCGCGCGGCCTTGCGGCGAAGGGGCATGGCCTGCCGGCAACCCTGGGGCCTTCCCTGCCCCGCCGCGCGCCGGGCCGCCGCGCCGACCAACCACGCGCAAAATGTCCGGCCGCGCTCGTTCCCAGGCGCACAAGCCAGGGCCGGGCTGTCCGCAGCCCCACCCCACCCGAACCCGCCACCCAACGAAGGGCCACCGATCGTGCAACTCAAGGTGCAGATCACCATCACCGACGAGCTCGACGAGGAGGTCATCCACTCCACCGGGTGGCTGGACCTCGCCAGCGGCGAGATCCACGACGTGACCTATCGCGACTACGACGTGAAGGCGCACGGCCTGCCGGCCCATGCGGCCGACTACGCCTTCACCAGCGGCATGCTCTCGCACGCCGGCAAGGACGTCGAGTTCAGCGTCCAGGTCGACAAGTTCAGCGGCCGCTACAGCGTGACGGCCAACGAGCTGCTCGACATCAAGGTGCGCGCGGCGAAGCTGTTCGCAGGCATCGAAGGCAAGGCGCTGGCCAGCGAGGCCGGGGCGCGCAACCGGCCACCGCGCAAGGACGTCCACTAGCGCGCGCGGCAGGCCGCCGCGCTGCTGCCTCAGCGCAATGGCGGCGGCGAATCGGGCAGCTCGCCCATCGCTGCGCGGAACAGCAGCTCGTCGGTGGCGCGCAGGCGGCGGCAGAGCTCGCGGCCGAGGTTCATCTGCAACAGCGCGAACTGCTCGAGGTCGGTCTCGTACAGGTGCAGCATCTCGTCGTGCCCGAACTCCAGCGCCACGCACGGTTCGAGCGCGCGCACGGCGGCGCTGCGCGGGTGCAGGTCCATCAGCGCCATCTCGCCGAAGCAGTCGCCGGGGCCGAAGCGGTTGAGCTCCAGCTCGCGGCCGCTCCAGCGGCGGGTGACGACGGCGTGGCCCGATTCGATGACGTACATCGAGCGTGCCGCGTCGCCTTCGCGGAAGAAGTACTCGCCCTCGGCCACCTCGCGGTGGCGCGACTTGGCCAGCAGCAGCTCCAGCGTGGCGGCGTTCAGCGCGCCAAACACCGGCATGCGCTGCAGCAGCTCGACGCGCCTTGCGTCCATGGCCGGCGTTGTACTGCAACGCAGCGGGTGACGACAGGGCCGGCGTGGCCCGGCGCGCCTCGATCGTCGGCCACCCACGCCCTCTTCGCGAACCCCGGGCGCATTGACAGGCAGGCCCGGGATGCTCAGAGGCTCGATGCGAGCTGCCGGTCCAGGTCGTGCAGCACCTCGTAACACGGCAGCACCTGCCTGACGCTGGCGTTCGGCTCGCGGCCTTCGCGGATGGCGGCGAAGAACTCGCGGTCCTGCAGCTCGATGCCGTTCATCGACACGTCGACCTGGCTGACGTCGATCTTCTGTTCCTTGCCGTCGACCAGGTCGTCGTAGCGGGCGATGTAGGTGCCGGTGTCGCCGATGTAGCGGAAGAAGGTGCCCAGCGGCCCGTCGTTGTTGAACGAGAGGCTCAGCGTGCAGATGGCGCCGTTGGCGGCCTTGAGCTGGATGCTCATGTCCATCGCGATGCCCAGGTTCGGGTGCATCGGGCCCTGCACGGCGTTGGCGCGCACGATGGGGCTCCTGGCCTGGTAGGCGAAGAGGTCCACCGTGTGCGCT
>JAHCKS010000002.1 GCA_026125665.1 Rubrivivax sp.
AATGAAGGAAGACTCAGTTTCTCGAGAGCGACCGCGGCAGGGCCTCAGCGCCTGACGAAGAACGGCGCCGCCGCCACCAGCGTGCAGACGGCCACCAGCGCGTAGGCCTGGGTCACCAGATAGGGCAGCACGATCAGCAGCACGCCGCACACTCCCGGCAGCCACGCCCGCTGCCGGTAGCCGTACATGCAGTAGCCGGCCCCCAGCGAGCCGAAGACGACGCTCCACATCAGCGTGCTGGCGGTCATGTTCACCCCGGGTTCTCCACCCCTTCGCTCGGCACCGCGCGGATGCTATCTTGCAGCCCAGCATCCGCCCGCCCCGGCACGTGGCCAAGCCCGACCTCTTCAACTACGAGCAGCCCGACAGCGCGCTGCCGCAGGGCGACGAGAGCGTCATCCTGCGCGGCCTGTCCAACGCGGAGTGGGAGACCTTCGTCAGCTTCGCCGAGCCGCGCCGCTTCGCGCCGGGCGAACGCATCGTGCAGGCGGGCGAGACCGGGCGCGCCATCTACATCATCCGCGCCGGCCACGTGCGCGGCGAGCTGGCGGCAGGCAAGAAGCGCGCGGCCACCGCGCCGATGGGCCCGGGCACGGTGTTCGGCGAGCTCGCCTTCTTCGACGGCAAGCCGCGCTCGGCCACGTTGTGGGCCGACGATGCGGTCGACCTGCTGTGCCTGCCGTTCGCCGCCTTCGAGCGCCTGGCGGCTTGGCACCCGCGCATCGCGCGCGAGCTGCTGCTCGACCTGGGCCGCGTGCTGAGCCAGCGCCTGCGGCGGGCCGAAGCGAAAGGATGAGGCCGATGCCGCGAGGCGGTGGCGCCCGACGATGAGCACCGGCGCCAGCCCCGCCGTCCTCTTCGCCAACTACACGCAGCGGCCGCGGCAGGGCCCCGACGCGCTGTGGCTGGTGCTGCGCGTCGCCGCGCTGGCGCTGGCGTTGGCCGAGATCGTGCTGCTGGTCGTGCGGCCGCAGCTCGGCCTCGCGCTCTTCTGGACCGTTGCCGTGCCGCTGCTGCCGGGGCTGTGGGCCGTGGCGCCGGGGCTGTGGCGGCAGGTGTGCCCGATGGCCTTCCTGAACCAGCTGCCCCGCACGCTGGGCCTGGAGGTGAAACGCGCCCTGCCGGCGGCCGCGCGCTACTGGTCGTACCTCGTCGCGGTGGCGCTGCTGGTGGCGATGGTGGCGTTGCGCCGGCCGCTGCTCAACGGCGACGGCGTGGCCACGGCGGCGATGTGCGCCGCGGCGCTGGGGCTGGCGCTCGCCGGCGGCTTCGCCTTCAAGGGCCGCAGCGGCTGGTGCGGCACCTTCTGCCCGCTGGCGCCGGTGCAGCGCAGCCACGGGCAGGCGCCGGTGTTCGTGGTGCGCAACGGCTACTGCCCGAGCTGCGTGGGCTGCCAGAAGAACTGCATCGACTTCAACCCGCGCGCCGCGATCCACGGCGACCTGGCCGACGCCGACCCGCGGCACGCGACGCAGCGGCTGTGGTTCATGGCCATGCTGCCCGGGCTCATCGTCGGCTACTACACGCTCGGCCCCGCGCTCGAACGGGGCGGGCTCGTCGCCTACCTGCCGGCACTGGCCGGCACGGCGCTCGGCGCGGCGGGCCTGTTCCTGCTGCTGCGTGCGTTGTTCGCCACCACGGCGTACCGCATGGCCTCGGTCTTCGCCGCCGCGGCGCTGCTGCTCTACTACGTATGGGCCGGGCCGGTGCTGGTGGGCGGCCTCGCCTCGCTGCCGGGCTCGTTGCCGGGCTCTCAGGTGGCCGGCGCGCCGGCTTCGGTGCCGGAGTGGCTCGTGAACCTGAGCCGGCTCGCCGGCGTGCCCATCGTCTTCGGCGTGTGGCGCGCGTCGCTCGCCGGCGAGCGGGCCTACCAGGCGCTGGAGCGTGGCGACGCGGTGCGCATCGACGACAGCCGGCTCAGGGCCGGCGCCGCCGCCGGCGGCGCGGCAGCGGGCGAACGCATCATCGAGATCCACGAGCGCCGCTCGGGCAAGCGCTTCACCGCCGCACCGGGCAAGACGCTGCTCGAGTCGATGGAGGCGGCCGGCGTGCCGATCGAGTTCGGCTGCCGCTCGGGGCTGTGCGGCGCCGACCCGGTGGGCATCGTCGACGGCCACGAGCACCTCGACGAGCCCGGCGGCGACGAAGCGGCGACGCTGAAGCGGCTGGGCCTCGCGGGCCGCGCGCGGCTGGCCTGCTGCACGCGCATGAGCCGGACGAACGGCGGCCCGCTGACGATCGACACCGACGCGCGCAGCGTGCCGCCGCGCGCCGATGCCGAACCCGCGGCGCCGAAGGTCGACCGGGCGCTGGCCGCGGGGCTGCAGCGCGTCGTCATCGTGGGCAACGGCGTGGCCGGCATGACGGTGGCCGAGGCGCTGCGCGATGCCAGCGAGTCGCTCGCCATCGACGTCGTCGCCGGCGAGCCGCACCACTTCTACAACCGCATGGCGCTCGGCCGCGTCGTCTACAACCGCCACGCGATGCAGGGCATGGTGCTGCTGCCCGACAGCTGGTACGCCGAACACCGCATCAACGTCTGGCTGAACACGGTGGCGGTGCGCATCGACCGCGCGGCGCGCACGCTGCACCTGGGCACCGGCGAGACGCTGCCGTACGACCGGCTGGTGCTGGCCACCGGCGCGAGCGCCGCGCTGCCCTCGGCGCACTTCGGCGAGTGCAGCAACGCCTTCGTGCTGCGCAGCGCCGCGCATGCGCAGGCCATCCGTGCCGCGGTGCAGGAAGCGGGGCAGGGCGAGCGTGAGACGGCGCCGCGGGCCGGCGCGCGACGCGCCGTCGTCATCGGCGGCGGCGTGCTCGGTGTCGAGGCGGCCGAGGCGCTGCGTCACCTCGGACTGCCGGTGACGCTGGTGCACCGCGGCGCGCGCCTGATGGACCGCCAGCTCGACGCCGAAGGCGCGCAGCGCCTCGCCGCCTACCTCGAGGCGGGCGGCATCAACGTGCTCACCGACGCGAAGCTGGCGCAGTTCGAGATCGGCGCCGGGCGCATCCGCGCCATGGTGCTGGAAGACGGCCGCCGGGTCGAAGGCGAGATCTACGTCGCCTGTGCCGGCGTGAGCCCGAACGTGGCGCTGGCGCGCGAGGCCGGCCTTGCGGTCGGCCGCGGCGTGAAGGTCGACGCGCGCATGGCCACCGACGACCCGGCGATCTTCGCCGTCGGCGACGCCGCCGAGCCGGCCGTTCCCGGCCCGGCCGGGCTGTGGACGGTGGCGGTGCAGCAGGGGCGCGTCGCGGCGCAGGCCATGCTGGCCACCAACGGGGCGCCGATGTCGCCTGCCTCCGAGGAGGCGGCCGCGGCTGCGCCGATCGTGCTGCAGCTCAAGAGCGACGGCATCGACCTGCGCAGCTTCGGCGACGTCGAGCGCGTGCCCGAAGGGGCCGAGGTGCTGTGCGCGGACCCCGGGGCGGTGGAGTGGTGGCGGCTGGTGCTCGACGGGCAGGCGCGTGCGCTGGCGGCTGTCTACGTCGGCCCGCCGGGCACGGCGCAGGCGCTGACGCGCGTGCTGCAGACCAGCGCCGATCTCACGCCCTGCCTCGCTGCGCTGCGCCAGCGGCAGCTCGACCTGGTGGCGCTCGCGTCCTGACGTCGCCGCCGGTGCCATCGTGCATTGATGCCGGCGCGCCTCGGGCGCGCGCCCCGGCGCAAGCGGCCACGCCCCCGAAAGCGCGCCCCTACAGCGCGCGCCACGTGGCGATGCAGTGCCGCGCCAGCGCAGTCACCCAGTCCGGCGACCCAGGCGCGAAGGCGAGACCGAAACGCGGGCTGACGACGAAGCCGGCGCGTTCGAACGCTTCCGGGTCCTGGCCGCCCACGAAGCCCGCCAGCGACGTGAAGGGCACGGCCACGTCGCTGGGCCCGCCGCACAGGTGCAGCACCGGCGCACGCCGCGTCACCTCCTCCAGGCGGCCGGAGGCCTGGAAGCGGAACACGACGTCGCCGTAGTCGAGCTCGTCGAGTGCCACGGCGTTGCGGCGGCGCGCGTGCGGCGGCCCGCGCCGCGCCACGAGCTCTTCGGGCGTCAGCCCGAACGAGTGCTCATCGACCCGGCGAAAGGGCGTCAGCTTCATCGCGCGGACGGCGCCGACGGCGCGCTCGCCATCGCCGATGGCAACGGCATCGCCGGTGCGGCCGGTGGCGGCCCGTCCGGCGCGGCGATGCGCCGCGCCAGCGCCAGCGCCGCAGCGTCGTCCAGCCGCTTGCCGGTCGTGCGCAGCCGCGCGAGCTCCGCCGCGCCGAGCGCAGTGGCAGCCGCGGTCGCCGCCTGCTCGGCCAGATGCGCCTCGTTGGGCTGCCGGCCCTCGTGGTGCGCGGCGCAGTAGGCGTCGGCATAACCGAGCAGTTGCGCCGCTTCGGCGGCATGCCCGCACAACGCCCCCAGCAGCGCCAGATGGTTGCTGAGGTACGCCCCCTGGCCGCTGCGCCAGACGGGCTGCACTGCTTCTGCCGCGGCTGCGCGCGCTTCCTCGAGGCGGCCGGCGGCGAGGAAGGCCGCGCAGAGATTCGCCGCCGTCACGCCGGTCAGCTCCGACAGGTCCAGCGCCTGTGCCTCGGCCAGCGCCTGGCGGCCGGCCTCGATCGCCTCGTCGACGTCGCCGGCCATCAGCGCGGCGTCGGCCAGGTTGGCTCGCGCCTGCGCGGCGTTGGCGCGGGCGCCGCCCTGCTCGGCGAGCGCCAGCGCAATGCGGTTCCAGTGCCGGTAGGCCACGCGTCGCCGCGCATCGCCGCCACGGTCTTGCGTACCTCGGCGAGCTTCCAGCGCACGCGCGGTGGCCAGGCCGGGTCTTCCGCGGCCTCGGCCTCGGCAATGGCGGCGTCGGCGGCGGCGTGGTCGCCGGCACGCGCGCACTCCCGGGCCAGATCGGCGAGCGCGGTGTAGAGACTGCGCGGCGGTCCTTCCCGCCGGCGGATCGCGACCGCTTCGCGCATCGCCTCGGGCCGCGACACGCCGGCCACCGCCGTCTGCCCGGCGAACTGGCCGAGCACGCGGGCGCGCAGCGCGCCCTCGGCCAGCGGCATCAGGTCGCGCAGGGCTTCGAGGCGGCGCCGTTCCTCGCTCACCACGCCTTGGCGGCCGTCCAGCAGCCTCAGCACGCGGGCGGTGTTCACCGCCACCACCACGTCCTGCCGCCGGACCGCGCGGTCGAAGGCGAGCGCGATGTCGGCGGCGTCGGCGTGATAGCGCCCGAGCCATTGCGCGTCGGGCAGGTTCCAGCTGGCTTCGGCCGCCGCCTCGGCCTGCGCCGCCAGCGCCTGGCCGTGCCGCTGCTCGGCAGCCTGCGTTTCGCAGGCCTCGTGCAGCCGTTCGCCGGCATAGAGCCGCACCGTCTCCGGCAGCCGATAGCGCGGTGGCGCATCCGCCGCGCCAGGCAGCAACTGCAGCACCGACTTCGCCACCAGGCCCGACAGCGCCTCGATCACCGCCCATTCGTCCAGCGGCGCCGTGGGTGTGCCGTCGCCAGCCACCTGCCGCGCCGTCTCGAAGGTGATGCTGCCGGCGCACACCGCCAGCCGGCGCAGCACCACCTGCTCGGCCGCGGAAAGCAGCGAGTGGCTCCAGTCGAGGGTGGCACGCAGCGTCTGCTGGCGCGGCGGCGCGTCGCGACCGGCGCCGCGCAGCAGGCGCAGCCGTTCGCCCAGGCGGCCGTTCAGCGCCTCGAGCCCGAGCAGCGGCAGGCGCGCCGCGGCCATCTCGATGGCCAGCGGCAGGCCGTCGAGGTGGCACACGAGCTCGATCGCGCCGGCCACCGTGGCCTCGTCGAGCGCGAAGCGCCGGTCGGCGGCGGCAGCGCGCTGCTCCAGCAGCTGCAAGGCGGCAAAGCGGCGCGCCTCGGCGATCGACGCGCCTTCGGGCGGCACGGCGAGCGCGTCGAGCCGGTGCACGAGCTCGCCGCGCAGCTGCAGCGGCTCCTGCGACGTGACGACAAGGTGCAGCCCCGGGGCTGCCGCCAGCAGCGCCGGCAGCAGGCTTGCGAGCGCGGCGACGAGGTGCTCGGCGTTGTCCAGCACCAGCAGCACCTCCCGGTGCGCGAGGGCGCGTGCCAGCAGCGGCGTCGCCTCGCCCGCGCCGAGCGGCACGCGCGCCGCCGCGGCGATGGCCGGCGCCAGGGCGTCGGCCGACGCCAGCGCTGCCAGGTCGACCCAGGCGGTGCCGTCGGCGTGGCGCGGTGCCAGTCGGTGCGCCACCTCGCGCGCCAAGCGCGTCTTGCCGATGCCGCCGGCGCCCGCCACCGTGACGAGGCGGTGGCTGGCGAGCGCGGCTTCCAGCGCTTCGATGTCCGCTTCACGGCCGAGCAGCGCTTCGCCGCCGGCGAAGCGGGCGCCGTCCGCGGCCGGCAGCGTGTCGGCGCCGTCGATGCGCGCGAGTCCGTGCGCCGCCGGCCCGGACTGCCGGCCGGCGGCCGCGTCGCGCTCCGCAGGCGGCGCGTCGGGCGCCAGCGTGAACTGGTAGCCACGGCCGGGCACGGTGGTGATGGCCTGCGCGCCGAGCAGCTTGCGCAGCGCACTGATCTGCACCTGGATGTTGTTTTCCTCGACGACGAGGCCGGGCCAGACGCGCGCGAGCAGCTCGTCCTTGCCGACGACGCGCCCGCGCTGCCCGGCCAGCGTCGCCAGCACGTCGAAGGCGCGTGCGCCGAGCGGCGCGGGGTGGCCGTCCACCAGCAGCTGGCGCTCGTCCAGGCGGATCTCGAACCGGCCGTAGCGCTCCGAGCGGCTGCCTGCGGGCATCGGTGCGGCCTCCTCCTTCGTTGGAGGGATGGTAGCGACGCGCGCTTCAGGACGCTTCAGGCGCGTTTCAGACGGCCCAAGGACTGAAGCGGGCTCGCCGCAGGACAGTGCGCTCCATCGACAACGCCACCCGACAACGCCCACCCGCCACCGAGGAGTCCGACATGACGACGATGCACCGCACGATCCGCCGCCTCGCCGCCGCCGCGGCCGCCGCCACGACGACACTGGCGCTGTTCTCGGCCGTCGTGTCGATCGGCGAGCCGCAGCGCAGCGAACTGCTGGCGAAGGGCCGGCCGGCGGCGGCGGGCGCCCTCGCGACCGCGGCGACCACCGTTCCCGCCGCGACCGTTGCGGCCACCGCGTCCGCCGCGGTGCAACCCGTGCCCGTGCGCATCGCCGACGCCGCGGCGCAAAGGGAGCCCAAGGCGCGGCGCTGAGCCCGCGGCCCCCGCGGCGGAACGCATGAGAGGCGGCCGCTGCGGCGGCCTCACGCTCCGGGCGGCCGCGCACGACGCGGTCGCCGCGCTTTCGGCGGGTTCGTCGCGTTCCGGCCCGGCGTCGCCGGCGGCCGCTCACCCAGCAGGTAGCGCGGCCCCGGCCCGCGCACCGCCACCACGTCGGCCGGGTTGACAAGCGCGCAGGTCTTCAGCGAGAGGCAGCCGCAGCCGATGCACGAAGCCAGCCGCTCGCGCAGGCGCACGAGCGTGGCGATGCGCTCGTCGATGAGCGGCTGCCACTGCCGCGACAGGCGCTGCCAGTCGGCGCGTGTGGGCGTGCGCTGCTCGGGCAGCGTGGCCAGCGCCGTGCGGATGTCCGCGAGGCTCAGCCCCACCGACTGCGCCACGCGCACGAACGCCACGCGGCGCAGGTCGGCGCGGCGGTACAGGCGCCGCCCGCCGGGGCTGCGCCGGCCGGCGAGCAGGCCCTCGGCTTCGTAGAAGCGCAGCGCGCTCGCGGCCACGCCGGCGCGGCGGGCGAACTCGCCGATGGCCATCCATGCGGCCGCTGTCGTGCCACTGCCTGCGGTGGCCGCCGTGCCGTCTGCCGTGTCATCCATGCCGAGTCATCCATGCCGAGTCATCCGTGCCGAGTGCGCCTCGTCCTCCCGCCGGTCGACCGGTTCGACCCGGTCTCGCCGCCGGGGGTCTTGACTTCAAGTGAACTTTAACTTGCACAGTCCACCCATGCACATCCACATCGAAGGCAGCCGCCACCCGCGCCCCGCGGCCCGCCGCACGCTCTTCTGCGACGGCGCGCTCGAAGGCGCGCTCGGCGAGCACGACCTCGAGCTCAGCCACTGGATCCCGAACCGCACGCCGGCGCACCTGAAGGCCGACACGTCGACGGCGATCTGCCTGAACTGGGTGGCCGAGGCGGCCCGTGCCCCACGCGCCGGCGGCGACCACGGCTTCGACCTCGCGGTGAACAACCACGTCGACGTCGACGGCGTGCTGTCGCTGTGGGTGGTGAGCCGCGGCGCCGCGGCGCTGGCGCACCGCACGACGCTCGTGCAGGCGGCCGAGATCGGCGACTTCCACGGCTGGGGCGAGGCGCCGGCGCAGGTGCTGTACGAGGCGCTGGTGCACGAGATGCAGCGCGGCGCCGCCGAGGGCCTGGACGACAACGAGCGGGTCGCCCGCTGCTTCGCGCGCATCGACGCGGTGCTCGCGGGCGCGCCGGCGCCCGAGGCGCGGGCCGGCGTGGCGACAATGCAGATGGCGCTCGCGCTGCTCGAAGGCGGCGCGGTACGGCGGCACGTCCGCGGCGAGCGCTTCGTGCAGTTCGTCGTGCCGGCGGTGCTGGCCGAAGCCGACCTCGCACGCGCGCTCGCCGTGCCGCGCTTCAACGTCTCGCTCGCCGAGTCGCCGCTGGTGCCGCCGCAGGTGCGCGCGCGCGGCGACGGCGGGCGCGACGCGCAGCGGCTGCAGCTCGTCTCGCACGAGACGCGCGACGGCTGGTTCCACGAGCTGTGGTGGCCCGGCTACGCGTGGGCCGAGACGCCGCAGCGCTGGCGACCGCCGGGCCTGGCCGACGGTGGCGACAGCAACGTGCACCGCTTCGCCTGCGAGCCGCTCGATGCCGCGGCGCGCGACTTCGCGGCCGACGAACGGGCGCGCGGCCGCTGGGCCGCGGCCACGACGCTCACGCCGTTCAAGGCGCTGCCCGAACGCGCCTTCCCGATCGTGCTGTCGTTCGTGCACGAAGGCCGGCCGGCGCCGAGCTCGCTCGATGCCGAAGCCGTGGGTGCGCGGCTCGAAGCGGCGTTCGCGGGCCTGCGCTGAGGGCCGGCGCGCCTTGCTGCCTTCGCCCTCAGCCGCGCGTTCGGTCTCGCCTTCGGTCTGGCCTTCAGTCGCGTGGCAGCGGCCGCGGCCGGCCTTCGCCGTCGATGGCCACGTAGGTGAGGTCGGCCTCGGTCACCTTCACCACCTGCACGTTCTCCGGGTTGCGCTCGGCATAGACGTCGACGTGCACGCTCACCGACGTCGTGCCGACGCGCGTGACCTTGGCGTAGAAGCTCAGCAGGTCGCCGAGGCTCACCGGCTGCTTGAAGACGAACTGGTTCACCGCCACGGTGGCGATGCGGCCCTTGGCGATGCGGAACGGCAGCACCGAGCCGGCGATGTCCACCTGCGCCATCACCCAGCCGCCGAAGATGTCGCCGTTGCCGTTCACGTCGGCGGGCATCGGCATCACGCGCAGCACGAGCTCGCGGTCGTCGGCCAGGCGGCCGGGGGCCATCTTCAGCTCGGGTCGTTGCAGGTCGTCGCTCACCGCTCGCTCCTCGATGTGTGCCGCCGCCGCAGCCGCGGCGCGAGCCGGCCCGGGTCTGTCGGCGTCCGCCGGCGCCGGCCTGCCCGAACGGCGGGCCGAGCCGCGCGTGCGGCGCGGCGACAATGCCGCTTCGTTCCCATCATGCAGGTGCCGCAGACTGTAGCGCCGGCCGCGCCGATCGACCCCGCGCGCGGCCACGCCGACCTCACGCGCTGGCTGCGCCGGCTGGCGCGCGTGTTCGACCTCGACGCGATGCGCCGCGAGCCGATCGATGCCGCGGCCGTGGTGCACTACTACGAGCAGAACCACGGCGCGTACCGCCGCCACCACTCGGCCGAGGGCGCGGTGCACATGGCGCTGAACCCCGGCGGGCGCTTCGACCCGGCCGGCTTCGCCGGGCCGCTCGAGCGCATCGAGGCCCGCTGGCGCGCCGATGCGGGCCGGGCCGGGGGCTCGCCGCGCGACGTGCTCGAGCTCGCCTTCGGGCAGGGCTACAACCTCGCGTACCTCGTGCCACGGCACGCGGGCATGCGCTTCCAGGGCATCGACCTGACGCCGGCGCACGTGGCGCTGGCCCGCGAGCGCCTCGCCGCGCTCGGCCCGGCGGCGGCGGCGCGCGTGCAGCTCGTGCAGGGTGACTTCCACCACCTGCCGCAGGCCGACGCCAGCATCGACGAGGCGTTCTGCATCGAGTCGATGTGCCACGCCTTCGACCTGCCGAGGGCGCTGGCGGAGGTGGCGCGCGTGCTGCGCCCGGGCGGCACGCTGACGCTCTTCGACGGCTACCTGCCGCGGCCGCTGGAGGCCCTGCAACCCGACGAGGCGCTGGCGGTGGAGCTGGTGGCGCGCGGGCTCGCGGTGGGCCGCATGCAGACCGTGGCCGCGCTGCTGGAGGCGGCGCATGCCGCCGGCCTGGAGCTCGCCGGGATGCACGCGCTGGACCGGGAAGTGATGCCCAACCTCGCACGGCTGGAGCGCCTGACCGGTGCCGTCATCCGCTGGCCTTGGTTCGCGCGGCGGGCGCTGGCGCGCCGGCCCGCGGCGCGCGGCCGCAACGTGCTGGCCGGCTGCCTGATGCGCACCACCTTCGGCATGGGGCTGCTGAGCTACCGCGAGGTGGTGCTGCGCAAGCCCGGGGCCGGCGCCGGCACGGCCGTGGCCGCATCGCCTGCCGGCGTGGAGGGCGGGCGATGAGGCGCGGCCCGGCGCTGCCGCTGCCCGCGCCGCCCGAGACGGCGCGCGGCCCAGGTGCCGCCGCCGCGTCGGACTGGCACACGCTGAAACGCCTGCTGCCTTACCTGTGGCCGTGGCGCGGGCGCATCGTGCTGGCGCTCGGCTTCCTCGTCGCGGCGAAGGTGGCCAACGTCGGCGTGCCGGTGCTGCTGAAGCACCTCGTCGATGCGCTCGACCTGAAGCCCGGCGACCCGCGCGTGCTGCTCGTCGTGCCCGCCGGCCTGCTGCTCGCCTACGCCGGCCTGCGCCTGGCCACGAGCGTCTTCACCGAGCTGCGCGAGCTCGTCTTCGCCAAGGTGAGCTTCGGCGCCGGCAAGGAGATCGCGCTGCAGGTGTTCTCGCACGTGCAGTCGCTCTCGCTGCGTTTCCACCTCGAGCGGCAGACCGGCGGCCTGACGCGCGACATCGAGCGCGGCACGCGCGCGCTGCAGTCGCTGGTGTCGTATTCGCTGTACACGATCCTGCCCACGCTGATCGAGGTGATGCTGGTGCTGGCCGTGCTCGGCGGGCGCTTCGACCTGGGCTACGTGTGGATCACGCTCGCTGCGCTCGTCGTCTACGTCGCGTTCACCGTCAGCGTCACCGAGTGGCGCACGCGCTTCCGGCGCGAGATGAACGAGCTCGACTCGCGCGCGCACACGCGCGCCATCGACGCGCTGCTGAACTACGAGACGGTGAAGTACTTCAACAACGAGGCCTTCGAGGCGCGCCGCTACGACGAGGGGCTGGAGGCTTTCCGCCGCGCGCAGGTGAAGAGCCAGACGACGCTGTCGCTGCTGAACACCGGGCAGCAGCTCGTCATCGCCGCCAGCCTACTGGCGATGCTGTGGCGCGCCACCGACGGCGTGGTCGAAGGGCGCATGACGCTCGGCGACCTGGTGATGGTCAACGCCTTCCTGATCCAGCTGTACATCCCGCTGAACTTCCTGGGCGTGCTGTACCGCGAGGTCAAGCAGAGCCTGACCGACCTGGACAAGATGTTCGTGCTGCTCGAGCGCCACCGCGAGGTGGACGACGCGCCTGGCGCACCGCCGCTCGTCGTGCGCGAGGGCACCGTGCGCTTCGAGAACGTGCATTTCGCCTATGAGCCGGCGCGCCCCATCCTGCACGGCGTGAGCTTCGAGATCCCGGCCGGCAGGACGGTGGCCGTGGTCGGCCCGTCGGGCGCGGGCAAGAGCACGCTGGCGCGGCTGCTGTACCGCTTCTACGACGTCGGCAAGGAAGGCGGCGGCATCACCATCGACGGCCAGGACCTGCGCGCCGTGACGCAGGCGAGCCTGCGCGCCGCCATCGGCATCGTGCCGCAGGACACCGTGCTCTTCAACGACACGGTGCACTACAACATCGCCTACGGCCGCCCGGGCTGCACGCGCGAGGAAGTCGAGGCGGCGGCGAAGGCGGCGCACATCCACGCCTTCATCGCCGGCACGCCGAAGGGCTACGAGACGATGGTCGGCGAGCGGGGCCTGAAGCTCAGCGGCGGCGAGAAGCAGCGCGTGGCCATCGCGCGCACGCTGCTGAAGAACCCGCCGATCCTCATCTTCGACGAGGCCACCTCGGCGCTGGACAGCGCCAACGAGCGTGCCATCCAGGCCGAGCTGAAGAGCGCCGCGGCGGGCAAGACGGCGCTCGTCATCGCGCACCGCCTGTCCACGGTGGTCGATGCGCACGAGATCGTCGTGCTCGAGGCCGGCCGCGTGGTGGAGCGCGGCACGCATGCCGAGCTGCTGGCGCGCGACGGGCGCTACGCGCAGATGTGGCGGCTGCAGCAGGCGGCGAAGGAGCAGGTCACCGGCTCGCCGCGGTGACCGGTTCAGGGCGCCGCGCGCGCCCGCAGCCGCCGCCGCACGAGGTCGATGTGGCTGCGCAGGTCGTACAGCTCGTTGTGATAGGCGAGCGGCAGCCCGATGTGCTCGACCTGCGCCTCGATGCGGTCGAGCTCGTCGCGCAGCTGCGCCAGGTTGGCGTCGGGCTTCTCCAGCCCTTCCTCCAGCGCGCGCAGGTGCGCGTACCAGCGGAAGACGCGCGAGCGCATGCGCAGCGTCACCAGCGGCGGCAGGATGCGCGACAGCGGCACGAGCGCGGCCAGCAGCGGCAGCAGCACGATCCACATGCGGTCGACGAAGTTGGCCAGCCAGAACGGCAGGTAGCGCTGCAGCCACGGCGGCCCGCTGCGGTGGAAACGTTCGGCCTCGCGCGCCAGCGGCCACTCGGTAGCCTCGGCGTTCGGGAACACGTCGCTGCGGTTGAACCACGGCGCCACGCCGGGGCCGCCGTGCGCCGCCTTGGCCGCCTGCAGCAGCAGCTCCATCAGCGCCGGGTGCAGGTCCTCGCGCACGACGAGCGAGGCGGTCGTCGCGAGCAGGTGCACGTCGGCCGGCGGCAGGTCGTTCGCGAGGTCGACCACGCCGCGCGGCAGCACCACCGGGCGCAGAAAGGGGAAGCGCCGCGCGTAGGCCTCGGCCTGCGCGAAGTCGAACAGCCGCATGCCCGGCGTGCGCAGCAGGTACTGCACGAGCGGCGCGTCGGCCGCCGAGACCATGACGAGCGCGTCGATGCGCCCCTGCACGAGGTCGACCACGCCATTGACGGCGGCGCGGTCGCCGAGCTTCAGCGCATCGGCGCTCAGCCGGTTGGCCGCCGCGAGCTGGCGGAACAGCGGCCCCGAGCCGTCGCCTTCGGGCCCGAGGTTGATGCGCCAGCCTTCGAGCTGCGACAGGCGGTCGAGCTTCGCGCCCTTCGCGCCTTTCGCGAGCCGCCTGGCGCTGGCTTCGCGGTAGAAGATCCACAGCGGCTCGTAGGCGACGCTGCCGAGCGAGAGCAGCGGTGGCGGGCCCGCGGCGGCGGCGGCCCCGTCCTCCGACGCCGTGGCACTCGCACGGGCCTGCCGCTCCTCGGTCGCCACGCCGCCCTGCACGAACGCCGCCTGCACGCCCGAGGCCGCGTCGTGCAGCAGCGCCAGGTTCTCGTTCGAGCCCTGCGTGGCGCGCAGCGTCACGGTGATGCCGTGCGCCTGCAGCAGCGGCCGGTAGCGCTTGGCGAACTCGGCGTAGGCGCCCTGCTCGGGGCCGCTGGCGATGACGATGCGCTTGGGCGGCGTCGGGTCGAGCCAGCGGTAGGCCAGCACGACGGCGCCGAGCACCAGCAGCCACAGCGCCAGCACCGCCCAGGGCCCGGCGCGCAGCACGGCGTCGCGCCATCGGCCCGGCATGGGCAGGGGCTGGCGGAGCAGGTTCATCGGGCGCATGTTGCCGTGTGGCCGCGGCGGCGGCGCGACGAGTGTCGCCGCTCGACGGTGGCCACCGGCGCCTTCCCTGCTGCCGTCACTGGAGGGTGATCGTCTCGTCGCCGGGCCCGGGCCGGCAATCGGCCGCCTGCGGCTCGCCCCAGCCGCGGCGCACGAGCAGGTGCTCACGCGTGTAGCAGAACTGCAGCCGCACGGCGCCCGGCACCTGCGCACGCACGAGGCCCTCGACGGCGGCGGGCAGGCTGATGCGGTAGCGCGCCGCGGCCAGGTCGTCGGCCGGATGGTCGTCGTTGTGGATCCACGGCACGAAGGCGGCACCGGCCCACATCACGAGGCGCCAGCCCACCTCCACCTGCGTGGGCTCGTAGCGCACGCCGGCCAGCCAGCCCTGCGCCTGCGCGCGCGCAGCGGGGCCCGGCACGAGCCCGGCCCAGCCCGCGGCCAGCAGCTCGGCGAGCCACTGGTTGCAGTTCTGGTAGGCCGTGCTGAACGGGAACGCGTTGGCGCTGTAGCGGCCGGCCAGCAGTGCCAGCGCCAGCCGGTTGTCGCGCGCCGCGCGCAGCACCGGCGCACCATCGGCCGGCGGCAGCAGCACCACGGAGACATGCCCGAGCAGCGGCTGCTCGGCACCGAACACGAAGGCTGCCAGGCCCTGGTCGAACAGCCGCGGCTGCCCTTCGTCGCATGCGTAGTAGAGCTGGCGCACGGCCCACGGCGTGTCGCCGCCGGCGCGCGCGGCCACGCCGGCGTGCGAGTGGCGGATGCCCCAGCGCGCCAGGTCCAGGCCGGTGCGCGAGACGATGGCCACGTCGGCGTCGGAGCGGTCGAGCTCGGCGCGGACCAAGCCGGCCACGCGCAGCAGGCGGTCGCGGTCGGCCACCGTCAGCATGCTCTCGCTGTCGCAGTAGCGTGACGAGGCGGCGCCGGCCAGCGCCGGCGCGGCAGCCGCGGCCAGCAGGCCGGCCGCGGCGGTGCCGGCGAGCGCACGCGAAAGGGGGTGGATCGCAGCCAGGGCTGAACCGGGCCCGGAGCGGTGCTCGGTCAGAGCGTGACCGGCCGCGTCTGCAGCTCGCGCCAGCGCTCGTCGGAGACGACGAGGAAGAACGGCTCGCGCGTGCGCGCCTCGCCCTGGCCGGTGACCTTCGCGAGCTCCAGGCCGTAGGGCCGCTCGCGGGCGCTGATCACGTGGCCCGCGGCCAGCGCGGCGCGCGCCACGGTCTGCAGGGGCAGGAAGAGCTGCACCGGCGCACCGGCTTCCGCGTCGTGCCGGGCGCCTTCGGCCGGTGCCGCGGTGCCGCGCGCCGTGTCCTGCCCGGCGGGCAGCGCCACCAGCGTCAGCTGCGCGTAGCCTTCGCGGCCCGCCGCGGCGACGATCTGCTGCACGCGGTACTCGCCGCTGCGCACGGGCCGGCCCGGCGACGAGGCGTCGCTCGACGCGTTGAACGACGTGGAGATGCTGCCCACCGAGGCCGAGAAGCTGTTGAAGATGGCCGAGCTGGCCAGCGTGTCGGCTCGTGCCGTGCCGGCGCCGAGGACGCCCGCGGCAAGGATCAGGGTGGCGGCCAGGGAAGTCGACGTCGTGCGGCGGCGCATGCGCGGGCTCCGGGGGGTGCAGGGTGCGCGCGAGCATAGCAGCGGCGCCTCTGTCCCCGCGGCTCTCCCCGGGCAAATCCGGCCTCGCGTGTGCAACCGCTGGCTACACTGCCTGGCCGTGGAGACCAAGTGGCTCGAGGACTTCGTGAGCCTCGCCGAGACGCGCAGCTTCTCGCGCTCGGCGCAGCTCAGGCATGTCACGCAGCCCGCGTTCTCGCGCCGCATTCAGGCGCTGGAAGCGTGGACGGGCACCGAGCTCGTCGACCGCAGCTCGTACCCGACGTCGCTGACGCCGGCCGGCGAGACCTTCCACGCGCAGGCGGTGGAGATCCTGGAGGCGTTGAACGCCACGCGCAACATGATGCGCGGCTTCCAGGCGGCGGGGCAGGACACGGTGGAGTTCGCCGTGCCGCACACGCTCGCCTTCACCTTCTTCCCGCACTGGCTGATGCAGATGCGCCAGCAGTTCAAGGGCGCCGCGGCGATGAAGACGCGCCTCACCGCGCTCAACGTGCACGACGCGGTGCTGCGCTTCACCGAAGGCGGCTGCGACCTGCTGATCGCCTACCACCACGAGGCCCTGCCGCTGCAGGTGCCCAGCGCCCGCTACGAGATGCTGAGCCTGGGCACCGAGACGCTGGCACCGTACTCCAAGCCGGCCACGCGCGAGGGCACGCGCGCCGCGGCCGAGCCGGAGCCGTTGTTCCGACTGCCGCCGGCGCGCGCCGGCGCCACCGTGCCGTTGCTCGCCTACGCGTCGGGCGCCTACATGGCACGCGTCGTGGAGATGATCCTGCAGCGCGCCGACGTGCCGCTGCCGCTGGACGCCGTCTACGAAACCGACATGGCCGAGGGCCTGAAGGCGATGGCGCTGGAAGGGCACGGCCTGGCCTTCCTGCCCGAGAGCTCGGTGCGGCATGAGCTGCGCGCGCGGCGGCTCGTGCGGGCCTCGCCGCCCGGGTGCCTCGAGTCGACGATGGACGTGCGCATCTACCGCGAGCGGCCCGACGGGGCGCGGCACGCGCCGAAGGCGGCGGTGCAGGCGCTGTGGGAGCACCTGGGAGCGCAGCGCGCGCCCTGAATCCGGCCACGGCCCGGCACCCGACAATGCCGGCCATGTCTGCCGCCGATCTTCCTGCCGCCCCACGGCCCGCGACGGCCGCCTTGGCCACTCCGCCGGGCTCGCTGCAGCTTGCCCGCCCCGACGACTGGCACCTGCACCTGCGCGACGGCGCGGCGATGGCCGCCGTGCTGCCCGCGAGCGCCCGCCAGTTCGGCCGCGCCATCGTCATGCCGAACCTGCGCCCGCCGGTCACGACCGCGGCGATGGCGCTCGCCTACCGCGAGCGGCTGCTCGCGGCGCGGCCGAAGGAAGGCCCGGGGCACGACTTCGAGCCGCTGATGACGCTGTACCTCACCGACAACACGCCGCCCGACGAAATCGTGCGCGCGAAGGCGGCGGGCATCGTCGCGCTCAAGCTCTACCCGGCCGGCGCGACGACCAACAGCGACGCCGGCGTCACCGACATCCGCAGGACGCACCGCACGCTGGAGGCGATGCAGCGCGAAGGCCTGCTGCTGCTGGTGCACGGCGAGGTCACCGACCCCGAGGTGGACGTGTTCGACCGCGAGGCGGTGTTCATCGAGCGCGTGATGCAGCCGCTGCGCCGCGACTTCCCCGGCCTGAAGGTGGTGTTCGAGCACATCACCACGCGCGAGGCGGCCGACTACGTGGCCGGCGCCGGCGCGCTGACGGCGGCCACCGTGACGGCGCACCACCTGCTGTTCAGCCGCAACGCGCTCTTCACCGGGGGCCTGCGGCCGCACTACTACTGCCTGCCGGTGCTCAAGCGCGAAGTGCACCGGCAGGCGCTGGTGCGTGCCGCCACGTCGGGCCACCCGCGGTTCTTCCTCGGCACCGACAGCGCGCCGCACGCCGTGGCGATGAAGGAGCAGAGCGTCTGCGGCGCCGGCTGCTACACGGCGCCGGCGGCGCTCGAGCTCTACGCCGAGGCGTTCGAGGCGGCCGGCGCGCTGCACCGGCTGGAAGCGTTCGCCAGCTTCCACGGTGCCGACTTCTACGGCCTGCCGCGCCCGCGCGGCACCGTGACGCTGGTGCGCGAGCCGTGGACGCTGCCGGCCGAGCTGCCCTTCGGCGACGCGGCCATCAAGCCGCTGCGCGCCGGCGAGACGCTGGCGTGGCGCTTCGTCGGCTGACGAAGTGCCTTCCGAGCGCGGTGGCCGGCGGGCCGGGCGCCGCCGCCGCGTCCGACGCGCCGACCCCGCGCTGCCTGGGGGCAATCCGGGGCCGCGCGGCCTTGAAGGCGCGCGCGGCGCCCTAACATCGCCCCTTGTTCACGCAACGCCGCCCCGCAAGAAGGACGGGGGACCCACACCATGAAACGCATCCTGCTCTTCGTCGTCACCAACTTCGCCGTGATGGCGGTGCTGCTGATCGCCGCGAACCTGCTCGGCGTCAACCGCTACCTCACCGCCAACGGCCTGAACATGGGCATGCTGCTCGGGTTCGCGCTCGTGATGGGCTTCGGCGGCGCGCTGATCTCGCTGCTCATCAGCAAGCCGATGGCCAAGTGGAGCACGCGCGCGCAGGTCATCAACGACTCGCCCGACCCGACGCACCGCTGGATCGTCGGCACGGTGCAGGGCTTCGCGCAGAAGGCCGGCATCGGCATGCCCGAGGTCGCCATCTTCGAAGGCGCCCCGAACGCCTTCGCCACCGGTGCGTTCAAGAACTCGGCGCTGGTCGCCGTCTCCACGGGCCTGCTGCAGACGATGAACCGCGAGGAGGTCGAGGCCGTCATCGGCCACGAGGTGGCGCACGTGGCCAACGGCGACATGGTGACGATGACGCTGATCCAGGGCGTGATGAACACCTTCGTCGTGTTCCTGTCGCGCGTCATCGGCTACTTCGTCGACAAGGTCGTGCTGCGCAACGAGCGCGACGGCGTGGGCATCGGCTACTACGTCACGACGATCGTGCTCGACATCGTGCTGGGCGTGCTCGCCGCGATCATCGTGGCCTGGTTCTCGCGCCAGCGCGAGTACCGCGCCGACGCCGGCGCCGCGCAGCTGATGGGGCGCAAGCAGCCGATGATCAACGCGCTGGCGCGCCTGGGCGGGCTCGATCCCGGCGCCTTGCCCAAGAGCGTGGCGACGATGGGCATCAACAGCCGGCCGGGCGGGCTGATGGCGCTGTTCTCGAGCCACCCGCCGATCGAGGACCGCATCGCAGCCTTGCAGCAGGCGGCGGTGCAGTAAGCGAAATTGAAGGGGCCCTGCGGGGCCTCCTGTGGAAACGGGGCCCTGCGGGGCCCTTGTGCTTTTACCCGGGAGCCGTCGCGACCCGGGATCTTCTGGCAACGCCACGGGCGACCTCTCGAATCCCCCGAGACCAAGTGCCCTCGGTTCCGGGGTTCAACGCAGAGCGCGGCGGGCGGCGCACCTAAGCTCGCCGGGTTCTCGAGGGAGGAACATCCAAGTGAAGATCAAGGTGCGAGCCCGGCTCGCCGCCTGGGTGCTGGCCGTTGCGTCGGCCGCGGGTTGTGGTGGCGGCGCAGGAGAGGGCGGTGCCGAAGAAGCAACGTCGTCGCCCACCGGCTTGGCGCCGGCGCGAACGGCTCCCGGTGCGGTGCTCTTCGACGACGCGTCGGCCCTGCGGCCATTCCGGCAAGGGGCCGTCTGGCGCTATCGGGGCGAACAGGTTCCGCAGACGGGTGCCTTCCCGGTGCGGTACGAGACGCTGACGACGCACGCCTCGGCCCATGCGAGCGGCGTCGAGGAGCACACGTCCAACGCGGCCAACGCCGCCGAGCCGGAGCTTGTGCAGGTCGTCCATGCCGGGGGCGACATCTTCTCTGACGCAAGCCTCGACTTCTCCGGCAAGGGCGAGCCGGGTCGCGTGCGCTTCGTCGAACTGCGTTCGCCGGTGCGTGCGGGCGACCTGTACACCATCGTCGACCGCCGCCTCACCGACACGAACATCGACGTGGACGGCGACCGGCAGCCCGACACGCTGGACCTGGCCATCCATGTCCGAGTCCTGGGCCTGGAAACGGTCGCGCTGCCCAACCTCCCGCCGATGGAATCGGTGCGGACGCAGATGCTGATCCAGTCGCGGGTGATCCCGAGCAGCACCCGGGTGCCGGGACCGATCGTCGCAGGCCGGGTCGATACCTGGTACGCACCCGGCGTCGGGGTGGTCCGCCGGACGTCTCGCATGCCCGCGGTCGGACTCGGCGAGGAGACGATCGAAGAGCAACTGGTGTCCTGGAACGGCATCACATCCGGCGTCGGGGCCATGTCGCCGCAGGCACTCACCATCCCCGCGTCCAGCCCGGTGTTCCCCGGCCATGGGCTCCCGCCGTTGACGTGGCCGCTTGCGTTCGGATTCGATACGCACGCGTTGGTCGTGACCCATCAGCCGCGCGACACCTCCGGCCCATATTGGTTGTCGGGGCTCGTGAGCAAGGTCGACCTGTCCGGGCGCGTCGTGCACAGCAAGCCCATCCCGGGTTACATGAACGACGTCCGTCAACGCGTGTGGCCCTATCGCCACGGCCTGGTCATGCAGACCCCCGTGCCGAACGAGCCGATGCAAATCGCGTTGACTCGCTTCGACACCGAGGGCACCGCCATCGGTTCGGTCACGCACAACCTGACGGGGGCGCACGATGTCAACTTGGGCTTGGCGGTGGAAGGCGCGGTCGATGAAGACGGCACGGTCTGGCTGCTCTTCACGCGCGACTTCCGCGACATGCCCAAGTCTTTCGAGAAAGAGCTCGTGCTGCGCGCGTACGGGCCGGACGGCGCCGAGCGGTTTCCGGAGATGCTTGTGCAAACGGGCTTGCCGTGGGGCTCCAACCCCGGCCATGCCATTGCCGTTGCTCGAGGCAGGGCCGTGATGAGCTGGCGCGGTGGCCCGGCGGGCAGCGACGTCTTCATCGGATCGGCGGGCCTGAACGAGGCGCCGCAGGTGAAGCTCCTGGCGGCGGGGTCGCCCGGCTCCGCCTCCGCCGTGACACCGCTGCGCCTGGGCGCCACGAGCGCGTTGATTTGGCAGGCTCCGCCGGGTGGCCTGTCTCTGGGCGCCAGTGGTGGTGTCCTGATCGACGAAGCGTTCGAGATGAAGCGTGCCGGAAGCGACTGGCTGGCCGAGCAGCTGCCCGGGGTGCCCTCGTTTTCGATGACGCCGCCAGCGAACCGCGGCCCGCGCATCGCCATCTCGACCACCACGGTCGGACGGCTCTGGCCCGACGACTCCTGGGACTCGCGCATCGACGTCGTCGCCTGGGTCGATGCAGGCACGCGCGCGCTGGCGCTGGAGCCGGGCCGGTCGGTGCGCTTCCCCGCGACCGAGATGGGTGGTCATGCCGTGTTTGCCGACCGCGTGCTGGTCTTCGGTCAGCAGTACGGGAAGCTGACGAGCACGATCGTCTGGACTCCGCCGGCGCGACCCTAGGGCGGGATCCCGGTCAGGTCCGAACCACCCTGCGTACCACGGTGCCGCCCGGCGAGCCGGGAGATCAAGGCATCACCAGCCTCAAGACCGGCCCGACCCTCTCCCGCGCCACGTCGTCCGGATGGAACGGCAGCCGCGGCCACGCCTTGCGCGAGTACAGCCGCAGCTGGTCCGTCGCATGCGGCGAAGCGGGGTCGGTGCTCTGGCCGTAGGTGAGCAGCGCCTCGGCCACCGGCCCGCGCGCGTCGAAGGTCACGGTCTGCACGTAGCTCGTGCCGTAGTCGATGCGGATGCCCCTGGGGCCGATGCCCGGGCTGGCGCCGTCGCCGAGGTAGTTGAGCACGCCCTCGATGCCGTGGCCGCCGTGCAGCGCGATGGGCTCGTCGGTGATGGCCGGGCGCTGCACGTCCGCGAGCGGCGTGTCGAGCGCGAAGCCGGCGGCGCGCACCTTGCGCACGGCCGCGGCGAGGGCCTCCCACACCCGGCCGGCCACGTCGCCGTCGGCCAGGTTCAGGCCGCTGGGCGTGCGTGCCGGCTGCGCCCGGTCGTGCGGCACGCGCCACAGCTTCTGCACGCCCTGCACGCCGCGCCAGAACTCGCGGAAGAGGTGCGCGCCGCGTGAATCGAGGTCGCTGCGGCGGTCCCAGCCGGCCAGCGCTGTGCAGCCGTCGCGCGCGTCGGCCGTCGGCGCCCCGGGTGCGGCGGCGCACGCGGCGAGCAGGTCGGGCAGCACGCGCTCGGCGGCGTGGTTGCGGTTGGCGAAGAGCTGGCGCTGCAGGCCGGTGAGCGTCACCGGCCCGGCCGCGACGAGCTCGGGCAGCTCGGTCAGGGAGGCGCGCGTGCGCAGCTGCCGGATGACGCCATCGCCGACGAGGGGCGAGATGCCGTCGAAGCGCTGCGCCGGATGGGTGTGCACGAAGCTGTCGTTGCTGTTCATCACCCAGTCGCTGCGCACGGCCACCGGCAGGCGCTCGAGCGGCGTCAGGCCGGGCGCGGGAGACGCGGGGTCGCGCCGCCACTGGCACTCGCTCCTGCTGCCGTCGAGCACGACGAGGCCGGCCGCGGCGCGCAGGCGCACGGCCGCGTCGCTCGGCCGGCAGCGCTCGAGCAGCGCCGCGTCGACATCGGGCACGACGCTCGCGTCGGCGTAGAAGGCGCTGCCGTGGCGGTCGGCGGCGATGGTGTTGACCCACGGCGTGCCCAGGTGGGCGAGGCCCTGGCGGATGTCCTCGACGCTGCCGGCGCGCGCGATGGCCAGCCACGTTGCCGTGCCGCGCAGGTTGCCGGCGTTGGCGTCCTGCAGCGCGTAGGCGCGCTCGGTGGTCCAGGCCAGCCCGGCACGCGGCATCGAGACCACGGGGCCGAAGCGCGTGTGCCACACCGGCTGCGACTTGCGCTCGCCGCCGGCGGCCTCGACGGCGATGGTGCGCGAGCGCATCTTCTCGGGCGCGCCGTCGACGACGTAGCTCGTCGGGTCGCCCGGCACCAGCTTCAGCTCGTGCAGCGTGAAGCGCCGCCCGGTGGAGACGGTGTGGCTCCACGCCACGTCCTTGTTGAAGCCGATCACCACCATCGGGAAGGTGCCGATCGACGCGCCCATCACGTCCAGCTGGCCGGGCACGGTGAGGTGCACCTGCCAGAAGCGGTTCGTGCCCACCCAGGGGAAGTGCGGGTTGCCGAGCAGCAGGCCGTGCGGCGTGCGCGTGGCCTCGCGCCCGAAGGCCCAGGCGTTGCTGCCGAGCGGCGGATCGACGAGGCCGGTCTCGCGGGCATATGCGGCGGCCGCGGCCACGTCGATGTCCGACGATGCACCGGCACCGGCCGCGGTCGACGCGACGTTGCCCGCCGGCTTCGGCGGCGCCGCGCCGAGCATCGCGTCGGCCAAGGCCGCCACACCGGCCTGCACTGCCGTGAGCTCGCCGATGCGCAGGTACTCGGCCGCCGTCATCGGCTTCACCCAGGCGGCGTTGTTGCACGCGGCCGGCAGGCGGCCGGCGTGGTCGGCGAGGTAGCGGTTGTAGCCGGCGACGTAGCCCCGGTTCAGTGCCTGGGCTTCGGCCGACGTGGCCGCGGCGGCGCGGGCCAGCGCCGCGTCGTCCATGTGCGCGGCGATGAACAGGTCGACGATCTCGTTGGGAAGCCGGCGCAGGCCGAGCTGGCCCGTGCCGTTGGCGCCGAACGTGCGCGCGCGTTCGCCGCGCACGGTGACCAGGTGCTCGGCCGTCATGCAGACGTTGTCCTGCGCATGCGCGTAGGCCATGCCGTAGGCGAGCGTCTCGAGGTCGGGGGCGCTGACATGCGCGACGCCGTGCGCGGTGCGCTGGACGAGCGCGGCGCGGCCGCCGTCGGCGCCGGCCGGCACGGCGCCAGGCGAAGGTGCGCTTGGCCCGGTGGCACAGGCCGCCAGCAGCAGGGCGCCGGCCGCGGCAGCGAGTGGCGCCTGCGCGGCACGTGCGCGCGCCAGGGCCCGCGGGCCGTTCCTCGTCGTCTCCGACGTCGTCATCGTCGTCACTTGCATCGTCCTCAACCCTTGCCCTTCGGCACCCGCCCCATCAGGTAGAACTCGTCGTTCGGCCGCATGCCGATGGTGTTGGCCATGCGGTTGCTCATGCCGAAGAACGCGGTGATGGCGGCGATGTCCCAGGCGTCCTCGGCGCTGAAGCCGTGTTCGGCCAGCGCCGCGAAGTCGGCCTCGCCGACCTCGTGCGAGCGCTGGCACACCTTCATCGCGAACTCGAGCATGGCGCGCTGGCGCGGCGTGATGTCGGCCTTGCGCCAGTTCACCGCCACCTGGTCCGATACGAGCGGCTTCTTCTCGTAGATGCGCAGGATGGCGCCGTGCGCCAGCACGCAGTACAGGCAGTTGTTGGCCGCCGACGTGGCCACGACGATCATCTCGCGGTCGCCCTTGGTCAGGGAACCGCCCTCCTTCAGCATCAGCGCGTCGTGGTAGGCGACGAAGGCGCGCCACTCGTCGGGCCGGTGCGCCAGCGCCAGGAAGACGTTGGGCACGAAGCCGGCCTTGGCCTGCACCTCGAGGATGCGCGTGCGGATGTCCTCGGGCACCTGCTCGAGGGTGGGCACGGGGTAGCGCGAGATCGGGGGCGGGGGGCTCATCGGGGTGTCTCCGGTGTTGCGCGGTGTCGCGCAGGGGGTCAGGTCTTGAACTGCATCGCGTGCAGCCGCGCGTAGAGGCCGCCGGCGGCCAGCAGCGCGGCGTGCGTGCCCTGCTCGGCGAGCCGCCCGCCTTCGAGCGCGACGACGCGGTCGGCATGCTCGATCGTCGACAGGCGGTGCGCGATGACGAGCGTCGTGCGCCCGATCATCAGCCGTTCGAGCGCCGCCTGCACCGCGCGCTCGCTCTCCGAGTCGAGCGCCGACGTGGCCTCGTCGAGGATGAGCACGGGCGCGTCCTTGAACAGCGCCCGCGCGATGGCCAGCCGCTGGCGCTGGCCGCCCGACAGCTCGCTGCCGTTGTGGCCGATCACCGTGTCGAGCCCCTGCGGCAGGCCGTCGACGAACTCCAGCAGCGCCGCCGCGCCGAGCGCGTCGCGCACACGCACCACGTCCGCTTCCTCGCCGAGCGAGACGTTGGCGGCGATCGTGTCGTTGAACAGCACGACGTCCTGGCTGACGAAGGCGAACTGGCGGCGCAGCGCCGCGATGTCCCAGTCGTGCAGCTCGACGCCGTCCAGCAGGATGCGCCCGGCCGTCGGCTCGAGGAAGCGCGGCAGCAGGTTGACGAGCGTCGTCTTGCCGGCGCCCGAGGGGCCGACCAGCGCCACCGTCTCGCCGGCGCGCACGTCGAGCGTGACGCCGTCGAGCGCCGGCGCGTTCTCCTCGGCGTAGCGCAGGCTCACGCTCTCGAAGCGGATGTCGCCCCTGGCGCGCGGCACCGGGGACGCGGGCGCCGCGGTATCGCGACCCCCGGCGGCATGGCCCGTGCCGAGTTCCGTGCCATGGTGGCTGCCGCCGGCCTCGGCCGGCGTCGCCTCGGCGAGGTTCATGCCGCGTTCCACGGCCGCCAGGCCGCGCGTGATGGGCGCCATCACGTCCGACAGGTGCTTCAACGGCGCCACCAGCAGCAGCATCGCGCCGACGAACGCGACGAACGTGCCCACCGTGCCGCCGGTGAGGTTGCTTTGCCACAGCGCCAGCGCGATCACCGCCGACAGCGCGACGGCGGCCAGCATCTGCGTCACCGGCGTCATCGCCGCGCCGGCCACCACCACCTTCAGCATCAGCCGGCGCAGCGTGTCGGCGCGCTGCATGAAGCGCCGCGCCTGCGGCGCCTCGGCACCCTGCAGGCGCACGATGCGCCAGGCAAGCACGTTCTCCTCCACCACGTAGGCCAGCTCGTCGGTGGCACGCTGGCTTTCCACGGTGAGGCGGTGCAGCCGGGCGCCGAGCTTGCGCATGACGACGGCCACTGCCGGGAACAGCACGCCGACGAACAGCGTGAGCTGCCAGTTCAGCCACAGCAGGTAGGCCAGCAGCGCCACCAGCGTGAGCGAGTCGCGCACCAGCGACAGCATGGCGTTGGTGAGGATCTGCACGCCGGCCTGCACCTCGAACACGAGGCTGTTCGTCAGGCCGCTGGCCGTCTGCTGCGCGAACAGCGCCGGCTGCGCGCGCAGCAGCCGCTCGAACATCGCCTCGCGCAGCAGCAGCACCGCACGCTGCGCCGACCACGCCAGGCCGTACTGGGCCAGGAAGCCGGCGGCGCTGCGCAGCGCGAACACGCCGATGATGGCCGCCGGCACCATCCACAGCGGGATCTGCTGGCCGCCGAAGCCCTGGTCGAGCAGGCGCTTGAGCAGGTCGGCCAGCATCGGCTCGGTGGCCGCCATCAGCGTCGCGCCGACGACCGTGGCGGCCAGCCCGAGGCGGCTGGTGCGAAAGTAGGGCGCTAGGCGCCGGAAGCGCTCGAGAAGGCTGGGCATCGGGGCGGTCCGGCCGCACCTGCGGCGGGCGCGGCGGCGGGGCGGCGGGCATTATCGGCGCGGCCCCTGCGCCGGCTGCCGGTGGCGCCCGCGGGCCCGGCGCACCGAGCCAAAGCGTGACGGCGCGTTGTCCTACGGGGGCGTGCGAACGTGCTGCCTACAATCGCCGCCCATCGCTCCTGGCGTTCGCGCGGCCGCTGCCGGCCGCCGTCGCACGGCTGCAGGCCCGGCGCCTGCCCCGCCCATTCAACCGGTGCCTGCGGGCGCCCTCCGACCACGATGCATGGTGTGAACTCGAAGGCGTCGCCGCGCCACCCCTCGCCACCCTCGCGCCGGCGGGCGCTCGGCGCGCTGGCGGCCGCCGGCCTGGCTGCGCCCCTGCTGGCGCGCGCGCAGTTCCGCATCGAGATCGCCGGCGTCGGCGCGACGCAGGCGCCGATCACCGTGGCCACGTTCCGCGACGAGAACCTGGCCGGCGTCTCGATCGCGCAGGTCATCCGTGCCAACCTCGAGCGCAGCGGCGTCTTCCGCCACGTGCCCACCGAAGAGCCGCTGGACGAGCGCAGCATCGTCCGGCTGCCCGACTGGAAGGCCAAGGGCACCGACGCGCTGGTCGCCGGCTCGGTGGCGAAGCTGGCCGACGGCCGCTTCGACATCCGCTACAAGCTGTGGGACACGGTGAAGGGCGAGGACCTGCTCGGCCGCAGCACCGTCGTGCCGGCGGGCGACCTGCGGCTGGCCGCGCACCGCATCTCCGACGAGATCTACCAGCAGCTGACCGGCGAGCGCGGCGTCTTCGCCACGCGCATCACCTACGTCGTGAAGGCCGGGCGGCGCTACACGCTGCACGTCACCGACGCCGACGGCGAAGGCGGCCACGTCGCGCTGACGAGCCCCGAGCCGATCATCAGCCCGGCCTGGAGCCCCGACGGGCGCCAGATCGCCTACGTCTCGTTCGAGGACCAGAAGGCGGTGGTGTGGGTGCAGGACCTGCTGTCAGGCGAACGCCGGCGCGTCGCCAACTTCCGCGGCAGCAACAGCGCACCGGCCTTCTCGCCCGACGGCCGCACGCTCGCCGTGGCGCTGGCGCGCGAGGGGCTGACGCAGCTGTACACGATCCCCGTGACGGGCGGCGAGCCGCGGCGCCTGACGCAGAGCAACGCCATCGACACCGAGCCGCTGTTCAGCGCCGACGGCCGCTACCTCTACTTCGTCAGCGACCGTGGCGGCGGCCCGCAGATCTACCGCATGAGCCCGGGCGGCGGCGGTGCCGAGCGCGTCACCTTCTCCGGCGCGTACAACATCAGCCCGAGCCTGAGCCCCGACGGCAAGTCGCTCGCCTACATCACGCGGCAGAACGGCGCCTTCCGCATCAGCCTGCTCGAGCTGGAGACGGGCTCCGTGCGGCAGCTCTCGGACACCCGCGACGACGAGCGCCCGAGCTTCGCGCCGAACGGCCGGCTCATCGTCTATGCCACGCGGCAGCGCGGCACCGACGTGCTGATGACGACGACGCTGGACGGGCGCATCAAGTCGCGCCTGGTGGTTTCCAGCGGCGACGTGCGCGAGCCGGCCTGGGGGCCGTTCGGCCGGTAGCGCAAGCGGGCCGGCCCCGAGAAACCTTTGCCGCGGTGCCAACTCGAACCGGGCGTTCCACACCTCATACCCGCAAGGAGAGAGCCATGAACCCGAAGACCTTCCCGACGACGGGCGCGCGCAGCCTGTTCGCCCTGCTGGCCCTGGCCGGCGTGCTGGCCGCTTGCGACTCCACGCCGATCGCGCCCGACAAGCTGCCCGCGGTGGAAAGCCGCCCGACGGCCGGCACCGGCTCCGCGGCCGGCGCCGGCACCGGCGGCAGCACCGCCGGCGGCGCGCAGTCGCAGGTGGCCACCGTCGACCTCACGCGCAGCGGCACCGCCGGTGCCGCCGGCTCGGCGCTGCTGGCAGCGCCGACGCAGCGCGTCGTCTACTTCGACTTCGACAGTTTCGCCATCCGCGATGAGTTCCGCCCGCTCATCGAGGGGCACGCGCGCGTGCTGGCCGGCAACCGCGGCAAGCGCATGGTGATCGAGGGCCACACCGACGAGCGCGGCGGCCGCGAGTACAACCTCGCGCTCGGCCAGAAGCGTGCCGAGGCGGTGCTGCGCTCGATGGCGCTGCTCGGCGCCTCCGACGGCCAGCTCGAGGCCGTGAGCTACGGCAAGGAGCGCCCGGTCGCCCTCGGCAGCGACGAGGCCGCCTGGGCCAAGAACCGCCGCGCGGAGCTGAAGGACAAGTGATGACGGACTTGCTCCCCCCCGAAGCGGCCTGCGGCCGCCTCCCCCAAAGGCCCCGCGGGGGCCTCCTCGAGGCCCGGGGGGCAACGCCGGCGGCCCGGCCGAGCCGGATCCGCGGCGTCCGCTGGGCCTGGTCGTTGGCCTTCGCAGCGCTGTCGCTGCCCGCCCACGCCCAGCTCTTCAAGGACGACGAGGCGCGCAAGGCGGTGCTCGACCTGCGCGCGCGTGTCGCGCAGAACGAGGAGGCCGCGAAGGCGCGCGACACCGAAGTGATGACGCGGCTGACGTCGCTGAACACGCAGCTCGTCGAGCAGATCGGCGCCCTGCGCCGCAGCCTGCTGGACATGAACAACCAGCTCGAGGCGATGCGCGCCGAGCTGGCCAAGCTGCGCGGCAGCGACGAGACGCTGCAGCGCGACGTGGCCGAGCTGCAGCGCCGCAGCCGCGACATCGGCCAGACGCTGGACGACCGCCTGCGCAGGCTGGAGCCGGTGAAGGTGACGATCGACGGCCGCGAGTTCAGCGTCGACCCCGAGGAGCGCCGCTCCTTCGACGACGCGATGGCCGTGATGCGCACCGGCGAGTTCGACCGCGCGGCCACGGCACTCGTCAACTTCCAGCGCCGCTACGCCGGCAGCCCGTACACGAACCAGGCCCGCTTCTGGCTCGGCAACGCGCTGTACGGCAAGCGCGACTACAAGGCCGCCATCGACGCCTTCCGCAACTTCGTCAACGGCGCCCCCGACCACCCGCGGGCGCCCGAGGCCCTTCTGGCGCTGGCCAACAGCCAGGCCGAGACGAAGGACGTGCGCGGCGCACGCACGACGCTGCAGGAGCTGATCAAGACCTACCCGACGACGGAAGCGGCACAAGCCGGGCGCGACCGGCTGGCCTCGCTGCCGGCGCGCTGAAGTCCGCCGTGCGCCTGCGCCGCCCGGTGCGGCCTGCGACGTGAGCGAAGCCGACCTGCCCGCCCTGGTGCACCGCGTGCTGTGGGCGGGCCTGGCGCTCGGCGCGCTGTTCGGCGCCGTGGCGCAGCGCACCCACTTCTGCACCATGGGCGCGGTGGCCGACATCGTGAACATGGGCGACTGGTCGCGCATGAACATGTGGCTGGTGGCCATCGCCACCGGCATGCTCGGCTTCAACGCGCTCGTCGGCCTGGGCCTGGTGCAGGCACGGCACAGCATCTACGTGTCGCCCGACTGGCTGCCGCTTTCGAACCTGCTGGGCGGGCTGGTGTTCGGCTTCGGCATGGTGCTCGCCTCGGGGTGCGGCAGCAAGACGCTGGTGCGCATCGGCGGCGGCAGCCTGAAGGCGCTGGTCGTGTTCGTGGTGCTCGGTGTCGCAGCCTATGCCACGCTGCGAGGCATCGTCGCGGTGGCGCGCGTGGGCACCGTCGACCGGGTCGTCGTGCCGCTGCCCGCCGGGCAGGACCTGCCTTCGTTGCTCGGTGCCGCCGGCGGCACATCGGCGCGTGCGCTCGCACCGTGGCTCGGCGCGGCGTTCGCGCTGGCCATCGGCGCCTTCGTGGCGCGGCGCCCTGACGGGCGGCGGCCCGAGACCTGGCTCGGCGGCCTGGGCATCGGCGCGGCCGTCATCGGCGGCTGGTGGGTCACGGGCCAGTGGGCGCATGTCGTCGAGCATCCGCTCACCCTCGAGGAGACCTTCGTCGGCACGCAGGGCGGGCGCCTGGAGTCGCTCACCTTCGTCGCGCCGATCGCCTACAGCGTGGACTGGCTGATCCTCTTCAGCGACACGACGCGGGTGCTCACCTTCGGCATCGTCAGCACCCTCGGCGTGGTGCTCGGCTCGGCCGCCGTGGCGCTGGCGCAGAAGAGCTTCCGCTGGGAAGGCTTCGCCAGCACCGAGGACACCGCCAACCACCTCTTCGGCGCGGTGCTGATGGGCGTGGGCGGAGTCACCGCGCTCGGCTGCACGGTGGGGCAGGGGCTGACCGGCATCTCGACGCTGGCGCTCGGCAGCTTCCTGGCTCTCGGTGGCATCGTCGCGGGCGCCGTGGCGGCGCTGCGCTACCAGATGTGGCGGCTGGAGCGGCAGGCGTGAGCGGGGACCCGCCGCGAGCCGCCGCACTGGCTGCTGCGCTGCGCACGGCCGCCGATGCGGACACCCGTGCCGGTGCCGGCGTGCATGCTGACGCCGATGCCGACCTCGAGCGCCGCTTCGGCGGCCTGGCGCGGCTGTACGGCGCCGCGGGTTATGCGCGGCTGCGCGCGGCGCGCTTCGCGGTCGTCGGCGTCGGGGGTGTCGGCTCGTGGGCGGCCGAGGCGCTGGCGCGCTCGGGCGTGGCCGAGCTCGTGCTCGTCGACCTCGACCATGTCTCCGAAGGCAACGTCAACCGCCAGGTGCAGGCACTCACACCCACGCTCGGGCAGGCCAAGGTGCGCGCGCTGGCCGAGCGCATCGCGCTCGTCCACCCCGGCTGCAAGGTGCACGAGGTGGAGGAGTTCGTGGCGGCCGACAACTGGCCGGCGCTGTTGCCGGTGGCGGTGGACGGCGTGGTCGATGCGTGCGACCAGGTGCGCGCGAAGGAGGTGCTGGCGCGCTGGAGCCTGGCGGCCGGCGTGCCCGGCGTCTTCGTCGGCGCGGCCGGTGGCAAGCGAAGGCCCGAGGCGGTGGAGGTGGCCGACTTGGCCGAGGCGACACACGACCCGCTGCTGGCGGCGCTGCGCCAACGGCTGCGGCGCGAAGGCGTGATGCCGAAGCACGCGGGGCCCGGCGGGGGCCGTGGCGCTGGCGCGGCGCGAAGCGGCCTGACCTGCGTGTACTCGCGCGAAGCCGTGGCGGCGCCGCAGCGCGCCGCCGGCCACGGCGAGAGTCCCGGGGAAGACCTCGCCGCCTGCGCCGCCGACCTCGCCGTGCCGGCCGCAGGCATTGGCGACGGCAGCCTCAACTGCGCCGGCTACGGCTCGAGCGTGATGGTCACCGCCACCTTCGGCATGGCGGCGGCGGCAGCGGTGGTGGCGCAACTTCTCGCGCCCCTCGGGTCCGCCCCAGCGCTGAGGCGCTGAGGCGAGCGGCTATACTGCGCGGCTCTACGGACGGGTCGTTAGCTCAGTCGGTAGAGCAGCGGACTTTTAATCCGTTGGTCGCAGGTTCGAATCCTGCACGACCCACCACCGGATTGACAGTCCGGACACCGATCGATCCGTCGGCATCGGCCAGCGGCGCGGTCCCGGGGCTCTTAGCTCAGTTGGTAGAGCAGCGGACTCTTAATCCGTTGGTCGTAGGTTCGAATCCTACAGGGCCCACCATAGGTAAACCAAGGGCCTGGCGGTTGTTGCCAGGCCCTTTGCGTTTTCGGCGTGTAGGCACGGGTGTAGGCGGCCGGGCAGCGTCCCCGCGTACTGCCCTCGCGCGTGCGGACGCCAGCGCGAATCGGGGTTCGCGTCGTCTTGCGGGCGCTGGCTGGTCGAGCAGAGGGTGCCGGCGAGGCACTGTCTTGTGGGCATACTGCGGCGCCGAACGCCTACCCGAATGCATGTGATCCTCGACGCACCTCCTGACTGCGAGACCGCCGCACAGAGCGTGCCGGATGAGGACTGGCGCCTGTTCCGGCCGGAGATCGGAGACGGCGGCACGGCCTACACACGGTTGCGTACCCTGGTCAAGTTGCCGGCCGAGGAAGCCGTGCATCGCCTGGCCGAGTTCGCTGGCAAGCATGACCTTGAGACCTCGCCCGGGTTGCGTGCCTACGTTGCGGCGCTCCTGTTGAGGGACCTGATTCGGATCGGATGGCAAATCCGTGTCACGGGTTCGCACATCCATCTGCGTCCCCAGTCGTCTGCGCGGCCGCAGGAGCGCAAAGAGCAGATTCGGCAGCAACTCCTCTACGGCCGAGACAACCAACTTGCTGAGGACTCGAACAAGCGCTTCATCTACGGGTTGGAGCGCCCGACCCGGTACTCCTCGTGCAAGCCCGTCACCGACCTGATCGCGGACGGCCGGCGCCTGCACGAGCAACTGACCCATGCGGCAGCCGTCCCGGAAGAGCAGCGCGCCGCAGCGCTTGCGCAGGTATGCCGCCCTTACCTTCAGCTCGTCTCGGAAGAGCGGGACGAGTTCACGAACATTCGCCTGATCGACATCTGGCGGTATTTCCGCCATAGCTGGAGCACGCGGTACCGCAGCTCGCCGGGACGCAACCTGTTCTACCTCGTGCGTGATGCGGCACAGCCGAACCATCCCGTGGTTGGCATCTCGGCGCTTGGCAACACGGTCATGCAGTTGACCCCGAGGGACGAGACGCTGGGCTGGACGATGGAGGGTCTGCTCAAGGTCCATCGAGAGGGACTGGTCGGCAACGAAGAAGTCCTCGCGGCCTTCCTTGCACGCCTGCGGGAAGACTACGAACAGGTCTACAGCGACGATCTGCCCCTCACGCACGACATCGAGGCTGATGCGCACGACGACACCCTCAGTCGGCTTGTCGTCATTGAGCAGGACGAATCGAGGAATCGGGAGGACGCGCTGCGCAGCGATGATGAGAACTACGTCCCTCGCAAGGAAGAGCGGCTGACCGAACAGGAACTGCTCGCAGCAGCGCTAACTCCCCTCTTCCGTGGCAAGCGTGCCAGAGCCTTGCGCGAGATCCTCAGGGCGTACCGGATCATCGCCGCGGGACGCGACCTTGGCCTCGAGGGACTGGCGCGCACGGACGACGGGATCTGGGCGCTTGGAACAGTCATCAAGCAACTGAAGAAGCGCTACTCGGCAACCAGCATGATGGAGATCACCGTCTGCGGGGCCGTGGCCCCGTACAACCATCTGCTGGGAGGAAAGCTTGTTTGCCTGATGATGCTGAGTCCCCGCGTCGTTCACGACTATCGCGAGCGGTACGCGGGGACGGTAAGCATCATTGCCAGCAAGATGGCCGGTAGGCCGATCGTCAAGGAACCTAGTCTGGTATTCCTGGGGACGACCAGTCTCTACACGGATCACTCTTCCCAGTACAACCGTGTGAAATTGCCCCGCGGATCCGTACAGGGCCTCGTTGACGAGGTCCGGTACAACCAACTTGGGCGGACGATTGGGTTTGGTTCACCGAACCTCTCGGCGGAGACCGAGAGTGGCCTTGCGGCTATCGCTGAACTGGTGAGCGGCTACCGCAATGTCAACTTTCTCTTCGGTGAGGGCCAAAGTCCGAAGTTGCGGCAACTGCGCGAAGGCTTTGCCGCGCTTGGACTGAACCAGTCGAACCTGCTTCAGCATGGCAGCCCTCGCATCGTCTACGGTGTCCATCTCGCACGGAATGCAAGCCGCGTGCTGCTGGGCATCGACGCTCAGCCAGAGTATCGGCTGCCCATGGACCGGCTGGGCGCGGAGCAGGAGATCGCTGACTATTGGATCGGCAGATGGCTCACCGCACGCCTTGGCCACCTGCCCGCTCTCCATGCGGTCGCTGGATCGACCCCGTTGGCGGAGCGCGTGAGCCGCCTGATCCCCACGCGCCCGGACCATGACACTACGGAACGCCCGCTACCTTTCAGTGTGATGGGAGGCACCGCAACGATGTCTGACGATGTGCGTGAAGACGACCGTATCCGGTTTGTCAGGCTTCTCTACCGAAACGAAGCTGCGTTCGCGGACCACGTGCTTGTCAGCCGCCTGCGCGAGCTCAACATCAAGACAAACCTCGAAGAGGTTGTTCGCAAGGTCGTCCGTGCGGGTGGGTCAATCGTCATCACCGGCAATGCCGGCGACGGCAAGACCCACGCGATCCGCCTGATGGAGAAGGAACTCAAGGACGCAGATGTTGTTACCGACGCCAGCGAACTGTCATACGAAGCAATTCTCGCGCGTTGGCAAGCCGCTCGAGAGTCACAACGCCCCTTCTGCATCGCCATTAATGAAGGTCCGCTCGTGGACCTGGTACGACAGTACCGGTCTACGCATCCGTGGCTGGAGTCAATACGTGAGCAACTGCTCAAGCTGGTTTCCTATCAACCCCTGGAGCAGGACTTCGACGAGGAAGGCGACAGCTTTAAGCCCAGCGCGGGCGAGACGTTCGTCATCGACCTGAGTCACCGGCAGGTGCTCTCCGATCAGCTCGTCGGCGCAATGCTCGCCAAGCTGACCGAGGACACCTGGTACGAGTCATGTGCCTCGTGTCCTGCCAATCGCGACTGCGCAGTGACCTACAACCGACGGATGCTGCGTGAAGAGACCCCACGCACCCGAATGGTTCAGATCCTGACCAGCGCCGGGCGCCGCGGGCGCAAGGTGACGTTCCGGGAAGCGCTTGCCTTCGTGTCGTACTGCCTGTTCGCCGGCAAGTCGTGTGAGGAGTTGCGTCAGGCCGGCACCAGCGAAGAAGTGCGCTACTACTGGAATGCGTTCGAGGGCGAGGGGGCGGTCTTCGAACTCCTTGATGCCGGCCTTGACCCGGTCAAGCAGACGCACGCCAGGATCGATGAGGACCTGTGGCGGGGCCGCATCACACCGGAAAAGTTCACCGGCCACGCTGTGATGCCGATCGAGCAGCGCAATCTCGATGAGATCTCGGAGCAGGAGAACCGCGAGGTCAGCGACGAGTTTGCCCAGTTAAAGCGTCGCTGGTACTTCGAACACGCGGAAGGCCACCTGTTGGACTTCTCGGAGGCAAACGCACGTTTCGCGCGCCTTCAGGACACGCAGAAGCCGATGGCGATTCGCCTGGGGGACCTGATCAAGCAGATCAATGCGTGGTGGAATCGGTCCGCCGAACCCCGCGACGACGCGCTGCGACTGTGGACGAAGTTGACCTATCAGCCTCGCGGCCGCACGCACGCCATGGTCTCCGGCCTCATCGTCAACCGCATGAGGCTGCGGCTGTACCGGCCACAGTTGTCTTCCGTGCTGCGGCGGGCCTTTGGGCGTCAGCCCGTGACTCACTTGCTGCTGGCATCGGCGGACGACCCGCGATATGCCCGGCTCGTTGTCGATCCGGAGCTCATTGATGGACTGCTGCAGGGTTCATTCTCAGACGGCCAGACACCGACGAACCGGCGTCTCGTTCAGTTCAACGATGCGCTTTCGCAGTACGGCGACCGTAGTCCGGATGTGCGAACGATCGAAGTCCTCGATCCCCACAGCGAACTGCGTGCTGCCGTCGTGGTCGATCTCGTGAATCGCAGGTACGACTCCGCGAACTGAGCGATCCATGAGCCAGGCACTTCGGAAGGCACTCAGCGACGAACTTCTGCGTCGGCATGGCTACCGCACCATGGAGGCGAAGATCAAGCCCGTACACATCGCCAACGCCCTGATGCGGGTAGAGCACCAGTGTGTTGGGCGGATGACGGTCCTGCAACAGCTCTTCATCGCCACGCACAGGAAGCACACGACGGAGGAGCGCGTTACGGCAACTCAGACAATGATTGCCGCGCAGAAGGAGCGATGGGGAGCGCTCGGGCAGGTCAACGACATTCGGACATCAGCATTGCTGACGAAGGTGCTGCCGCTCATCAGGACGCTGCTGGGCGCCGATGGTGCTGCCTTTGGCACCTCGCCCGATATGTCGTCCTTTTCATCGCCGACCGCTCTGACGGTCACGGGTGATCCGTCCGACGACGGAGCCGGCGGGTTTGTTCATCGCCTCTGGGGCGAACGGGGCAGCGATCGGCTGGACATCCTCAATTTGCTGGCCGAGCTGACGGACCCGAACAAAGACGCAGCCAAGATGGATGATCTCTCGGCATTGCTAGCGCCGCTGGTTGACTCGACGAGGGAACGCAAGGTCGCATCAGGGACGGCATCTGAAGACCTAGCCACGGGCTATTCGCCTGTGGAGAAGGATCTGAGGCTCGCCGCGACCTTACTGGCTGCCTACGAGCGAAAGCTGAACCCGAACCCCATCGCCACGCTGCAGCGGATCGTGCTACTGGCAGGCCTCTCAGTCTTCATGCACGCCGCCACCCGACCGCGGGAGCGGGGCGGCCTGGAGCGCCGCTTTCTGTTGCTTGACGCATCGGGCGAGCACTTCTCGCCAGTCGCGCAGGCCAGCACCCGCTGCGTCGCGCAACTGATCAAGGATGCATCGGAGTATCTCGGCCTCGTTATCAATGATTTGCTGGAGAGGGCCCTTCCCGATTGGCACCGGGACCCCCTCGCCGCAGTCAACGCGCTCCTTGAGTCACATGGGCAAGCGCCGATCGACGGCCGGCAGAGGATCGCGCGGCGTATCAAAGAGTCGATTACCGACGAGGATGATGACGAAGGCGTTCGTCGCGAAGTCTGCGACGAGCTCCTGCGGGAAGTTGAAGGCAATCAGCGCAGGGGCCTCGACGGCTACCTGCGCATGCTCGGCATCCGCAGCGGCTTTCTGTACCCTGTCCAGAAGAACCCGAACAAGCGCCTGAACCCGTCAGACCGAACGTTGGAAGTCCTCGTAATGTCGACGATCGACGTTGGGGCGCCGCCCGTCGAGTACCGCGACTTCCTGGAGTATCTGGCTGATCGGTGGTCCATCGTGGTTGGCGGCCGGCCGAGTGACGCCGATCTGCTTTCGGGTGGCGGCGCGAACGTTCCCGCCCGCGCCCTGCGTGACAACAGCGAGCGCTTCCTCGATCGTCTTGAGTCACTGGGTTTGGCGAAGAGATTGGCGGACACCGTGGCGGTGGTCGGTCTCCTGGAGACGGCGCATGCCTAGCGATCTCAATGGCCTCATACAGCGCAGGACCGCCGAGCTGGTCCTGGCGGAGGTGGAGGCCGCGTACCTGCGCAGTGAGTACGGTGTCGTCGCACAGGACATCGGAGCCTTTGACCGCAGCTTCTTCATGCAGCAAGTGCCTGGACTGTTCACGAAGGCGAAGGGCCGGGTGCGAATCGCGCTGGTAGGCGACTCGGCGGCCATTGGTGACTTCGTCGATGAGCACCCAAAGCACAGGGAGTTCATCACCTCCGAGGAAGAGGTAGCGGTCCAGTGGCGCAACAAGCGCCTCAAGACGATCTTCGTGATTGCCAACGGGTCGCTGAACAAGCAGGGGTCGCTGAAGGAATTCACCCTGCTGTCGGAGCAACATCTCATCAAGAGGATGTGCGATCAGGCGCGGGACAAGGCGGAGGTGGCATGGCTGCGGACGTTGTGGGACGCGCTCAGCTCACCTCGTGGTCCTGGCCTATCCCTCAGGTCCATCGTCACGTTCGCCGAGACCCTCGACCAGTTCAATTCCGCCCAACGGTCGGTAAAGGCCTCGGCCGCGTTGTATGCGCTGGGCTTGTTCCCGGACGATCACCTTGCGGAGGAGAGCACCGAAGCCCGGATCATCAAGCGCCTAAAACTCAATGCCACCGTGCTCGCGCAAGTGTGCAACGCGGCCCCCGAAGACCTGGACCGCATGGCGAACTTCTGCAGAAGCCTGACCGGTCCTGAGAAGACCAGGTTCAACGCGATCCGCAAGCGCCTCGGGCGAATCAATCAGCGCAGCACCGACGAACTTGCCGGCATCCAGTTGACCGACGTACAGACGCTGTGGCGGGGGAAGGTCAGCCGGAGCAACGGTGACGGGGGCGGCAACGGTGGTTCGCGAGGCCCCGGGAAAGTGGCCGTCGAGTCGCTCGTGGCTGAACTACTGCTTGAAGGCGAGCATGAGCGCCTGAAGGATCTTGCTGAGTCCGTGCACCAGTTGGCGGACCAGGCAGAAGACGAGCAGTTGTCCGGTGACGCCGAGCCCCTGGTCACCGGGGGCAGTGACAGTACGTCCGGTGACGCGGTTCCGGTTGTCGATGTCAAGGCGCCGGTTATTGCGCTTGCCAAGTCTCGGTCGACCGAGAGTGAGTGGGGCGGTGTCATTGACATTGAGTCGGATCGCCTCGAGGCGCTAACCGAGGTGTCCGCCTTCAAGGCATGGCAACCGTTTGAGTTTGAGTCCTTTCGCTCGTTGTTGCAGCAGTTTGTCGATGCGCAGCTCGCACCGAGTACCGCGCTCGACCTAGCCGACTCGCTCGCCGCAGCCCGTCGTGAGTTGCTCACGCACCTTGGTGAGCTCACCACGTCCCCGGTAACAGTGCTGGCCGGTCGGGGCGAAGTGCTGGCGGCCGCCGAGAGATTCCTGCTTGGCTACGACCAACTCCTCAAGCAGATTGAGGCGGCCTACACCCAGATGTACGCCGATGCCGGAGAAGAGGCAGAGACGATCGTCCACTGGCTTCTCTCCATCGAACTCTATGTGTACCGCCGCGAAGGCGATGTCACTGAAGTCCTACTTTCGCCCATACACCCTCTCAATCTGTGGCGCAGTCTGGCAATCGTCAAGGACCTTCAGGTCCTGGGCGGGAAGTTGAGCAAGTCGGAGCAGGGTACGCTTATCGCCGCGTCAGCGGAAGACCTGCAGTTGCTCAACGTGCTGGTCCTGCCGCGCATCGCTGGCGTAACGGCGACTCCGGCACTCCTGGGACAGGCTGGTGCAATCGATCATCTGCCTCTCTTCAAAGAATCGCCGCGCGGGGTACTTGAGCCGGACGGTATGCGCACGGTCGCGCATCTGTCTTCACTCATCGCTCAACTTCGCCCCTACGTGCGGCCCGGTCTACAGATTCTCTTCGTCAATGCGCCACGGCCCAGCAAGCTGCTAGAGGAAGTGCTCAACGAACTGGACCTCGACAACCGAGCTACCGAGGACACGTTCTGGGGCGTGCACTTCCGCTTCCGCTACACGCTGGCAGACACACGTGGGTGGAGTAGCGAACTCGAAGAGCTTGACGATCAGATCAAGGACCGCTTGAAAGCGGGGCAAGACGTTGGCTTGGTGAGCGTTTCGGTTCGATCCGAGTTGACCGGCTGGGAGGATCTGCTTCAGGAGGTGAAGGCAGTCCCCTCCCACTTGACGGTGGTGTTCGATCCCTTCGAGGTACGGACAATGCTCGTGGCCCGGGCGGGTTTGCACGACATGAGCCCATGGATGCCCAGTTGCGAGTACCGCTACAACAAACTGAAGAAGCAGATAGTCATCGTTCCTATCGCCGAGGAGCAGGTGTTTGCAACCTACTTCTCGACCGCCAAGCTGGTCCACCGAGAACTGAAGCAGAGTACTGCGACGCATCAGCCGCAGGTCACCCAGGTGCGAACCTGGCTCGATCAATTGGCGGCAGCGAGCACCTGGACGGTCATCGCCGACCCGCACCGGGTGCTCATTCCGCGGCTGAACGACTCGGAAGTCATTGACCGTCGCATTGAGCGTGGCAGGCAACTGACAACGTTTGGGCGAGACCTGAGTCCGTTCGTCCGGAAACTTGACCGGCAGTTGAGGCGGACGCACTTCGTTGCCGAAGACGCGACGCTGGAGGACCTCATCCGCGACCTGGTGGCCATGGAGCCCAATGGGATCCTTGGCCTGGTCGGCGGCGACAAGAGCAAGCACGTGAAGGGCGCGCTGGGGAAGCTCATAGCAATGAGGTGGTACCGGCGCATGGAGCCGAGCGGGCTTTCAGTCAGCCTGGATACGCAAAACGCGACGCGCTGGCTGTCTGCTGGTGCCCCGTCCGGCGAGAGGGCGGACCTCATCGGCATTCGCGAGGACGGTGGGGAACTCAGGATTGATGTCATCGAGGTGAAGACGCACGACGAGGGGATCCCCTACACGGTCAGTGGCGGCGTTGCGTCGGGACATGCGGTGGACCAGATTCTCGCGACGCTGCATGCCCTCGCCGAAGTCTTCGGCGGCCAGGATTCGCCGTTGGCCAAGCCACGTCGGGAGGTCTTGCGGGAGCATCTGTACACCGCGCTCATGCGTGATCTGAATCCGGCATACATCGAGCGCTGGCATGCGCTGCTCCAGGACCTGTTCAACGGGTCGATCCCCGTAAAGCTAAGCGGCCGCTTGATCCATGTACGACTTGCGAGCGTGGCCAGCACCGAGACCGTGGTGGTCAAGACGATGTCGGGCATCCCGCTGGAGATCAACACGCTCTCTGCAGGGGATGTGGGGCTCATGCTGTCTCCAACGAAGCCCGAGGACGTTGGTGAGGCCTTGGGCCTGCCGGCGGGTGCCCCTGGGGCTCCGCAAGGGGCGGCGCTTGAGCCAAGGCTTGCCCTTGACCTCCTGGTCAACCGGGACGGGCAGACGCATCCTGCCGCGGTCCCCGGGCAAGACGATTCCGGCCCGGAGGACGAGTCGCCCGCTGACGATGACGCCGGCACGCCTGTGCGGCCACGGCCATCGGGCGGACCAGCCGGCTCTCCGACCGCATTCAGGATGGAGGAGCCGCCTGAGCGTGACGTGACGAGCGCCAGGCCGCACGCTTCCGGGTCCCTCGATGTGCCGCTGGGCCAGGAAGTCAACTCGAAGCAAGACCTTGTGTGGTCTCCCGGGAAGCAGAGCAACGGCTTCTTCCTCATCCTCGGTGCGTCCGGCTCCGGCAAGACCGAGACCCTCAAGGTACTGGGCAATGGCATCTCGCAGTTCGGGACGCCGGTACTGGTCCTCGACTTCCACGGGGACGTGAAGTTTCCCGGGCTTGAGTCGATCCTTCTCTCGTCGGGTACATCGAGCACGATCGGGCTCAACCCGATGGAGTTGGACTCTCATAGTGCAGAGGAGACCGGGCTCTACGATCAGCGGAAGGTGATCCGGGACATGATCCGCAACGCGGTGCCGGCGCTCGGGCACCGGCAGGGTTCGATTCTGCGCGACGCCATCGAGGAAGCCTACGTGAACGCCGGCTTCAACGACGCCGACCCTGCGACGTGGAAGCTTGCGCCGCCGACGTTCAGCGACGTAGTGAGCATCCTTAGTGCGTGGGCGGAAGACGATGCGCGCAAGAGTCAGCGGAACTCGATCGAGGGCTGCATCGCGGCGATTCAGGAGATATTCGAGCACCCGATCTTCCAGCGGACCAAGCATGTGTCGGTGGAGGACATCCTTTCGAAGCCGATGCGACTCGACCTGAGTCGTCTAAGCGACGAGGTGCGCTACATCACGGCTGAGACATTGCTGCGCAAGATCTTCCGGGTCCTGAGGCTCAAGGGTCCGATTCCGGTTCAGCCACAGAGCGACCATGAGCGGTTCCGACTGTTTGTTGCGATCGACGAGGCGAAGATCCTGAGCACGGGGGGCGGTGACCCGGACTCGCCTGATCGTGTACTGAACCTGCTCTTTACCGAGGCACGAAAGTTTGGCCTTGGGATGATCCTGGCATCGCAGATGTCCGATCACTTCGGCTCCGAGGTCACGGCAAATGCTGCCACTTGGCTGGTAATGAAGCCAATGGATATCCGCGAAGCGCGCAAGAACGCCCCGAATGTGCAGATGGAGCCGGAAGCCCTTACTGCCCTGCGCGGCAAGGGGGACGGCTACTTCCGGGACCGCTCGTCGCCAAGGGCACGGCGTCTGCAGGTCAGGCCACTGTCGCAGGGCTAGCCCGGTCGGTGCGCGGCCGGCGGCCGCCGGTGAGCTACATTAGCCACTCATGCGGCCCCTTGGTGGGTCTGCAGGAGGCAGGCTAGACTCATGTCGGCGGGGGTTGGATACACGCTGGGTCCGCTTACACCGGACCAGATGGACTTCGTGCACAAGGTACCCGCGAGCGTCCTTGTGGCCGCTGCTAACGGGCAGGTCGACCTCAACCTGCTTGCGCGGCAGGAGTTGGCGAACCGGGGCTTCGACCGGCACGGCGTGTGGGTAGGCTTCAGGCAAGCCCGGGCCGAATACCTGGCCGGGGGCGGGCGGGTTCCTTAAAGCCCCCTCGCCTTCTCCCAGGCATCAAGCGCCTCGAAGAGAAGTTCGTTCTGCTTGATGTCAGCGGCGACAGCGCGCTGACGGAAGCGTTTGCGGAACGCCGGTGGCACCTTGAAGGCGAGCGCCTCAAGGTTGGCCGTCTTGGTCGGCACAGCACGTGCTGTAGCCGTCGTACCCGCGGCGCGCTGGACCGCCTCCGGCATCGGTGCCGCCTGTTCGCTGGTCAGGGCCATCAGGTCGAGAGGTGGTCGCTTGCTCATCAGGCAGTCTCCCTTTCTTGAATGCTCCCCTTCTCACTTTCTCTCTTTCTCCCCTTCTCGCTTTCCTTAACGCGGGCGCGGACCGCGCGCCATAGCGCGCTGACCTCGGTCGCGGCGATGCCGCCCGGTTCAATCTCTAGCGCAGTCTTGCCGTGGGCAAAGGTCTCGGCATAGATCACGCGTTCGTGCATGCGGGCAGGCAGTACGAGGCCGAGAGCCTCAAGCGCCATGGCCGCCGCCTCGTTGTTGCGCAGGTTCGCACGTACGCGTGCCAGGGCAAAGCTGAACGGGCGACCTGACTGCTTGATCAGCGGGAGGCCTTTGACCAGCGCGCGCAGGTCGGCCGGTGTCGGGTTGAGTGGCACAAGAATGAGATCGGCCTTGGCGAAAAGCTCGGCGTTGACGCTGCCAATGGAGGGTGCTGTGTCAATGAAGAGGTAGCGTGCGCCGGCATCGCGTAGAGCCATGAGCCTGCCGTGCAGGTCCGCCAGGTCGAGCGGCGCATAGCGCGGCGTGTCAAGGCCAGTACGCTTGCGCTGGTTGAACCAGTCGCCGGCTGTCCCTTGTGGATCCGTATCGGAGAGAAGGGCAGGGCCGTCTCCGGCCTGTTCAGCAGCAGCGGCCAGGTGGACCGTGAGCGTCGACTTGCCCGAGCCACCCTTCTGGTTTGCAATGACGATCGTCTTCATGAATTCATGAATGGCACATTTCTCCCTTTCATGAAAGCGAAATCTGCAGGGGGCGGGTCGGAGAGGTTCGCCGGTCAGGGCCGCAACTCAGTCCTGACGCTCCGTGGACGGAGCGCCAGTCAGGACAACTGGTAGCGGCTAACAAACTTCGGCCAGACCTCGTCACGCCAGAGTTGCTGTAGGCCTGCGCGTATCGCCGGGTCGGCCTGGGGGCCGGTTAGCGCCCGCCAGTCCTGCACGATCATGCCGCGGTCCAGCGCTTCGGCGACCACGAGCGCAAAGGTAGCTGGCGGAATAGCGTCCGCGCCGAAATCGAGGCGCTGCCCGTGGTGACCAAGCATCACAAGGTCAAGCGTGTCGATGGCGGGGGCACGCGGGTGTGACAGCCGCAGACTCAGGCATCGGCTGACGATCGCGCGCGCTGTGGGGTCGGCCATCGCACCATCGTAGCGGCGGGCCGGGCTCATCGTCGCTGCCTGGCTCTCGCTCCCAGCAGGAGCAACCATGCTGCGGCATTGAGCGGCAGCGGCAGCAGCCGGGGTGGGTGCAGAGGGCCGAAGTGCCTTCACTCCAGAAGCCAGCGAACCAGCGGCAGTGCCAGCAGGGGCGGGGCTCGCCCCAGGGAGAGAAGTGCATGCGCCGATCGTGGCCCGGACGGGTGGCTCAGTGGCTGCTCCTATCGGCGCAAACGTCACAGTCTCCCAATCTCCCTTTCAAGAAAGAGAGAAAGTCACCGAGGAAGAACGCAAGAAAGGGAGAAAGCACCGGGCGGGGCGGGGGGCGCGGGTGCCGGCCGCCAGGCGGGCAGGGGCGCGAAGTGTTCCCTCCTCCCCCGTAGCGAGCAAGACAATGCGCCCCCTGCGAAGGGGGCGCTCTCGCCGAGGCACCATTCAGGCTGCCAGCGCCTGTGGCTCCTGCAGGCCGTGCAGGTAGTCGGCAGCGCGTTGGGCGTGCGCGGCGGCGGAGAAGATCGCGCGCTTGTCGGCCTTGAGCACGGCCAGCCAGTGCTCGAGGTAGCTTGCATGGTCTTCGCGGGGCTCCGGCGTGATGCCGAGTGACGCGCAGAGGAAAGCGGCGCCGAGTTCGGCGACCAGCTCTTCGCGGGCATAGGCGGAGTCCCCGAAGCGCTTGCCGAATTCGCGGGCGCAGCGGGTCTCGTGACCGGTCCAGTGGATGAGCTCGTGCGCCTTGGTGGCGGCGTAGCTTTCGGCGTCGCGGAAGGCGTCGGCAGCCGGGAGCTGGATGCAGTCGCGGGCAGGGGCGTAGAAGGCGCGGTTCCCGCCATGCTGGAAGCGTGCGCTGGTGCGGGCGAAGAAGTCCTCGGCGGCTTCGATGAGGGGCAGGGGGTCGCCCTTGGGTTCGGGCTTGGCGTAGTAGTGGGCGGGCAGGCCGTCCACCTGTTCGGTGTTGAACACGGTATAGCCCTTCATGAAGGGAATGGAGCGTTCGACCTCGTCGCCCTTGTCGTTGCGTTCGGTCTTGGTGAAGCGGTCGGCGAAGACGACGAGCGAGCCGTGCTCGCCCTTGCGCACTTGGGCGCCGAGTTCGGTCGCTTGCCGGTAGGTCATCCAGATAGGCGAGGCGTAGCCCTTGGCAAGGGCTTCGCCCCAGAGCAGAAGGACATTCATGCCCTTGTAGGGTGTGCCGTTGTGCCTCAGGGGTGGGGTGATGCGGCCTTCGGTGTTGGTGGAGGTCCACGGCTTCAGCCACGGGCGCACGCCTTTGGCGAGGTCTTCGAGGATGCGGTCGGTTACGCGCGTGTAGACATCGGCGCGGGCCGTGTCGTGGGTCGTGGTCTTGCTCATAGTCTTGGCTCCTTGCGTTGACGAAATCGGCCGTTGAGGCCTCAGCACTGCGCTGTGCTGGGCCTCTGGCCGTCGCCGAGACCGGGGAGGCAAGGAGCAAGGGGCGCAGGCGCGGAGGGGAATCACCCGGGCTGCACGGAGCGAAGCGGAGGAAGGTGGGGGATACCGCGCCTGCGGCAAAGCTTCACCCCTTGCGCCGCGCCAGGGGCAGCGCCCCTTAGCTCATGAAGTGCTGGCTCAGGCGGCGAAGCCGCATTGCGGGTCACGCCGCGGGCAGGCGCCGGCGGCGCACTTCGTTGGCTTTTGCGTCAGGGGGCGGAACCCTTTTGGGCCGAGACCTTGGGCTCGGGGCGCGTGGCGCCTAGCACCCGGCCGATGTGCGCGCAGCGCTGGTCGGGACGCCCGCCCTACACCAAGAGCGCTGCGCGCGGCGCTCTACTTCGCTTTCTCGCTTTCTTCCTTTCTCCCTTTCATAAAGGGGAGAAAGTTGCTAGCAGAGCATGGCGCTTCGCGCCTACTGCAGCCACTCCTTCGGGTCGTTGCACCTCGGGCTGCTGATGCGCTTCTTCAGCATGGCGAGTTCGGTGGCGGATCCGACACACCCGCCGACAACGCCTCCCCAGTGCCGGCCATCCTTGGGCTGGACAAGCATCTGTGGCATATCGGGGCCGTGCTTCTGCAGGCACAGACGTGTCGCTGAGGACGCCACTGCTTCGCATTCCTGCGCTGCCACGGTGAAGCACTGACGGAAATAGAAGTCCGGCGAGCAGAGCTTGGTGGGCACGGCCGTCTCCATGTGCTTCAGCCAGTCTTCCCGGGCGACGGTCTGCGCCTGCGAGGTGGTGTGCGCGATGAACAGGGCCAGTGCGAGGGCGATTCGCGTCATACAAAGCTCCACGGTTAGGTACTCTGGGTCCTCGTGCCGTGTAGCCTGGTCGGCTCGGGCATCGAGGTCATGAGACATCAGTTTGCAGACGTGAAGTCCCCGCAGTGGCAATTGCATTGGCAAGCGACACTTCCAATCAGCCGTCCCGCGGAGCGACATCGCGAGCTAGCGCACGACAAAGCGGCGCGCTCCAAGGCCCCCGCCGGGCGCCCTCACCGAACGCTTGACCTTGAAGCCGCCGACCGGTAGGTGCGAGGCCACCGCCCCATGTATCCAGCAGTCCGGAACCCACACATCAAAGCCGCCTGGCACGCGCACGATTTCACCGCCGGGCCGACCGATGCTGCCGGGGCGCGCGCTATGTCATCGCTCCGGGCGGAGAGACTGGCGCCTATGACCCGGCCATCGCGATTCCGCTTGACCGCCCTCCTCCAACTGCTGTTCGTCGCACTTGCAGTCCTGTTGGCCAGCTGCACGTCGGCACCGGCCGAGACTGGGATGGCGGGCAGAGTGGTCGCGGTGAAGGACGGCGACACGCTCGAGCTACTTACGGCAGACAAGCGCCTCGTCACGATCCGGCTAGCTGAGATCGATGCGCCGGAGAAGGGGCAGCCCTACGGGCAGAGGGCCAAGCAGGCCCTGTCGGACCTGTGCTTCGGCAAGGAGGTGACGGCACGCACCGTAGTGATCGACCGCTATGGGCGCACGGTGGCGCGCATCTACCAGGACGGCACCGACGTGAACGCCGAACTGGTCAGGGAAGGGGCGGTGTGGCTATACCGCAAGCACCTCAAAGACCAGTCGCTCATCCCTATCGAGGCGGAGGCACGGGCGGCAAAGCGCGGTCTGTGGTCTCTGGCGGAACGCGAACAGGTTCCGCCCTGGGAGTGGCGTCGCGCGCGATGAAAAACGGGCGTCATGCTTTGGCGCGGATCGGCCTGCGCCTGCTGCGCGACGTGGACCACCACGCGGGCGGGCCGTAGCGCACGCGTTCCTCGGTGACAGTCTGCAGGTAGAGCTCGCGGGCACCCCACGGATAGGGAAGGATGTGCGTGACGCCCGCGTCCTTCAGGGCGATCTGGTCGAGCGCGGCTTGGCGGGTGGTCACGTTGATGGTGGCGAGTTCGGGCAGCAGGCCGCGGCACCAGCGAGCAAGTGCCACAGCATCGGTCCCGGGCACGTCCGCGGTCAGCACGACATACATGGGCTGGTGTTCCTCGATCAGCGCCTTCGCTTCGAGGGGATCGGCGCAGGCGTACGCGTTGTAGCGACCGGCAAGCTGGCGGCCGATGAATTCGGCGTACTCCAGGGTGTGCTCGAAGACGACGGCGACATTGTCGGGGTTGCCGTAAGCCGCCGCGCCGTTGTCGACCGTGATGCACTGCGGAAAGTAGACCATCGTTGCCCCCGTTTGGCTGTGGCGGGCAGTCTGGACCATCCGGCCCGTTGCGCGTGCCGTTTGCAGATGCAAACGCACCTGGAGCAGGCAAGTTGGCCACCATGGGCGCTCGCTGCGCCTTCCGCGCGGTGTCAAGACGGGAGTCAGGTATGAGCCAGAAGGGACTGATGGATGAAGTGTTCGGCGGCATCGGCAATGCGGTGACGGACATACGCCAGCGGGTCGTCGAGGAAGGCTGGTTCGGGCGTGTGGTGACCGGCAACGACAACGCACCGGAGATTTCCGTGGCGGTGGAGCAGCCCTCGGCAGAGCCAGCGGTACCAGGCGCCCCACGAGCGGAACCTGGCACCCCCGGCCCTGCCGAGCCCAACCCTGGGCGTCCGCCGATGGCTCCGCCGGAGCCGGAGCGGCCCGACCCTGAACCGGACATGGGGCGCTGAGGGGCAACGGAAGGGGAAAGCCATGGGCCTGATGAATACGTTGCTGGACGGGTTGAAGGTGGCGGGGGACCTCGCCGTGGCCTACACCAGGCACGCAGAGGTTGCGCAGCTTCTGAGCTATGACCGTCAGACGGGGATGGACCTCGTCGCGCAGATGGTGCAGTCGCAGCCCGCCCAGGTACTCGACCAGTGGGAGAGCAACTTCCTGGACGTTGCCAGCACGTCAATCGCCGATCCGGCGCAGCGCCGCCGCGCGATGGAGCTCTATGCGTGGCTGAAGATGGCGGAGGCCCATCGCTACGGGGAGTTTCGCGGCTTCATCGGCAACGGCTGATTCGCTACGCGGGGTCGACTATGACCCCGTCGATGCCGCTATCACGAAAGCGGAAGATGGGGTCCTCGTTGTTCTCGTTCCAGAGGTCGAGGACAGCCTCCTCGGCGGCTTGCGCATCCTCGGCTTCGATGATGGCGACGTGCGAGCCACTCGATGATGGTGACGTGAAAGCGCTTGGTGCTTGTGTCGGACATGGTCTTGTTCTCCTAAGAAGGTTGGGGCCCCGCCGGCACAGTGCCGGCGGAGTAGGCACGTCACTGCTTGCCGGCGCACAGTCTCTGCTGCGCCGTGGCGTAGTAGTCGGCATCGAGTTCGATGCCAACGAAGCGTCGCCCTGCGTCTCTGGCCGCCACGAGTGTTGAGCCGGAGCCTGCAAAGGGGTCAAGAACGAGCCCGCCAGGCGCACAGAACGTCTCGATGAGCGGCGTCAGGATCCCTAGTGGCTTCTGTGTCGGGTGAAGCTTGTTGCCCGTGTAGGACCATTGGATGACATCGGGGATAGGGGACTTGGGGTACTCCGGCTGCCCCTTCGCCAGGAGATAGGCGCACTCATGGCGATAGCTCAGATACTTGGAAGCCGACGTGTACCGCTTGGGAAACATGAGGTGACCGACGACGCGGAAGCCCGCGCTCCGATAGGCCTGCAGGAACTTGTCGGCGTGCGGCCATCCGTAGAAGCTGACCGCAAAGCCGTCGGGCTGCAGAACCCGGTGAATCTGTGCGAAGCTCGGCTCTAGCCAGTCCGAGCGGTCGTCGTTGCGAACACGGCGTCCATCGCGCGAGCGATAGTTGACGAGATACGGTGGGTCGGTTAGGACGAAGTTGACACTGCCTTTCGGAAGCTGCGGCAGGACGGTGAGACAGTCACCGTGGATGAGGGTGCTGCTTGGGCTTGCCGATGGCTCGTCCACGGACGGGTACGGTTTGTCGGCATAGGTTTGAAGTTGCGGTCCCATAGTCGTTCTCCTTGTCTTGGGGTTTCAGGTACGCCCAGGACAAGGCTGCGCGGAGAAGCGGCGGGATCACCGACAGGGGAACGGGCAACACGGGAGCAACGCGAACGGAGCGGGCAGCCCGTTGAACCCACTGCGCGCGCGGCTAGGACGGGGTGCGAATGCCTGAAACCCAGCCGGACAGGACGACCGCAGGCGACCGACTTCGTAGGCGGGCCAGCCCGTCGACCCGGCCGGGCTCCGACTGCAAAGTCCAATGTCCGAATCTCGGCTAGTGACAGCACGCGCTTCCCGTTGACGAAGGCCGCGTCATCGCGCACTTCGATCAGGATGGCACCGTAGGCGCTCTGCAATAGGTAGCGTTTGGACGCCCGGGTCGTCGGCGGCTGCATCCACGGCCATCAGGGCCTTGGGCAGGAGAGATTTATGGGTGCAGACAGCCAGCAGTACTGTTAGACTGTACGTCCATACAGCCTTGGTATGTGCGCAACTTGAAGGGTTGTCTTGAGCGCCCTGGGCGCCGGCTGGAACAGCGTGAAGGCGGTTGAGATGAGCTTCAGGTTTCTGCGGCCCGAAGGGCCACTCACGATCCGCAGCCTCGGCGCCGATCAGCATCGTGCGCACATCACCCTGCCGAGGGGCGCCGACGGCAGACTTGCACGCACGTGCCCGAACCAGGCCTGTTCGCCGGGCTACTTCAAGGTGAAGCCAGGGACCGGGATCACCGGTCAGCAGGCAGTGGCCTTCTGCCCCTACTGCCGCAGAGAAGCAGAGCCGGACGGTTTCAGCACGCAGGAGCAGCTTCGCTACGCGAAGGACCTGGTCACGCGGGAAGTGCACAGGGGCGTGGATCAGATGATTCGCGACAGCTTCAAGCTCGGGCCATCGGGGCGGCGCAAGTTGGGCGGGGGTTTCGTAACGATGGAGGTCACGCTCAAGTCGGCGCCGCTTCCGCACGTACGTCCGCCGTTCGAGGATGAGGTGCGCAGGGATGTTATCTGTCCGCACTGCACGCTGGACCAGACGGTTTTCGGGCTGGCCACGTGGTGCGCGGACTGTGGTGCAGACATCTTCCCGACGCACACAGCCGCTGAGTTGGATGTGGTGCGCCGGATGCTCGGCGACATCGCGCGCCGTCGCGAAGTACTTGGCCGGCGAGTAGCAGCAAAGGACCTCGAGAACTGCATCGAAGACGTAGTGTCAATCTTCGAAGCTGCAATGAAGGCGATGTCCACGAGGTATCTCGTCGCTGCGGGCGCCTCCGCGGAGGAAGCGGAGTCGCAGCTCAGAAGGTACGGCAATGCATTCCAGAACACAGCGCGCACTCAGGAAGTGCTTTCTGAACTGCTTGGTGTTGGGGCGCTGCCGGAGGTGCCGTGGGAATCGCTGAGTGCGGCATTTGCGAAGCGACACCCCATCACGCATAACCTAGGGGTTGTCGACCGCAAGTACCTCGAGCGGGCACAGGATCGACAGCGCCCGGGCCGGGAGGTAAGGCTAGTGGAGTCAGAAGTCGAGGCGGCGCTGGGTCATGTGTCGGCAGCGCTGGCCACCGTGCACTCGCGGCTGTTCGGCACTGTCGTAGCTGCTGCGTAGGAGCGCTGCCCCGCTGACCCCGTGCTCGCGCGCATGCGTGCGCGCCTAGCGGTACAGATGCTCCCGCAGGTCTGATGGACGCAAAGGGCAACCTACACCTGCAGATGGATCGCCAGGCAGCCGAGTAGGCGTTTGGCGCTTGCGTTGCCAATGCGCGGGCGCTACTTTGATTTGACGCAGGGCTCACGCCAACTGGGCCGGTGGTGCAACGCAAGAGCGGCAAGGTGCCCGCGAGGGAGTCCAATGACGGCCGACCAGATCAAAAAGCCCTGTCGCATCCTTAGCCTGGATGGCGGCGGTGCGAAAGGCTTCTATTCCCTCGGGGTCCTACGGGAGGTCGAGGCCATGCTCGGTAGCAAGCTTTGTGATCACTTCGATCTGATTTTTGGAACGAGCACCGGCTCCATCATTGCATCGCTCCTGGGCCTCGGCAAGAGCGTTGGTGAAATCGCCGCATTGTACGAATCCCACGTGCCCACGGTGATGCGCGAGAAGAGCAAGACGGCGAAGTCTGCGGCGCTACGCGCTCTGGCCGACGAGGTCTTCATGGGCGCCTCGTTCGCCGACATGAAGACAGGGATCGGCGTAGTGGCGACGCGATGGATCATCGAACGCCCCATGATCTTCAAGACACACATTGGACAGGCACACGGTCGGTCCAACACGTTCTCACCGGGATTTGGCGTTGCGGTATCGGATGCCGTTCAGGCCTCGTGCTCCGCGTACCCATTCTTTGAGCGCAAGACAGTCAAGACCGACAAGGGGGATGTCATCGAGTTGATTGATGGCGGCTACTGCGCGAACAACCCCACTCTCTACGCAATCGCAGATGCAACGTGTGCCCTTGGGTACGAGCCGAGCAACGTCCGAGTTCTAAGTGTTGGGGTAGGGGTCTACCCAGCACCCAAGCAGGCGTGGTACAGCACGATGCGTTGGGCCAGCATGCTGATGAGCGTGCAGTTGCTTCAGAAGACGCTGGAGATCAACACGCAGTCGATGGATCAGCTTCGGCACATCCTGTTCCAGCACGTACCGACGGTGCGCATCAGCGACACCTTCGAGCAGCCCGAGATGGCGACCGACCTATTCGAGCACAACCTACAAAAGCTGAACATACTTCGACAGCGCGGCAGCGAATCCTTCGGCCGGCAGGAGAACGACCTGCGGCGCCTGTTGGCATAGGGAGTAGGTATGGCAATTCCAGAGGCGCAACTGCAAACGTGGTCTCATCAAGGCTCCGTGACGCAATCGCGCAACACCTATCAGTCGGTGAAAGGCATCCTCGACGACGGACGCGCGCCATATCGTCACGGGAAGGAGTTCGACTCGTTCCTTCAGGGTTCCTATGGCAACGACACGAACGTCTATCGCGACAGCGATGTCGATGTCGTCATGCGCTTGGACTCAACCTTCTACCATGACGTGCCGACGCTTCAGAGGGAGCAGCAAGACGCATTCCAGCGGGCCTATCCGGGCACTGCAGCCTACGGCCTGCCCGAGTTCAAGGCCGAGGTTCTAGGCTGGCTTCGAACACATTACGGCAATGTAAGGGCAGGCCGGAAGGCCCTGTTCATTCCTGGCAACGGAACACGTAGAGACTGCGACGTTCTCGTCTGCGCCAAGTTCCGCTACTACTATCGCTTTCATTCCGAGCTAGATCAGCGGTATGACGAGGGCATCTGCTTCTTCCTGCCCGACGGGACACAGATCGTCAACTTTCCGAAGCAACATAGCGCGAACTGCACAACCAAGCATCAGAACACCGGGGAGTGGTTCAAACCAGTGGTCCGCATGTACAAGAACATGCGCAACTACGCGGTAGATCACCACATGCTCCGCGACGGTGTGGCGCCCTCCTACTTCATTGAGGGTCTGCTATGGAATGCCACGAATGAGTCGTTCGGACGATCGTTCCAAGCGTCGCTTACGACGACGCTAAGAAATCTCGCATCCGCCGACAGGTCAACGTTCAGGTGCGCAAACGGCATCCACCCGCTGCTCTCCGGGTCCGCGACTTCGTGGAATGCGACGGACTGCAATGCCTTCTTGACCACAATGCTCCACCTCTGGGACAACTGGCAATGACGATTCGTTTGGGTTGGCCGGTGCGCGCGGTTGCGGTCCGGGCCTGGAGGCTATGAACTGATGCGACCGCTCTCGTGGATGTGGTCGGCCCGCACGGCAACAACGCGCTCGACGTTGAACTCGTTCCCGTCGTAGTCGGGGTGCTCGATCACGATGCCAGACAACGTATAGGTTGCGAGGTGGCTATCGCTTTCGAACCAGCCAATGAGCGGACCGCCACTGATACCGCCAAGGCCGTACAACGATGGCGGTGGCGCGATCTTCGCATCCGCGAACTGTGCCTCGGGTTCAATGAGCCACGTGATCTGCAGGTCGGTGACTGTCCGTGCAATGCCGATGGCTGTGAAGAGTCCGAACTCCACCTTGTTCGACTCCGCAACGCGCTCGATCGCCGGAAAACCGGACAGCATGATGCCTCGGCCTTCCTGTGGCGGGCACGGCGGCCAGCTGGCAAGCGGCACGATCTCCGTGCCCAAGCGATGCAGTAGTCCCTCGTCGACGGCGAACGTCGCGATGTCTAGGCGATCCGATACGCTGATGATGCGTCCCGGCAGGTCGTCAACGGCACCACTCATGATCTGCAGCTGAACGTCGCCGTTGCAAGCGTCGGCAAGGTACGCATTCAGGACGTGCGCCGCCGTGATACCCAGAAGTCGCTGTGGTGTCTTCACAAAGGTGACCTTGCCGTTGTGGAGGATCGCAAGGTCCTTCCGGTCGCGGCGATACCAATAGAGCGGCGCACAGCTTGTCTTGAGGATGTTGCGATACACGTCGCCAAGGTCGCCGGCCAGCAACGCCTTCGCTTTCTCCAGCGTGATGGGATGCCCTGTTGGGGCTTGCCACGTGTCCAGTGTTGATCTCCGGTGCGGGTCAGTACGCCACCTTGAAGGTCGGGCTGTCCTCCGGCCGGGTCTTGCGGTGGTCGTAGATGCGCGTGGTGGCTATGTTGGCGTGACCGAGCCACTCCTGCACCTTGGCGATGTCGGCTTGGTGGTCAAGCGCGTTCGTGGCCGCCGTCGCGCGAAGCGCGTGGGCGCCGATCTCAAAGCCCAGCGCCGCGGAGTACCGTCGCACGACCTTGTAGAGACCGTCGGGCGTGATGGCCTGGGCAGTGCCGTCGGCGCGGCCGCGATGCAGCGGGCGGAAGAGCGGGCCGGCGTCCTCGCCGCCGTGACCGGCCTCGGCTAGGTAGTCGCTGATTAGGCCGGCAGCGGCCGGGTGTAGGGGAACGTAGCGGGTCTTGCCGCCCTTGCCCGACACCTTCAGGTGCGACACGCCGCGGCGCTCATGCTTCGCGTCCTTGACCTTCAGGCGGCACAGCTCGTCGCGCCGCAGCGCGTGATAGAGCAGGGTGGCCAGCATGGCGCGGTCGCGCTTCCCCTTGAGGTCGTTCGCCGGTGGCGCGTCGAGCAGATCGCGCGCCTGATGGTCGCCAAGGGCAGGGGTCTTGCCTTCGTAGCTCTCCACCGGCGGGCGCTTCACGCCCTTGACGGGGTTGTGCGTCACCGCGTTGCGTTCGCAGAGGTACTCGAAGAGCGACGACAGCGATGCCAGACGGTGACGGATGGTCTGGCTGCTCAGCGCACGCCTGGCCAGGTCGTCGCGCCAGGCGATGACATGGGCGCGCGTCACGCTGCGGTACTCGTCCGAGCGCGCGATGCCGGTGAAGCGCATGAAGTCCTGCAAGGCGTTCTCGTAGGCCCGTCTGGTCGCCGCGTTGCCAAGGTTGGCGAACCACTCGAGCTCGGGCGGCACGTCGGCCAGGCGCTGGTACGCCTCGGCGGTCAGCAGGCGGCCCGCTCGCACGGCGGGAGTTGAGATCGGGCTTTGCTTTGAGATCTCAGTCATCCGGCGACTCTCAGATTGCGAACCTCGATGGCGCCCGCGGCGTTCTCGCGCACGCGTTGCGCCAGCCACTCAATCAGCGCATCCCCCGACAGATCGTCCGGAACCTCAAACACCGACACCTTGGTTGCCTGGCTCCACGGGTCCGTTCGACTTGTCCGGAACTCGTAGCTCACTTCGCACTTCATCGCTCACTCTCCTTTCACTCCTTATACTCTTGATAAAATATGTTATCAATACCTTAAGGTCAACAAAAAACCGGAAGGTGTCGGCAGCCTCATCGACGGCTACCGGGCTCCGGTCAGAAGGGCCAGCGCGTCCGGATCATCTCAACCAGCTTCGCCACACTGACGGCGATGCTCAGCACCCAGCTCGCGATCTGCAAGGGGTCGCGCTTCGGTGCGGGTTGAGAGGTCCGGCGCGACTGCTTGCTCTTGGCCATGCAGTGCACCCATGAAAAAGCCCGCACGAGGCGGGCTACAGGGACGGTAGGCTGATGTGAAGAAGCCCGACAGGCCTACCAGCCGTCGGGCTTCGCATCGGGCGGCAAAAGCTCCGTCACCAGAGGGCGCGGGGTTCGGCACTGGGCCGATAGGGCAGGCGCTGCGCTACGTTGACCAGCTCGACCACATGCAGGGGCCAGGTCGCAACCCTGGTGGCGCCGGCCCTTCCCTTCACCGACGCCTCCCCCTCCAACTGGACGGGCTCGCCTTATGCGTATGCGCGCGCGATGGAGGGAATTCTATCGGTACGCGAGCCACCTGCGCCACCCTTCACGTTCAGGCCCCGTCGTCTTTACCGCACCCTCGGGTCGCGCCGACCCTGAAGCAGCCCGCCCAAACGTGACCGCTTCTAAGCGCGCTCGAAGGCGCTCTCGCGTCCCTGTGCCCGCCGCTCGTCCTCCGCTTCCGCATAGCTGCGCGCCTCGTGGTGTCGTTTGCCGCGCCAGGCGCCGTGGAGGACAGCGGCGCCGACAACGACAGCAGCGATGACGACGGGAGCGCTAACCTTGAACCTGCACGCGGCCTGGGTGGCCGCCTGACTCGCCGCGTGCTCACCCTTGGCGATGGCTGCGTGCAGCGTCCGGCGCACCGTGTCACTGGCTGCGTCCTTGATGGTGAGCATGATGGTTGCCGGAAGCGCTGCGATGAGGCCCTCGATGCCCGCATGCTTCAACATGTCGGCCGCCGCACCGTGCTTGCGGTGCCTGTGGCGATGCGTGGCGTCCTCGCGCATGTCCATTCCCTGTGGTTGCAGTGTTGCAAGCACACCATAGCTAGTAGGCAGCACATTGGCCAGAGGATTCTGGCTGCTCTAAGGTCACTACTGCCCCAGGCGGGTCAGTGGCCGAAGGCATCACCAACGAACTGATGTATGAGACGCTGAAAGCGCTGCGCGCAGAGTTTTCGGGATTCCGCAGTGACATGCGTGACGCAAAGGCCCGCCTTTCGTTCATCGAGAGCTACATTGCGACGATGCACACGGACAAGGCGTAGCCAGCCTCAGTACTCCTCGGCGAGCAGGATGGTCAGGACCCGCACGGTCTGCGTCGGGTCGGCGGGGTCTTCGCTGCCCGATTCCATGTCGAGCGCGTAGTAGTCGATCTTCCAGAGGATGCGCTGGCCCTTGAAGTCGAAGGCGCCGAAGTCGTGCTCGCCGTGAGGATCGTTGTCCTCAGTGAAGTCGCTGAAGCGTCCGACGCGCTGGCGGATCAGCATCTGGTCGTCGAGTGGCAGTGCAGTGATGCCGGCGGTCTGGGTGCCGCGGCAGCCAGGTCGGCCGACGAGTGCCTGGCGGCAAAGGTCGTTGAGTGCCGCGATGGCGGTGGTGGTTTCGTCGGTTCGTTGGGTCATGGTGTCCTCTGCTCTGTTGGTTACCCCCACGGCGGGGGCGAGAGAGGCACCGGGCCAGCGCACCGAGCGCAGCGGTCATAGCTTCTTGGGGGCAGACCGTAGGGGGAGCCAAGAAGCGTCATTGACGGCAAGCGGCGCCGGCCATAGTGACCTCGCCCCGTCCGTGCCGGGGACCGCGTAGCAGGATCACCACCGGCGAACCGCAGGCCCGGCAACAGCCGCCGGGCGCAGTTCAGCCGACGATTTCGCCGCCGCAGAAATGCAGCGGGTTGCCGTTGGCAGCGCGTTCCCTTGGGCGGCACCAGGTGCAGTAGACCCGCATGCACTTGGAGCAGTTGTGGAGGTTCTCGAGCCGGTAGCGCTCGCCGCAGCTTTCGCAGTAGTGACGCTCGCGCATGAGGTTGTCCCACCAGGCCGGGCTGCGGGACTTCATTTGCCGCAAGGCTGCTTTCTCGAAGGCCCTGATTTCGGGGCTCACGCCCTCGGCGCGCGCCCCGTCGCTGACGGTCCAGGAAGTCAGCGCCATCAGTACCCAGCGGTTGTCGGGCAGGAGGCCCGCCGGTCGTCCTGCCTGTTCCCACTTGTCGGCCATCGCCTGGAAGTACTCGCGTGACATCGTTAGGCCCGCATGCCGCCGCAGCGTAGACCCGCCGCGGCACGAGGGTCCATCCCAAGGACTAGGCGCGACGCACGGCCTAGTTCCAGCCACCGAAGCCGATGACGGCGAGGACGATCGACAGCACGACGCCCCAGGCGCCCGCAACCTTCATCAACTCAACCAGCCGGCCGCTTTCGGTGAGGAACTTGAAGCGCGCGCGGCAGCCCGCGCAGCGATAGATGCGCACCGAGACAGTCGATTCCTTCTGCGACTCGACGAGTGCGTAGGAGCATTTCGGGCACAGCATGATGAGTACCTCCCGCGGGTTCTAGAGCTGCCCGCCGCGCCAGTCGACGCCGGCGTCTTGAAGCAGCTTGGCGGACCCGCGGTCGCCCGCACGCGCGGCATCGACCAGGATCTGTACCGCATTGCGGCCGCGTTCGCTGCCGTTTCGATAGGCCTTGACGAACCACAACACGGCCAAGGGGCGGTTTTCAGCTACGCCTCCAGTTCCCGCCAGGTACCTAAGGCCAACATCTACCTGCGCCTCTGCATGGTCCAGATCGGCAGCAGCGCGATAGAACTCGAACGCCTTCACGTCGCTTGCCGGCAGCCCAGCCTTGCCGGCCTCGTACAGCTCGCCTAGGGCATAGAGGGCGTCCGGGTTCTTCTGGGCAGCGGAGCGCTGCAGCCACAACACTCCTTGCGGTTCGTCGCGCGGTTGTCCGTGAGCGCCCCTCAGGCAAACGTCTCCCATGATGTACTGAGCGACAGGATGGCCCCGCTCGGCGGCCACGCGAAACAGGCGTACAGCCCTTGCCTCAGCTTCGCGATCTCCGTTGGCGCCGAGATACATGTCGCTGGCGCGCATGGCGAGCCGACCAATATCCTCCTTGTACGGATCCAGCTGCGGCGCAGCGGCATTCGCCTGCGGAAGGTTGCCCGCAACGCTTGCATGCTGTGAGCGTTGAGACCGCTCGTGCTGATGGACCAGTCCCACCAGGAGCAGCACCGCAACAAACACGGCCAGCGCCGCGATGGTGCCGCGATCCAGCGGCATCTTTGCGTGCGGCTTCCGCTGGACGGGTTCGCGAACGACAGGCTCCGGCACAGCCTCGACCCCTTCCTGCGGCACCTCCGGTCCAGGCGCACGGACCAGTTCCTGGTACGCGGCGACGAGGTCAGGATCCGCGCCTGTGCCCGGCGCCGGCGGCGGTTGCGTGTCTCCGATCCGGACCGGCGCGCTTGAGCCTACCTGCGATGCCGGGACCGCCGGCTCGGCCCGCTCCTCGGCACGAGCTACGACCTGCTTCCGACGCGCGATGGAGGCGGCAAGCGCGGGGTCAATGCCGGTGGCAACCGGAGGGGCCGACGGCGCGCTAGCGGCGGCCGAGGCAGTTAATGTGCCGAACCGGAATTGGTGCGCCTCGGCGTTCAGCAGCTCGTCTTCGTGGTTGAGCTGAATCTCATGCAGGTATTTCTCGATGCCGTAGAGCGTCACCCCTGAGAGGACAAACCAGGCACCTTGAATGGCGTAGGCGCTGTCGAATGGTCCGGTGCAGAGCAACACTCCGGCGCCGATGCACAGGAGCGGGTCAACGTAACGTTCCGCCGTGTTCTGAGGCAGGAAGCCTGAGAGCCACGACACGCCCATGCTGAGCGTGTTGAGGCGTTCGCCCTTGAGGCGCATCGTCCAGCGTCGGACGCGATAGAAGATGCCGAGCGCCAGCACCACGCCGGTGAACTGGAACATCGGGCGGAAGAGATCGTCGACGGTGTGGAGCTCGTCCTGAAGGACCAGGCTGGGCAGCAAGCCCCACAGGAGCATGGCGATCGCCAGCATGACGAGCCGCGGCGTGCTGACCATGCGCACGCCCAAGTGGTGACGCATGGTGAGCATCGCTGAAAGGCTTGGCAGCAGCAGGAAAACGTTGAGCCACAGCGGCGCGTTGGTAGGGAAGCCCATGCGCAGCCGCAGGTCGGAAAGTCCGTCGGTGAGCGTCGTCGCTTTCATGGATCAGCTCCTCTGGTTGAAGGTCAGAAACTTGAAGGGGACTTCTTCCTTCCCGTCGGTGCCCGCGTAGCGCTCGCCCCCGTTGTAGACATAGGCATCGACGAGATAGCCGTTGCGTTCGCCACCGCGACGCAGCATCGCGAACTGCGCCGCCTCGATGAAGTGGCGGCGCTGATGCACGGTGGAAAAGCCGGCGTTGGAGGTGACGCGGCCGTCAGAGGCGCCGATGCCGACGCCGGTCGCGCCACCCGTGCGCGTCATGAGCTCGACCCAGCGTTCGCCGAAGAGCGCCGAGGCCCAGCCATTGGTGCCGGTGCTGCTGTTCTGGCAGAAGAACTTGGCCTGCAGGTTGCCCAGCAGCGAGTCGACCGCGTCGTCATCGCCGAGCACGCGGCGATAGCTCTCGCGGTTCTGCGTGAGGTAGACCGTGCAGCCGCCGGCCGAGCGCGCAACGGCCTGGTATTCAGCGTCGAACTTGGTGACGAAGTTCTGCGCCTCGTCGGCCCAGAGCACGACCGGGCGCAGGTAGGTCCCGGGCTCGGATGGCGGCTCCCGCCGCAACACGGCGCGCTGGAAGCAGTACTTCCAGGCGAGGTTCGCCAGGCGTCCGGCGAGGTGGTACTCCTGCACCGGCAGGTCGACGATGACGATCTTGCCGGCGCAGCAATCCTCGGGGGAGACGTTGCTCACCGGCTGGCTGAAAAGCTGCGCGAGCGGCCGCGTGATGAAAGGCCGCACGAGCATCGCGAAGGACAGGACGATGATGCTGCGCGTCTTCTCCGACAGCGCCGGAAAGTCCTTCAGCCAGTAGCGCTGGCACTCCTCGAAATCCGCGAAGGCAGCGTCCCCCGCTTCACGCGCCTTCCCTTCCGCCTCGCCAAGAATCGCCGCGCATACGCTGCCCTCGCGCCACTCGGCGCTGTGCGCCTCCTTGGGCGTCTGTGGCGCCGTGGAGACGATGGAGCGCAGCAGTTGCAGCGTGATCGGGATGCCGGCGAAGGTTGGCAAATCGATCAGGTTCTCCAGCATGTTGCGCGTGGCGTCCTCGAACCACTTGTTGTCGCCGCCTCCTTCCGACTTCGCGCTGTCGACTGCGATCGCGCTCAGGCACTCCATGAGCGTTGCGACGATGTTGAGCGTGATGCCACCGCCGCCGCCGGCGCGGGTCGCCTCCGCGTTGAGGAAGTTGAAGCACAGCCCGCTGTCCGGACCGAAGATGACGAGGTCATCGAGCCGGCCTGTCAGACGGGCCCACTCCACCCACTGGCGGCACTCCTCCTTCTTGGACGTGAGTACAAGAAACCCGAAGCCGGCGGCGAGGTAGCCCAGCGCGATGTGCATGGCGGGACCCGAGGTCTTGCCGCTGCCGGTTGCCCCGAAGACGCACACGCCGGTCAGCGCGTCACCGATGCGAAACCCCTGCCCGGCACCCCAGTCCCGCAGCAGAGTCGAGGGGTGGTACTCCGCTGCGGCGGCCGAGGCCGGCGTGCGCCTGAAGCGCTTTCGTATTTCCACGGTGGACCTCCGATGACCTGAGCCGCGACGTGCGGCTCACCCGCGGAAGGTAGGCACCGATGGCCTTTGCGGGTTGGCTCGCGGATGCAAGCGCAATGCGCAAGGCCCTTCGCCGGCAGAGTGAGCTGCATGCACCCGCATGCACGCCGCGCTGCCCTCGCTGCCACTGGCACTGCCCGCATCCAACCGGGGCACGGTTGGTCGTGGGTATCGGGACGCGAAGGTCCTGATGCTGGGGAGTCCACGCGGGGGCAGGCACGCCCGCCGCTGGTCAGGGGTGTGGGGAGGAAGCTCCCCATTGCCGTCGCCGCCGCGCACTCGCGGACGGGACGGCAAGGCTGGGGAGTTCAGAGGGGGCAAAGGCAGCGAGAGCGGACGCCCCTTCTGACGCGCGGGTTGCTTGCAACCTATAAGCGCGCTCTTACCTCCAGCCTCTCCACAGACCCTGTCGTTGCAGCGCTCACGCTTCCGACATCGCCACGCACTCCCCTTGCTGCGAAAGCAGCAACCCATGCGGGGACCCGGAAGGGAATCCGCATGGCCAGCGGCCTCTCCACGCACCGTGTCGGCCAGTCGCTCGCGCACTTGGCCTTGCCACGGCCTGCCCACGCCGCGCAAAGGACGCGCGCTCACTCCGAGCAGGGTTGACGCATGGCCATCTACCGCCTCGAGGCGAAGATCATCAGCCGGAGGGCCAAGGACAGGGCCGGACGCCCCATTCCCGGCCGCACCGTATCGGTAGTGGCCAAGGCGGCATACCGCTCGGGCCAGCGGCTGCACGACGAGCAGCAGGAGCGCACCTACAACTACCGTTCACGCGCACAGGAAGTGGTGCATGCCGAGCTGGTGCTGCCCGAAGGGGCGCCCGCCTGGTTGCAGCCGGATAGCGACGGAACATCCGCGAGGCGTGAGCTGCGCGAGGAGCTGTGGAACCGCATCGAGCAGGCGGAGCGCCGCTCGGATTCGCAGCTGGCCCGCGAGTTCGTCATCTCGCTGCCGCTGGAGCTCGAGCAGGAACAGCAAGTCGGCCTTATCCGCGGATGGTGCAGTGAGCAAATCACCGTCCACGGCTTCGTCGCTGACTTCGCAGTCCACCGCTCGCGCGACGGCCAGAACCCGCATGCACATGTGCTCTGCACCCTGCGACCGGTGGAAGGCGACGGCTTCGGCAGGAAGCCCGATCAGTCCGGGAAATTCCACGGCGGCGGCGTCGGCTTCGCCGCGAAATCCGAGCTCGAGGCCTGGCGCCTGTCGTGGGAGACGCACTGCAACGCAGCGCTCGAAGCTGCCGGGAGCGATGCGCGCGTGGACCATCGGTCGCTCAAGGACCAAGGCATCGACCGGGAGCCTGAGCCGAAGATCGGAGCCGATGCGACGGCGATGGAACGTCGCGGCGCGGTCGAAGACAGCGAGCGCGGGCGCGCAGCGCGGCAGGTGCGCATGCAGAACGACATGCGTTCTGCCATTCGCGACGCCCAGCATCAAGGCGAGGTTGCTGGTGAGACAGAGGTGAGCTGGGGTGCGCGCCTGCGTGGCGCCTTCACCTACGTCTACCAGGAAGCGCAGGAGCTCTTGCGCGATGAATCTTCAGGTCCGCGCCCCGAGCGCGAGCCGAAGGAGCCAGCGGGCCCTTCCGCGCCCGCGGAGCCGCCCGGGCCGATCCCGGGCCCTGAACCTGAAAGGAGTTGAGCCATGGCAGACACCACTTCCGAACAAGCGCAGCCAGCGCCGATGCCCGCCGCCCCCGAAGGACTGTCCGAAGACGCGAAACAGCAAGTCATGGACGTGCGCGCCGCGATCGGAATAGAAGTGCGCGAGACCACGGATGGCTTTGGCCAGTCGCCCGGGCCACAACCGGATCAGGAGCTGGCGCAGCGTCAGTTCGCCTTCGAGCGCAGCGTCACTGCCGACGAGATCCAGCGCACGAACGACGTGAAGGGACCCGGCGAATAGGTGCACTTGCCCGAGCCGCCGTGCCCTGCTAGGACAAGGAACGGAGGTACCTAATGCCACATGACGTTCTTGAACAGTACCGCGGCAAGCCCGCGCAGAACCGGATCCTCACCGGGCCAATGCGCGTGCCGTACGAGGCCTTCCGGCGCAACGAGGCACGGCAGTACCGGCTCAAGGTGCGACCGCGCCTGCGTGCATGGGAACGCGTGCCCTACTCCTACCTCCTGCGCATCGTCGAGGACGGTGTGTACGGCACGCAGGTCGGACTCATCTATAGCTTCGCGGTCATCATCCTGCAGGGCCGCAACCTCCAGCCCATCGCCGATGCGATCGACATGGAGCGCTGCGAACTCGTGCAGCAGTTCGACGCTGACCGGTGGGCCCGGCCGGAGGATGAGAAGGCGCCGATCATCGAGCGCATCGACTTCCACGTGCAGTCAAAGGTCGAGGCGTCCGACGCCTTGCTCGCGGAGATTGCGGCTGCCGAGCAGCGCCGCGGCGAGGTGTTGGCCGGGCTGACGACCCCGGGATAACGGCAGCACAGCCTCAGGCAACGATGGAGAAAGCAAGGGGCGCCTGGCGCCCCTTTGCTCCTAGCACCAGACGGCTACTGGTCCTTGTCGTCATCGTCCCGCTCGTAGCGCGTCCGGTACTGTTCCCAGCGCTTGTCTGCCACGTCGATGTCGGGCTTGCTCGTGAACACCTTGACCTCGTTCCACATGATGTCGCGGTAGGCCAGGTGCAGCTTGTCCTTGCCGTCGTCGCTGAAAAGCCGGTGGAGCAGGATGTCGCCGGACACGATCGACTGGCGCGCATCCTGGCCGGTTGTCAGGTACGTGCCCGACAACGTCAGGTGGTTGGAACCGGTCGTGCTCTCGATGCCGGTGATGAAGTAGAAGTAGTCGTTGCGCTGGCTCTGGCGCTTCTCCATGCACCAATACAGGTTCTGATCCCGGACCGCCAGGGTTCCGTCCAGTTCCCAGTACTTCGGCGACACACCGTTCTTCGGCGCCGCGAGGGCGCCCGGGTCGATGATCGGGAAGTTCATCTTGCAGCGGATGAACCGCCCCTTCCCGCACTCCATCAGGTAGCGCACACGCAGCGGCGCCTGGAGCCACAAATTTTCGCCTCGCCGGACATGGGCGAGGTAGACGCCCTCATAGCGCGCGAGGTGCTGCTCCGCCACGTCATCGGCTTCACGTACGGCGTCGCCGGGCATGTCGTAGTACATCGCGGGGAACAGGGGCCACTGCCGGTAGATGATGTTGTCGAGCGTCTGCTGGCACGTCGTGATCTGCATGCCGAGGATCTCGGCCACGTCGTAGACGCTGGCATCGGCCCGCAGGAACGCCGCGCGGAAGCGCGCCAGTCCAAGCGACAGCCGCTCGATCTCCTTGTTGATCCTCTCGAACTCGAAGCCTTCCTTGTTGCGGCGCCGATGTACGGCCACATCCTTCAGGTACTGCTCGGCCGTCGTGATGGCAACTTCGACCGTTTCGGGTTTCATGGGCCTGCCCCTGCGCCAGTTGTCGAGCGTCGGCCGCTGCAGGCCAGTCATGGCAGTCACCTGCTCCTGGTCCAACACCTTGAGCGTCTTGCCCCGCTCAAGCGAGCTGATGTCCAGCAGCAGCTGGTTCTTCAGGTCACCGAACAGAAGTCCGAGCTTGGCTTGCTTGGTCAGGTCCACGATGCCTACTCCGGTTATGGGGTAGCGATATGGTCCGCGATCCCCCTTGCTTTTCACCAGACGTTGAATTGCAAGCGGGCTGAGAGGGGTCGGCAAGGCGATGTGCTGCGAACTGGCGACAACTCGCGGCGATTTATCCAGCATCGGATTGATAGGGTTTGCGCGCACTGCGCTGAGTTGGTGCGTGCGGGCGGTCCGTGGGACATGGCCCAACAGAGAACGGACTGGCCGACGGAGGCCAGCAATTTCATGGGCAGTTGCCCTACCTAGTCAGTGACTAGGGGACATGTCTATACGCTTCATTGCTTTGCTTTTGCACTTGCACAACCGGTTGTGTGCTGCTAGTGGAATCACATACCACCAGTTGAATTTTTAACCGAGCAAGAGCCATGCTGTTCATCACCCCGACAGCCAGTGTCCAGGGTGCGAAGGACTATTTTTCGCGGGCGCTTGCGCATGGCGACTACTACATCCACGACGCCGGCGAAGGCCCCGGAGAGTGGCACGGTCTTGGCGCGGAGCTGCTTGGACTCTCCGGCCAGGTACAGCGCGCAGACTTTTTTCGCCTCTGCGAGAACCGCGACCCGATGACCGGCGAGGCGCTGACCGCCCGGACGAAGGCCAGCCGTCGGGTCCTCTATGACTTCACGTTCGACGCGCCGAAGCCCGTCACCCTCGCCTATGAGCTTGGGGGAGACGGGCGTGTCCTGACCGCGTTCCGCGAAGCCGTGGACGAGACGATGAGTGAGATCGAGGCCAACGCACAGGCCCGCGTGCGCAAGGCCGGTGTGGATGCCGATCGCTGGACAGCGAACCTGGCCTGGGCCACGTTCCTGCACCGCACGACGCGGCCGGTGGACGGCGTCCCGGACCCGCAGCTCCATTGCCACGCGGTGGCGTTCAACGCGACCTTTGATGCGACCGAGGATCGCTGGAAGGCGGCGCAGTTCGGCGGCATCGTCCGCGACAAGCTCTACTACCAGGCAGCGTTCCATGCCCGCCTGGCCTCGCGCCTGCAGGCGCTCGGCTATGCAGTCCGGCGGGATGGCACGAGCTTCACCCTGGAGGGCATCGGCCGCGGCATGGCCGCCAAGTTTTCGCGACGCACGGCCCAGATTGACGAAGCGGCCGAACGCATGGGCGTCACCGACGCCAAAGCCAAGGGAGAACTCGGGCGTCGCACGCGTGAGCGCAAGGGCTACGGGGACATGCAGGCGCTGCGGTCCGAGTGGGTGTCACGCCTGACCCGGCAGGAGAAGGCAGATTTGCAGAACGCGGCGCGTGCGGGTGCCGATCACCAAACGGAACCCGAGGCCGCGGACGCGGCGCTCCGCTTTGCGGTGTCCCACAGCTACGAGCGTGCATCAGTGCTGCCCGAGCGCCGCCTCGTGGCAGAGGCGCTCATGCAGGGAGTCGGCCGAACGGGCGTGGCAGAGGTCTGGCAGGCGCTGCCAAAGGCAGGCGTCCTGCGGCGCCGGATCGGTGACGAGACGCTTGCAACAACCGGGGACGTTTATCGCGAGGAACTCGCGATGCTGGCGTTCGCGCGTCAGGGACGCGGGCAGTGCACGAGGCTCGGCGGCACAGCGCCGCCTGAACTCGACCCCGTCCTCTCGGATGAGCAACGCCGGGCGGCGGAGCTGATCCTGGCGAGCCGCGACCGCGTCGTCGGCCTGCGCGGGGGCGCCGGCACGGGCAAGACCCGAATGATGCAGGCGACCGTCAGGGCGATCGAGGTGGCTGGCCACGCTGTGTTCACCTTTGCACCGTCGGCGAAGGCCTCCCGCGGTGTCCTGCGTGAAGAAGGGTTCGCGACCGCGGACACGGTTGAACGGCTGCTCAGCGACAAGGAGCTGCAGGCGGCGGTCAGGGGCCAGGTGCTCTGGATCGACGAGGCTGGGCTCATGTCGACCCGTGACATGAAGCGCGTCTTCGATCTCGCGGCACGCGAGGGCTGCCGCGTGGTGCTTTCGGGCGATTCGGCACAGCATGCGCCGGTCGGCCGCGGCGACGCGTTGCGGCTCCTCGAGCACGACGCAGGCCTTGTCTTCGCAAGGCTCACCGACATCCGCCGCCAGACGCGGGATGAGTACCGCGCCGCCGTGCGCGAGATCAGCCAGGGCGAGACCCGGACCCGGGGTGGGCGCACGCAGCTTGAGGCGGGTATTGCGCGGCTAGACCGCATGGGCGCGATCCTGGAACTTCACGGAGAAGCAAGGCACCGGCAACTGGCCGTCGACTATGCCGAGGCAACGGAGAGCCGCCGGGGAAAGGCAAAGACGGCGTTGGTCGTCTCGCCGACGCATCGCGAGAGCGAACAGGTGGCAGCCTGCATCCGTCGCGAACTCAAGCGCCAGGGAAGGATTTCAACGACGGAACGCGCGTTCCTCTCGCTGCGGTCCCTGGGCCTCACGGAGGCACAGCGCGGCGAAGCGGACAGCTACGCGGGCGGTGAAGTGGTGCGCTTTCACCAGAATGCGCGTGGCTTCAGGCGCGGTGAGCGCGTGACCGTAGCGGACAGGCGCGATCGGTCGATCACGGTTCGCCATGCAGACGGCCGAACGTCCGTACTGCCACTGAAAGACGCCGGAAAGTTCGAGGTCTACGAGGCAAGGAGCCTGGACCTGGCGGCGGGGGACCGCCTGCGGATCACGCAGAACGGGTTCACTCGTGAATCGAAGCGGGCAGGCCACCTGGCCAAGAGTCGCCTCAACAACGGCGACGTGTTTGAGGTCGCAGGGTTCACGCAGCAGGGCGACATTCGCCTGACGAACGGGTTCATCGTGCCGCACGACTATGGCGGCCTGGCGCAAGGCTACGTGGTTACGTCCCACGCGTCGCAAGGCTCGACGGTCGACCGGGTGCTGATCGCGCTCGGGCACGAGTCGCTCGCGGCCACGAACCGGCAGCAGTTCTATGTTTCCGTGTCGCGGGGGCGAGAGGCGGTGCGCCTCTACACCGATGACCGCGAGGCGTTGATGGAAGCGGTCAAGACAGACGCGTCGCGCCTGTCGGCGACGGAGCTCTTGCACGGCAAAGCACCGAAGCCCTACGGCACGGCGGCCCGCGCTGTGTCGCTGCTCAGGGCACGCCGGGCTGTGCACGCGGCACGTGAGCGCCTGGCGCTCGGAGCGCTGGCACAACAGCGACATCACGAGGAGGCGGCCCATGCAAGACACTAAGCCCCTACCCCCGGCGATCGAACGCATCCTCAGCCGCGCGCAGCAGCAGCCGGAAGAGGAGCCCACGGACGCCGAGGTACGTGAGGCCTATGGCGAGGTCCGCGCGCCGAAGACGCGGGGCCGTGAGGCGCTCATGCTCGATGTGCGCAAGGCCAATGGGGAGTGCCACGGGCTGAGCTACGCATACCTCATGCGCGTGGACTTCGATCCGGGCGACATGCTGAAGCTGCACTTCGCCGACGCGACTGTTCAGGTGGGCGGGCGGCGATTGCAGGCGCTCTACCGTCGGCTCCTCGAGCACCGTGTTGAAGCCATCCAGGAAGGCACTGATGCCGAGGAAGGGCTAAAGCCCGAGGACGCGGCGCACATTGACCGTATCGAACTCATCACCCCCACGGAGGCTGAGCATGACGACCAAAGCTGACTTTGATGTGCGGAGTCTCAGCGACGCGGACCTCGTCCGCTTCGCACAGGCTGCGCAGGTGGAGATTGCCGCGCGTGAGCGCAAGCGCAAGGAAGACGCGATCGCGAAGATCCGTGCGCTCGCCGGCGAGGCCGGGCTATCCGTAGCAATTGAGGGCGCGCGCGGGCGCCCGGGTGGCAAGCTGCCGAACAAGTCGGGCAGGAAGGCGCCGCATCCGGCCAAGGCCGGTGCGACGCCCTGAACCCAGCGCCTAGGAGGCCTTCTCGGCCGGCTTCGGCGTGTTGACCCGCAGCACGAGGCGGCCGTCGATGGGCAGTGCTTCGAGTAGCACGTCGAACCCGTTGCCGTCCTTGTGAGCGAGGACGCGGCCGATTTCGAGCCAGTGGCCCTTGTGGGTGCCGTCGTTGCCCTTGAAGTCGCGGACGGTGTAGGCGATGTGGGTGATCTTGGTGGTCATGATGGTGCTCCTTAACTGTGGTTACCCTCACGCGAGGGCAGTCGGGAAGCAGGGGCGCAGGCAATGAGGCTGGCCGTCATCCCCTACACGGGAGCAGGCACGCAAGCGTGACGCGAATGGAGCGGGCCGGGGATTGAGGGCCAGACGGCCTGCGCCAGATTCCCCGACGACTCGCCGTGAAGGACGCCGCAGGGAGCGCCTACCACCAAGTCACCGTCGCCGAGCCGCCGCCTAAAAGAGGGCCGGCACCACGCGTTAACGATTTCTTAGCAGTCTCCGCGCTAGGTTGGACGGAAAGGTTTAACGAGCGGAGGGAGTATGCGGGGAGTCATCAACGCCGCCTGCGTCACGGGCCTGACACTTACGGCCGTCGGGATCGCGTCGCTATGGCTTAGCGGTCTCATGGGCAAGGATCTCGCCCAGGCCATGCTCGGGCTCACCTCGGGCCCAGTGCTCGTGCTCGGCACCTATGCCTGGTCGCTGGCACGCCGGATCACCGTACTGGAGGCGAAGCTCGCGGCGCAGACGCGGCCAAGTGAAGCCGCATGACGCGCGCTGCGCGAGGCTACTCCCTACTGGAGCTTGCTATCGTGCTCGTGATCATCGGCGTCATCACGGGCATGTCCATGAGCAGCGGCACGATGATGATCGGTTCCGCCCGCGAGAGCGCCACACGCGAAAAGCTCAAGGCGATCGACAAAGCCCTGCTAGCCTACCGCAGCGCCTATAACCGCCTGCCGTGCCCCGCAGATCTCACCATCGCCGAGGGTGCCACAAACTTTGGCGTTGAAGGTGCAACCCCCGGTACCTGCACGGGCGGCACGCCTGCCGCGAACAACACCGCCGCCGGAGTGACGAACACCGGAAAGACCGGCGTGGAAGGTGCCCTCCCGGTCGTGACGCTGGGGCTGCCCAATGACTTCATGTATGACGGCTGGGGCCGTCGCTTCCGCTATGCGGTGGACAAGAGCGCGACCGCGGCGGGCGCGTTCACGTCCATCAAGACTGCCTGCACGAACCTCGCCATTACGGTCAACAACAGCTCGGGCAGCAGCCGCACGACAGGCGCGCTCTACGCCGTCATTAGCCATGGGGCGAACGGGCATGGCGGCTACACCAAGAAGGGCGTCATCACCAACGCCAGTTCTACCAATACGGATGAGCAGACGAACTGCCACTGCAACGCGAGCGCGGCGGCGAGCACCTACGCGCCCACCTATGTGCAGAAGGACCCCACGAACAATTCATCCACGGCGACGGATGCCTTCGATGACATCGTGAGCTATGGCGAGCGCTGGCAGCTCATGGCCTCCTACGAGAAGCCGGAACAGACATGCGGCAGTGAGTCTATCTACGTGGTCGATGCAGACAACCACCGCATCCAGAAGTTCGATCTCAGTGGGACGTTCCTCATGGGCATCGGTGCCGGGTATAACGGCGTGACAGGGTCTATCGGCAGCAGCGGCAGCGCAAGCGGGCAGTTTAATATACCGACCGCTATCGCAATCGACACAAGCGGGAATATCTACGTAGTAGACACCGGGAACTTCCGCGTGCAGAAGTTTGACAGTAGCGGCAACTTTCTGCTGGGCATCGGGTCGGGTTACCAAGGTGCAGGTGGCAGCATCGGCAGTAGCGGCACCGGCAACGGTCAGTTTGACTTCTACTCCGGGGATGCCCCATTCGGCGTAGCAATAGACACGGATGGCAATGTGCTGGTCAACGATTACCGATGGAGGACGCAGAAGTTTTCATCTAGCGGCGCTTATATCACGACCCTCGCCGCCTATGGCTATGCGCCCGGCGCAGGTCTTTTGGCGACGAGCACTAATATATACACACATCATCCCAGCAATAATTGTCAGACCTGGAAGCGCGATTTATCAGGAAATGAACTAACTTCGACACCGGCGGGATGCACCTCAACAGACGGCTACTTCGGAATTCCTTCCTACGTCGCCGTCTGGGCCGCCAACTTCATGGCCTTTGACTCCAGCGGCAATATCTGGATGGTGGATGAGTTCAATTTCCGGGTCCAGAAGTTTGACACCAACCTGAACTACATCTCCAAGCTCAGTGGGCTGCCCAATGATGGATCCTACCTGTCCGTTACGGGCGTGGCTTTCGATTCTTCAGGGTACCTTTACCTCTCCAACGGATACACGAACCTCGTCTACAAGATGACGACAGCTGGCACTGCGGTAAACAGCTTTGCCGGTGGCACAGTCAACTACTTTGGTGGAACCGGATCCGCGAATGGGCAGTTCAACTATCCGATGAATGTGACGATCAGCAGCTACCGTTGAGCCCGACGCTTTGAAGGTCTCTTCCTCACCAGCGTCGAACCGCCCCACCGCATTAACGATTTCTTAGCAGTCTCCGCGCTAGGGTGGACGCGAAGGTTTAAGAGGGAGATGCTGAGATGAGCAAGCTGCTGGTCTATGTCGCCTGCGCAACGAGCCTTGGGCTGCTGACATACGGCCTCTGGTGCCTAGTGCAGGCACCCGTGGCAGGAGACCTCACACAGGCGCTGGCCGGCATTGCTTCAGGGCAGATGCTGCTCCTGGGCACTGCGTCGCTGTCACTGTTCAAGCGCGTTAAGGCGCTCGAAGGAGGGCGAGCCCCGGAAGGGCTGCCCGAACAGCAGCTATGACGCGGCGTCGTGTCGTTGCCTTGACACGCGGCTTCTCCCTGCTCGAGCTCTCTGTCGTGCTCGTCATCATCGGGATACTGCTGGCAGGCGGCGCGGTCATCGGCTTGGCAGGACTGGAGGCCAAGCGCGTCAACCTGACCGTGGAGCGCATGGACCGCATCCACAAGGCGCTGCTGGGGTACACGATCGCCATGGGGCGCCTTCCCTGTCCGGCGAACCTCACGATCACCAGCGGAACGGCCAACTACGGCGTTGAGGCGGCAAGCAACAGCAATACCTGCGTCGGTGGCACACCGGCCGCCAACTTCTCCTCCTCGGGTGGCGCTGCCGAAGGCGGCGTACCCACACAGACGCTGCAGCTCCCGGACGAACTCATGTACGACGCCTGGGGGCGCCGGTTCCGCTATGCGGTGAATCCCGCCAAGACGGCGAGCAGTTCCTTCCCCCCGGCTTCAGGCACACAGTGCCCGGGCAACGGCGCGCTGACGGTCAACGATGCCGCAGGCTCAAACCGAACGACACAGGGCGTCTACGTGCTGGTGAGCCACGGGGCGAACGGCCATGGCGGCTACACCCGCAGCGGCGCGGTGTTCAACGCGGGTTCGACGAACACCGACGAGCAGACCAACTGCCATTGCAACAGCTCGGGCACGGCAGGCACCTACTCGGCCACGTATGTGGCGAAGCTGCCCACAGCGAGTAGCTCCACGGCAACCGACAAGTTCGACGACATCGTCTCATTTCGGGACGCTTGGCAGTTGCAGAGCCCTAATGTGGCGATGGCGAACAACGCCTGCGGGGCGATCTACGTGGCGGACACGGGGAACAACCGCATCCAGAAGTTCGACTTGAGCGGCAACTATGTGAGTCAGTGGGGGAGCTATGGCTCGTCAGACGGGCAATTCAACTTCCCCACTTGCCTGGCCGCTGACTCAAGCGGCAACGTCTATGTCTACGACAGCGATAACCACCGAGTGCAGAAGTTTGATGCGAACGGGACCTGGCTCCTAAACATTGGTGGACCAGGATGGGGGTCAGGCAACGGCCAGCTCATAACAAACGCCTATGGCTATGCTCACTGCGGACTGGCAGTTGATGCCTCTGGCTATGTATATGTGGCAGACCACGGCAACTACCGTGTGCAGAAGTTTGACAGTAACGGCAACTACGTGACGCAGTGGGGAACATACGGTACTGGCAACGGGCAATTCGACAGCCCCAGAGGCATAGGCATTGATTCGAGCGGCAACGTTTATGTCGCAGACTACGACAATGACCGCGTGCAGAAGTTTAGCAACACAGGCACCTACATCAGCAAGTTCTCGACGAATGGAGGCAACAATCCGTGGGGCAGTGTTGCCGTCGATAGCTCGGGCAACATCTACGTTTCCTTCTCAAGCAGTTGGCAAATCGACAAGTACAATAGCAGCGGCACATACCAGTCGAACTTCTGCCCCTATGGCACTGGAAACGGGCAGTGCATGGCTCCACCACTCTTTGCCATGGACTCAAGCGGCAACTTCTGGGTCGCTGACGGGGACAACAGTCGCGTTCAGAAGTTTGATTCCTCTCTCAGCTACGTGAGCAAGTTCGGCTCGGCTGGAACTGGGAACGGCCAATTTGACAGTCCAAGCGGCATCGTGGTGACGAGCAGGTAGGTAGGCGTTACACGCTTCGCCGCTGCGTCCACTTGCTGTCGCCGAGCGCCCGTTCGGCCTCATGCCGCTTCTGCCAGTACTGCTCGCTCTCTCGCGTGAATGGCGCTCCGGCAAGGTCGTCGGAGTCCTCGAGCGTTCCAAGGTAGAAGCCGGCGGCGCTCTTGCAGACCTGGAGCGGGAGTTTGCGCCCGTGCTGGGCAGCGAGGCGGCCAAGAGGTGCCTCGGCCGCCTGCGGTTGTGAGTGTTCGGCTGTTGCCCTAGGCGGCACGACCCCTGCCCTGCTGCTGTTGCTGCTGCAGCTCGATGACCTTGTTGAGCGCCATGTCCGTGACTTTCTGCAGCGCGAGCAGGTCGCTCGCCCCGTAGCTGTTGGAGCTCTTCCACTCGCCGCCTTCCTGGTAGCGGCGGCTGAACGTGACGGTGTGGAAGTTGCCCTTGTCGCTGTGGTTCTCCCAGACGCTTGCCTGCACCCCGCCGAAGTTCACGCGGGCAACGGGGGGCGCCCCACGTTGCGCGGGCTCGTCTCCTGCCGCAGCAACGGGAACTTCGGGTAGCGATGCTTGTGGTTCGCGCTCAGCGGTGACGCGGGCAGTGTGTGATCTGGTGGCCATTGGTTGTCTCCCTGTAGTGGTTGAGTTCGGGACAACATACAAGCTGTGGTGTGAGACGCAACTGAAAACTTGCCCCTCCGCTGGCGGACTACCGCCCTCGGCGCGAGGTCTGTTGAGCGTCACGCGCTGTCCAGCGGTCCTCGCGCAGGCGTCGGGCGACGCCGTCATGGATCCCGGCCTTCATGGCTTCGCTCGCCGCCTTGGTCACGCGCCGAAGGTCTGCCAGATCCGCAGCGCAGAGACGCGGCGACTCGGCGGTCAGTCCATCGCCGGCCTTCCGGGCGAAGCTGACCGTGAAGGCATAGTCGTCGTTTTCCGGGTGATGATAGACGCGTGCAACCGAGTTGCCGCATTCGATCTGCGTCGTGAGCGTGCCGCCGTCCTGCGGCGGCGGCGTCTTTCGGAGCGTATCAATGGTGTGCTCGGTATGGGCACGATTCGCCTGTGTGTGCGGCTCAAGTTGGACAGTCTTTGGTTCTGTGGTCATAGGCATCCCTTGTCGATTTGCTTTCTCGGGACACCGTAGCGAGCTCAAGCGCCAGCGCAAGAAAAATCGTCGGTGAGCAGCACTTGGCCCGCGTTGGGTCACGGCTGGTGGCGTGCCGTGCACGTTCGGCCTAGGGGTAGGCTCTGCCGCCCGCCGCGTGGCACCTACCTCATCTGCCGAGCAAGCGGCCTTGCCACGGGTGGCAGCGCTGGGGCTTGCGGCCTACCCGTCCCACCGGGACTCCGAGGGATAGTCAAGGAAGGGATTGGAAGAGGCCCTTCCTTGGGAAGCGAAAGCCTTCGATGGGCTTGAGCTTCCAAAAACGGTGCAGTAACCTGGCTTCTTTGCGGCGCGCGAGTTACCCACCCCGTCGCCTCCGCCAGCGAGACCTGGCGTCGCGCTCCGGCGAGGCGTGGATAACTCGCGGGAAAGGAAGCAAGGGGGGTGGGTTTTTATATATAAGAAAGGGAAGCGGCCTAACCCATTGAACTTCCAAGACCGCATCGGCAAGATTTTGCCGCTACCGGCAATGATCCTGTCGGTGGCGGCAAATTTCGGGCTTGCTTTTTGCCGATACTGGCACTACGACAAGACAGTAACGGCAAGAATGGGGCACAAAAATGGCCGATGTCGGCAAGGAGGAAGTCGTAGAGCTGCAGTCCCGCAGGGGATTCAAACGCTATGCGAGCAACCCGAGCGTGCCGCAGCAGGGCGGGCTTGCCGATACGCGCACACGCCCTGTGCGGATCCCTGGAGCTGACAAGGGCATGCTGTTCGCCGATGGGCAGACAGGCGAGCTGATCGGCTCGGGCGTGCGGCACTTCTTCAAGTTCGAGGAGGTGGACGCTTCGCGTTTCGTGAAGCTCTTCCTCGACGGCATGAAGCAGGCGGCCGGGCTCTCCAAGGCCGGCATGCAGGTCTTCGAGCTTGTCTACCGACAACTCCAGGACAGCCCCAACACCGACCAGATCGCGCTCTCCTGGCACCTTGCCAAGCAGCGCGGGCTTGACATCCCCGAGCGTACTTACCGGCACGGGCTGCGCCAGCTCCTCGAGCGCGAGTTCCTCTTCGAGAGCCTGGTGGACGGCCTCTACTACGTGAACATCCGCTACATGTTCAACGGCGACCGCCTGACCTTCATCCGTGGCTACAAGCTCAAGCGGGACACGTCGCAGGGTGAGTTGCCGCTAGAGGAGCCGGCGGAACTGCCGGCGCTGGTGGGCCGTACTTAGCCGGCTAGGCGGGCCTACACTCGCGGCATCACCTACAGCGAGGAGTACCAGTCGGTGGCACGTACTTACTCGGACATTCAGGAGCAGATTGCAAAGCTTCAAGCCAGGGCGGAGTCGCTGAAAGCCAAGGAACTTGGCTCGGTGATTGCGCGCATCAAGTCGGCGATCGCTGCGTATGGACTGACGGCAGCTGACCTCGGCCTGGAGCGCGGGCGCCCCGCGAAGGCAACGGGACGTGTTGTCCAAGGGGCAAGGAAGCGAACGGCGAAACCCCGAAAGGTTGGCAAGGTGCCGGTGAAGTACCGCGACAAGCTGGGCAACACTTGGACCGGGCGCGGCCTGCACCCGATCTGGCTTCGGGAGGCACTAGCGAAGGGGGCGAAGCTGGAGTCGTTCTTGGTGTAGTAGTGCTTTCTCTGCCTCTGCTCAATGTGCAACGCATGGAATCACTCTTGGGATTGCGCCTGTGGGTGGGGCGGCGTCGGACATCGCGGCAGGCGCACGGGTTGGCTCACTGCCGGCCTTATCGATGGGCCCGTCCCTCGGGAGCCACCGACATTTCATAGCTACGTCAATCCAAACGCGACTTGCCCTGTCTGCGGTGCGGCCGTCTTCTTCTACCAGTCTGAGGCTGGTGGCAGAGTCTTCTTCGATGAACTCGGCCCTCCGTGGCCCAAACATCCGTGTACGGACCGGGCGGATAGCTTGGTACGTGCTCCTGACCGTCCGCGCACTACCGGTGTCACCACCTTCAAGTGGCAGGCAGAGGGTTGGCTGCCGCTCGTTGACGCCGCGGTCGCAAGCTACACGCCAGATCTCTATCGGATCACGTGCCAGGCAGGAAGTCTGCAAGTCACGCTGTTTATCCGGAAAGCCTCTCTGAAGGCGGGTGCCGACCTGCGTGACCTGCTTCCTACGGCCTACGCGATGGTCAGGCGCGATCCGGGAGGCCCGTACGTGCTTTCGCTTCTTGGGCCGACGCTCGAACCGATCGAGGTTCGCGCATACGAGACCGAAAGGGATGCGCTCGCGCCCGGCTCAGGAGCCCCAGTGGGAGGACGGCCGGGCCCCAGGCGGGTCTCCGGATCACGCGGGCGCGACTGACTGCGGGGTCGAACGCATGGCCGGTCAGTTTCGCTCCTGGTGGGATTTTGAGACCTACTGTCGCTCAGTGCGTCAGAGTGGGCGGTTCGTACACACGCCCGCTGTCCGATCGTTCCTGAAGAACCTGTACGAGACCAGCGCGGGACGGCGTCGTCGAGTACCGAAGTCCAGCTACTTCTGGCGAGCGCAGCTTGGGCATGCGCTGGAGTTGCGAGAACAGGATGGCGCTCAATGGGAGGAGGCGGTGCCATTCTCACGTGACCGCATGAAGCCGCGCGTGTGGGCGGCGCACGAAGGCCGCGTGAACCCCAAGGGAATCCCGTACCTCTACGTTGCAACAACCAAGGAGACCGCGGTTGCCGAGGTGCGCCCCCACGTCGGCGCGCACGTCTCCGTTGGAGTCTTTCGTACGGCCCGAGCAGTTGAGCTGATTGATTTCTCCGTGGGCCACGACTCGAAGCAGGATTTCTTCTTCGAGGAACCGCCGCCCAAGGTCCGGGAAGAGCACATATGGGCCTGCGTCGACCGGGAGTTCTCAGAGCCGGCATCAGTCGAACCCGATTTGGCCGAGTACGTGCCAACTCAGATCATTGCCGAGTATTTCAAGAGTAAGGGGCTCGACGGGGTCGTCTACAAGAGTCGACTGGGCGATGGGTTCAACATCGCGCTCTTCAACGTGGCGGCGGCGGATCTAACGAGTTGCTCCCTCGTCAAGGTCTCTGGGGTCTCATACGTGTTTGGTGCTCTGGAGAACACCTATCACGTACATGCGCCGCCTGCGGCCTAGGGTCGCTCCGTCCACAGACAAAGCTTGAAAGGGAGAGAGGGAGAAAGGGAGAAGTTCCCTCACGCCCGCTGCGGCAGCCAGGGATTCACGACAGCGACACCGGCGCGCTCGAATTCTTCGACATCGCGCGTCACCACGGTGAGCCCGTTATGGATTGCGATGGCGGCGATGATGAGGTCCGGCTGCGAGAAGGTGTGCCCGGCCTTGCGGCCTTCTTCGACCAGGAGCCGCCACCTGAGCATGACCTCTTCGGTGACCTCCAGTACGCGCCGCTCAAACATCGGGCGGACCTTCAGCTGCAGCCAGTCCTGCAGCGCCGCCCGCCGCCCGGCATCAGCGACTTGCTCGATGCCGAAGCGAATCTCGGCGAGGGTCACCGCGCTGACGTAGAGCGCCTCCAGCGGCTGGCCGGCGACAAAGGCGACGACACGGGGTTCCGGGCGAAGGCGCCGCAGTTCGGAGATGACGTTGGTGTCAAGTAGCCAGCCCGTCACAGCCGAACATCCCGCACGGGCATGCGCGCGCGCGGTGGCGCGATCTCGACATCGCGGCAGGGAGATTCTTGAACCGCGTCGACGAGCGCCTGTCCGGTGCGGGCTCCCTGCAGTGCCCGGAAGTCCTCGGCGGTGATCACGACCACGGCCTCACGCCCGTGCACGGTGACGTGCTGGGGCCCTTCACTGTGCACGCGCCGAATCAGCTCACTGAAGCGGGCCTTCGCATCCTGCAGCAGCCAGTGACCTGGCAGCCGTCTGCGGCGGTCTTTGCTGATGCTGTTCACTGGGACACTCCTTGAATCTAGTCGTTCTGACCAGATTAGCACGGCGAGAAGGCTCGTTCAAGGGCAAAGCTGCCTCGCTGGGCGCCCCGGCTCCTTCTTGAATTCTTGAAAGGAAGAAAGGGAGAAGCCTCACGGCCGCCGCCGGGGGCGTGGCTTGAGGCCACCGATCTCAAGCGCCTCGAGTGCCTCGCGCACACGATCGAGGTTGTAGCGGACGGCGCTCCCGATCTTGAAGAACGGCAGACGGCGCTGCTTGATGCGGTCCTTGCGCAGCGTGTGAACGCTGAGGCCAAGTTCCTCGGCAACAACGTGCTCACTGACGCCGAGGCGGCTGCGTCGGGGCGGGTTCGTCTGCATGGGCAGGGCCCTCCGATGGACGGACGCCCCGAGGATGCCCGTGCGCGGCCCAGGCGACTGCGATTGACTTTGCAAGCGTCAGTGTCAACAAGGGACCTAGGTCCCCTTTGTCGGCTTCGCCCCGGTGATGAAGTCGGCCACCGCCTGCCAGGCCGCACGGAGCTGGGATTCGCTCTTGAGGATGTAGTGGCCGCCGGTCACGTCGTCTGAGTCGAGGTGGTTCAGCAGGCGCTTGAGCGTGTACGCACTGACGAGTTCCTCGGCAACACTCGCGAACGTGGCGCGCAGCCCATGAGGCTTCACGCTGGTTCCCGCAGCCAGGTTGATGGCGGTCAGAGCCTTGCGGCCATCGACCACCTTGAAGATGCGCTGCCCTGCCCGCTTGCCCTTGGCGTAGCGCTCGACGATTTGTGCCGCTTGGCGCGGCAGCAGAACAATGTGGTCGAGCCTGTTCTTCGTGTCGCGCAGGATCAGGCGACTTCCGGCCGCGTCGAAGTTGCGCATTGCGACGCCGGCCAGCTCACCGGGGCGCGCTCCCGAAAGGAGCAGGACGCGGAAGTAGTCGGCCGCTTCGCGGCCTTCCAGCGCAGTCGCGGCCGACCACCAGGCAGCCAGGCGCTCAGGGGGAATCGGTTTGGGGTTCCCGCTCGTCTTCCCAAGCACGATGCGGTCCTTGCCGGCCACATCCTTGCCGAGCGGATTGCCCGGCACCTTGATGCCATGCCAGTTGAACACGGCCCGGGTCACTTGCATCGCGTAGATGCCGCGGCGTCGCCCCCGCGCTGAGGCCGTGCGGTAGACGGCGCGCATGTCCTCGGCCGAGATCCGCGTCATTGGCTTCTTGGCCAGGGCGAAGAGTTCGCCGTCAGCCAGTTGGCGGCCGGACTCAGTGACACCGCCTTCACGCACCATGGCCAGGTAGTCAGCCTTGGTTCGCGCCTTGAGGCCCAGGCCATCCTTGGCCCTGCGCTTCTTGGCGACGTACTCTTCGAGACCCCTTTCGAAGGTCAGTAGTACCTCAGCGTCAGCGCGCTTGCGCTCCTCTTTCTCCTCGCGTTGTTGCTCGAACCGGTCAACGCCGCGTTGGAGTTCCGAACTGACATCGACCATGAGCTTGCGCGCGGCATCAGCCGAGATCGCACCTCGGCCGCTGACGCGGCCAAGCGTGCGACGCACAGTCTTGCCATCTATACGTCGCTCTGCGACCCATGCGCGGGCACCGTTGATCGTGACGCGCACCCCGAAGCCTGGCGTAGCGGGACACCAGTGGATGCGATAGCGGTCGTCCGGAACGGGAAAGGACAGCGCTCGCCGGTCGGTGATGCGGCCTGGTCTCTCTTGCATCCTTCGTGCTCTGATGTAGGCACCTGTGTAGGCAGATTCTATGCCTACACGGGCGAAGGCGTCGCAACACGTACGAGGCAAACCGTTGATCTGCAAAGAATCTAGTTTGCGGTCGGAGGCCACAATCCCGGACTCTTAATCCGTTGGTCGAAGGTTCGAGTCCTTCAGGGCCCACCAACATCTTCCTGGCGTTTTCCCCAGGGATGCGGGTCTCGACCACCGTCGAAGGGATCGCTCCGAGCGAGACGATCGACTGGCCATCCATACCCCAGAACCGCCGACATGGCGCTCTGAGGAGGATGACCGGTGCTACGGACGTTTGCGGCCCTGAACAGCAAGGGCGGAGTCGGCAAGACCACCTTGCTGGCCAATCTGGGCGGGTTGCTCGCCGACATGGGTGCTCGCACCCTGCTGGTGGACGCTGACCCTCAGCCCTCCCTCACCAAGTACTTCGACATCCCCTACGAGGCTCCCCAGGGCCTCGTCGAGGTCATCACCTCGGGAACGGTCACGCACCAGGCGATCTCGCGCACCTCGGTGGCGAACCTGGACTTGATCCGGTCCAACGACGGTGAAGCCAAGCTCCAGCACTGGCTGTTCGACCGCGCAGACCGGCGCGTGCGGCTGGCGCGGGCACTGAACAACCCGTACCTGCACGACCACTACGACGTGGTCCTGATCGACACCCAAGGGGCGATCGGGCCGCTGCAGACCGCCGCCGCCTTCGCCGCGGACACGCTCATCTCGCCGCTGCCGCCCGACACGCCCTCGGTGCGTGAGTTCCGCTCAGGCACCTTGCGAGTGCTGCAACGGCTGGAGCATGACGAAGACGAGCCGAGGGCGCAGCTCGCGCCGATACGCGCGGTGATCTGCCGCTTCGACTACTCCCGCGACGCCAAGGGCCTCGTGCACGAGCTACGGCACGAATTCAGCGAAGGCGATCGGGTGACGATCCTCGAGACCGTCATCCCCAACGCCATTGCCTACAAGGACGCTTTCACCGCCCGCGTGCCGGTGCACACCGCGAACCGCACCGGCGGCAGCCGCTACCCGTCGGCCTACGAGGTCATGCACCGCATCGTCTGGGAGCTGCTGCCCGACCTGCACGGCTACTTCGCCGGTCGCCTGAGGGGCGATCCGCAGGAGGTCTTCGGCCCGGCCGCGGGGCCACCCCGTGGCGCCCGGGACGCGGCCGAGCCTACCGCGGCCTGAGGGGGATGCGTCATGACCGCTCCCAAGAACCCGGCACCTCTCGGGCTGCCGCTCACGGTCTCCATTGCCGAGGTGGTGAAGAACATGGGCCTGAACGACAAGCCTGAGGCCGCCGCAGCGGGCGGCGCCGTGCCCCGGCGCGGGATCGTGTCCACGGCTTCGCTGCGCCCGGCCGAAGCCGCCCCGTTCGGGCGCTCGGCCGCCGACACCTCAGCCGGCACGAAGGCCGAACGGGAGGCCGCGCAGCGCCATGCGTCGTACATGGTGGGCGACAGCACGCCCTCCAAGGTCGATCTGAGCCGCAAGGACATGTCGGGCCCGATGCTGCTGGAGGTCGCGCAGATCGATCCCTACGACGGCAACCCGCGGCAGTTCGAGAACGAGGCCATCGAGGACATCCGCACGAGCCTGATGGCCCATGGCTACACCGATGCGATGGTGGTCACCCGCCGGCGCGAGGGTGATCGCTTCATGCTCGCCGCGGGCTCGAACACCACGCTGAAGGTGCTCAAGGAGTTGTACGAGAAGACGGCGGACGAGAAGTACCGCTACGTCAACTGCATCTTCCAGCCCTTCGAAAGCGAGGCTCGTGTCCTCGCGCAGCACCTCGGCGAGAACCTGAACCGTGGGGGGATGAAGTTCTGGGAGGTCGCCACGGGCATGACCGAGCTGCTGGCATTGATCGCCCGCGAGCGTGCGCAGTCCCTCTCCGTGCGGGAGCAGGCGGCCGCGCTGAATGCTCGTGGCCTTCGCGCCTCGGCCCAGGACATCTCGTTCTGGAACTTCGCGATCACGCGACTCGCCGCGCTGGGCCCGGCGGTGCGTTACCTCACCGTCAGGTCCGTCAAGGACCACCTGCAGCCCAGACTGAACGCCATTCAGCGGCTCGCCACCAAGTTCAAGGTCGACGAAGCCGCGTACTGGACCGAGGTTGTGAGCCCGTGCCTTCGACGGACCGGGCAGGCCTCGGCCGATGCCTCGCAACCCGAAGGCGCGTTCGACGCGGAAGCCATCTGCCGCGAGGTCGAGGCCCAGTTCGCGGAGCATGTGAGCGAGTCGGTCACCTCGGTCCAACGCATGCTGGCGATGCTCAAGCTCGCGCCCGAGCTGACGCTCGCCGACCTGCGCCTCCCGATGGGCAGCGGACCCGGTGCGCTGGCGGCGCCTGCCGCAGCCGTGGCCGACACCCCGCCCGCGCAGGCGCCACTGCCGCTGTCCCCTGGTCTCGTCCGTCAGTCCGCGGCACCGACGGCAGGCTCCGCCGGTGGTTCCCCCAGGGCGGCCCAGAGCGACGCGCCACGAGCCTCGCACGCGGCAGGCTCCGCGCCTGCGCCTGCGCCTGCGCCTGCGCCTGCGCCTGCGCCCGGGCCCGCGCCTGCGGCAGCCGGCACCGCGCCTGCACCCGCCGAGGCGCGGACCCAGCCGGCCCTTTCGCCGCAGACGCTCCTCTCGTCAAGCGCCCTGGACTCCGATCCGCTTGCCGCCCTCATTGGCGCGGTGCGAGATCTGCTCGCCCTGGCGGGGCTGGCGGACACGCTTCGCCCGCACGACGAGATGCCCCTCGGCTTCTACGTCGAACTGCCGGATCGGCAACGCCACGCGCGCCGGGACGCCGCGCTCGGCAGCGCCGAGCACCAGGCCCGCACGACGAAGACGCATGTGTGGTGGACCCTCGTGCTGATGACCGGCCAGTACCGCGAGGGCTCCGTGCCCTACATGGATCGCGCCAGCGGCTTCTACCGCTTCGCGGCCAGTGACACCGATGGACCCAGTCCGCTGGACGGCACGGACATCGACGAGACCGCACCCGACATCGAGGACCTGCTGATGCTGCGCATGTCTGGCGGCGCGGCGCGTCCGGCGATGCGGCAGCTTGCGCGGGTGGAGGAGCTGGCGGCGCAACTGTTCGCCGCGGCCCCCGAGCGATGGCGGCGAATGTTGGAGGTCAACAGGGCGCGCGGTTGATCTCCCGTGCGCGCCCATCCCCCAGCTCTTCGCACGCACCCCCGGAGCACCCGCCTTGAACGCAGCGTCAACCGCCACATCCCAGCCCAGCGCCGCAGCGACGCCGCACTCGGCGCTCGCGTCTGCACCCTCGTCGGTAGCACCTCACGCCGCCGCCGCGCCGGGGTCGATGCCGGGCGGCACGGTGACCATCCTGCCCTTGCGCGACCCGGCCTCGCGCATGTTCCTGCTGTCCAGGTTCATCGCCTCGTTCGACGAGGGCGACCAAGCCGTGCTCGCGCAGCTCATCGGCTGCGGCTGCACCCCAGATCTTCTGGAACGGCTGCGCGGCATGACGATGATCGACGCCATCCGCTTCACGGCCGAGCACTGCGGCCTGGCACTGAGCGTGGACAGCGCCGGCATCCAGCGCCAGCTGCGCCACCTCGAGCGGCGACGCGCTGATCGCGAGACCTACGAGTACCTCATCCGCGCCGGCGCGAGCCCGGACCTGCTCGGCCAGCTCTTCACCGTCACCGCCACCGAGGTGCGCCGGCTGCGCAAGATCATCGCCCCCGGGGTGGCCGTGGTGGGGCGGCCGCGGCTGCCCGACGACGGCACCTGCGCAGCCATCGTCCGCCAGTGGGAGCGCGTGTGCGCGGAGGAGCCCAGCGAGCGGCAGCGCTATGTCCTCCTGCACAAGGCCTTTTCGGGCGCCTACCGGATCACGACGCTGGAAAGCGCCCTCGAAGACCACCGCCGGCATGTCGCCGCGATGGCTCGCGTGGCACGAGGTGTGAGCAGGCCCGGCGAGTCAGCACGACGAGGCGGAGGCGCAGGTCCTGCGACCGCGCTCGCCGCAGGCATGACCGCCGGTCCCGTGCATGCGGTCCAGGGCGCCACGTGAGGCTGGCGACCGAACGCGCCGCAGCAAGCAAGGAAGGGGATCGCACCATGGCCCAATCCACATCCCCCGCGCCTGGCAGCAGCACCGGCGCCATCGTGCAGTCGCTTCCCGGCGTCGAACCGCGCGCCACCCGCACGACCGCGCCTGGCGGGTTGCCCCGACCGGCGGCAGCCGCTGCCGCTCACACGACCAAGCCGGACTCGCAGGCACGGAGCCGAGTGGCGGGGCATCAACGCCCAGGCTCCAGCGTCGCCCGCCGCGCGTGCCAGAGCGACGAGCTCGCTGCGCGTCGCGAGTGCCGGCGCGCCGAGCGGCAGGAGATCGAGGCGCGCGCGGACAACCGCCTACACGAGATGCAGGCGCAGGAGTTCATCCGCGTGCCGCGCCTCATGGTGGCCATCACGAACAGCCTGGCGGCAGCGAGCGTGCTCGAGCTGGCTCGGCTGTGGACCGAGCGCTCGATGCACGAGCGCGGCACACCTTGGGTGGACATGCCGGCGCAGACCTGGCTGAACTACACGGGCCTGGGCGAACAGGAATGGGTCGAGGCGCGACGTGCACTGCGCGCGCAGCGCCTGATCCAGGAACGACGGCGCTTCGACCTGGACCGCGACGAACTGGTCTGCGACATCGCCTTCGAGCCGCAGGTGTTCGCCGACCACGTGGCCGATCTGAAGGACGCGCTCAAGGCACACCTGGCCGAGGAGGTACGGACCAGGCGCCAAGGGGCGGGCCACGTCGATCGACGCGCGGCAGGCAACACCGAAGAGGGCGAGCCATCGTGAGCGAGGCACGCGCCCGCAAGAAGGTCGCCCTGCCGCGCTTCGGTGGGAGCAACGGCGGCAGCGACGATGCGGCGGCGCGGTTCGCCGAGCCGCTGCTACCGATCGGCGCTGTCACCGGCCCGCCGCCGGCCACCGGCGCTCACCGACCCACGCCTGCGGCCGTGCCAACCGCCGCGCCACCACAAGTTCGTACCGAGTTGGCCGGGGCGGCTTTCGATCGCGATCGTGACCTGGCGGCGCTTCAGGCCGACAGGCCGCGCTCCATCGCCATCTCGACTCGCCTGATGGCGCATGTGGCCGACGCCGCTGCCGGTGTGTTCTTGTCCCAACTCGTCTTCTGGTCGCGCTACGGCTCGGAGGTCGTCGAGCGCGACGGCTGGGTGTTCAAGACCGCGCAGGACTGGGAGCGCGAGACGAGTCTGAGCTGGAAGACACAGCGCAGAGCGCGCACCCTCCTGCTGCGGCTGGGGCTGATCGAAGAACGACGCCTGAACATGCCGGCGCGCATGGAGTTCAGGTTGAGCCTGGCGACCGTCATCGCGTCACTCGATCCGAGGCTGTCGATCGGCCCGCAGGGCTCCACCGTGGACTGGCGGGCATGGCAATCGCCAATGCCCGATGGCACGCCCGGAGTCGCCGAAGCGCTGCTTGGGCGTTGTTTCCTGTTCCACGCCGCGCTTGCCGAACCGCTGACCCTTACCGGCGCGATGATGTGCTCGAGGCTGCTGGCCGGCGTGCGCTGGAACGGCCAGGGTCCGTTCATTCCGGCGGGCATCGGCAACGTGGCCTTCTCCCGGTTCGTCGGCCTGTCGCGCAGCAAGTGGCGGCAGGAGACCGGGCTCTCCCGCGACCAGTGGCAAACCGCCCGCAACCGACTACGGGCGTTCGGTGTGCTTGCCGAGCGGCTGGCCAACTATCCACGCCGGGTCGATTTGGCGATCAACCTCAGCGCCCTGAGCGCCTTGCTGAAGGACGCAGCGGCGAAAGCGCGGCAGGCAGGGCCGGTCGAGGAGAAGCGGGGTTGGGCGAAGCAGCCACCGTCGCCTCCTGTTTCGCCCAATCCCGCCTTTAAGGACCACCCGATCCCGCCTACTGAATCGCCCGATCCCGCCGACAGGGATCGGCCGAACCTGCCTCCAGCGACCGCCCAATCCCGCCTTTACCCGTCTGTATCACAGGCAATGACACCCCCACCCCCGCGCGAGCGCGTGCACGAGGGGTCAGCGGTCACGCGCCCAGCCGCCGACCTCGGTCGGGGGGGCGGGGGCCTTGTGTCGCGTGGCCAACCCGAAGTCGTCATCGGGCGCGGTGACAGCGAGCAAGGGCGGGTTCCGGCGACGCTTCCGCCCGAGGCGGTGCAAAGGCAAGCCGCCGTCGCGCAAGGTGAGCTGCACTGGCCAGCGGGCTTCACGCCCTCCGATCGGGAGCACGCGGCAAGGCACCTGGCCGGCTTGGCGCCGCCCGCACAGCAGGCGGTGCTCGACGAAGTGCAGTGGGCCCATCAGAGCAGCGCCGTGCGCTCGCCGGTGGGGCTGACCCGCAGCCTCGCGGGCAAGGTTCGCGCCGGAACCTTCGCGCCGGACGGCGCGCATCGAGTCGCCGAAGCGCGGGCTGCCCGCGAGGCGCATCAGCAACGAGAAGCCGCCCCACGGCCAGCCGCCCAGCCGCAGCCGCATCAACCGAGGGAACGGTCGCCGGAGGAAGAAGCCCGCTACCAAGCCAACCGGGAGCGGCTGAAACAGGTCACCGAGGCGCTGCGCAGGAGGGCCGGATGAGTCGCGCCTGCGACCAACTTGTAACTGTTGGACGGTCCAACAGTTACAAGTTCGCCGCGGCGGCGGCCCAAAGGAATGCCGCCTGTCGGCGTCCCTACCCGGAGCCGCAGTAGCGAGCTTCGAACTCCAACGGAGCATCAACCAATGGCTACCACGCCCAAGTCCCCACGCGCAGCCAAGAAGGCCGCTTCACAGGCCGCTGACGCCGCCGCCGGCGCTGCCACACCACGTCCGTTCCCCGTCACACCGAACTCGCCGTTCGGCGACGGCTACGACCTCGAGGGTGAGCGTGCCGCGCTCAAGGACCTGAGCGAAGAGGAAGACTTCGACAAGGTGACGCTCGACCCGCGCTACCAGCGCTACCTCGAGCTCGAGCGACGCGAGGCGCTGCTCAAGCAGATGCAGAACGCCCACCGTCACCGCGACGGCGCCGAGCCCGAGGTGCCGCAGGAAGAGGCCAACAAGGTGAACTTCACGCTCGGTCGGCTGACCGACGAGGAAGAAGACTCGATGGCACTGCACACGCGCGAGTCCGCGCGGCTGTTCATGGGCCGCACCATCGAGCCTGGTCGGCAGGGCTACGGGCAATCCGGGGCCAAGAAGGTGGGCGCGGCGCTGCGCGCCATCTGGTACCTGTCGGGCAACGACAACCCATACGCCGACTTCTGCCTCATCGAGGCGTCGAGTCGCATCGCCGAAAGGGTTCGCGAGCTCGAGCAGCTGATCACCGAGAACGAGAACCGCCTGTCGCAGCTCAAGCGCCGGGGCTTGAACTTCTCGGTCCTGAGGGCGGACCCGCCGGTCACTGTGAACCTCGGCTTCAAGTCGCCCTACGGCTATTCGGTCGTGAACCTCGTGTCGACCTTCGACTTCTACGTGCGCGTGGTCAAGACCCTGGCGCGCAAGGACCTGCTGAGCGACAAGGAAGGCTACTCACTCATCTTCACTCAGACCAAGGCCTGCCGCAGCATCTTCGAGCGCGTCATCTGGTTCCAGCGCTACCTCATGAAGGAGGAGCTGCGCGCGTTGTCGCGCGCGGATTGGCTGCCCAGCGCAGACGACACGGCGCGCAAGCGGGTGCAGGCGGCGGTCACCCTCTTCGGCGAGCTGCCACGCGAAGTATTCAACGGCGCGCTGATGCCGCGCCATTCTCGCCGGCGGCTGGATCTGTCGGAGCAAGAGCTGCGGCTGCTGGATGAGGTGCCGCTGGCCGGCGCCGAACCGCAGCTGGCCGCCGCGGAGGCGGCGCTCGTATGAGGGTCGCGCCCGTCGGGGCCATCGCCAGGTCGAACGAAGGCATGAGCGCGGCGCAGGGTCGTACGCCGGCTGCCGCAGTGGCTCGGGCCTGGGGCTGGTGCAGGGGCAGTAACGATGACGAAGCCTGACCCACTCGTGCCGAACGTCAAACAGTTGAATGACCGTAAAGGGCCCTTAAAGGGTAAGGGCGGGTCGCTGATTCAGGCGTCCCGCTGGCGGGGCCATGCGCAGCTTCACCTGCAGCAGGTGCACGCTGCCATGGAAGAGCTGGCCGCCAAGTCGCGCTCCATCACCGGTCGCACATTCGGGCTGCACGTGTACAGCCTGCGTGACGGGCGGCAGCTCCGGTGGCGGCTCACCTGCGGCAGACATGCCACATGGCAGCGCATCGAGCCGATGCTCGAGCTCCAGCCCGCCGGGCTTGCACGGTGGTATGGCAAGGCTCAGGAGCAGGCGCTGATCCTGAATCACCGCGAACAAGCACTGCGCTACGAGGTGAAGACGGTCGACCGGCTCATCGAGCTCAGCGCTGCGCTGCCATCGCGAGCCTTCGCGGCGCTGTTGGATGCGGGCTGGTAAGCAGCTCGCAAACTTGACCAGGACACGACAACGACAACCACAACGACGACGACATCATCCGCCACGGCGATTGCACGAAAGGACGGGCAAGCAGCAAACCAGGAGTCTTTCCAACATGGCCATCCGAGCCGAACTCGAGGGCAACCTCACCAAGAACCCCGAAGGCAAGATCGTCACCATCGACGGCGAACAGCGCCCGATCGTGGAACTGCGCGTCTTCTCCGACGTCGGCCGCAAGGTGGGCGATCGGTGGGAGCAGGACGACGAGCGCAGCAGCGCCGTGGACGTGACCATCTGGTCCAAGAGCCTGGGCGACGCGGTGCTGAAGCACTTCCGCAAGGGCAACCGCGTGCTCGTCACCGGCGGGTTGCACCTGAACGAGTACACCGACGCCCAGGGCGCGCATCACGCCGGCTTGCGCCTTGGCGCCGAGTCGGTGGCGCTCATTCCTTACCGCATCGAGAGCGTCGCATTCGCGCCGTCGAAGCGCGAGGCCGACGCGGCCGAGGCATCCTAGAGATGCCGGCGCACGAGGTGGCGGGCCAGCGGCAGGGCAGCGCCGGCTCGACCGGCTTCTTGGCACGTCACGCCGAGCGCCCCCGGCAGTTCGCCGAGGCGTCGGTGGTGAAGGTCGAGTGTCCCGCCGCTTCTGGCACCGCTACCGAGTGGGCCATGCTGAGGGCAGTAGCCGCGAGCACCTGTTGCGAGGCCGCATTCGTCGGCTACGCGTCCTACAGCTTCGGGCCGTGGACCGTCAGCGCGCAGCGCTGCGGGCTTCCCGATGCGCGCGGCCGGACAGTGCTGCTCGCTACTCTCCTGCACGGCCTGCAGCGCCAGGCGATTTGGCGAGCTGTGCTGGACACGCCTTGACGCCATGGACTGAAGATCATTGCACCCTATCGCTCGTCCGCCGCACAATCGATCCGCCTTGATGGCCTGACTGCGCCTCGCAGTCCGTTCGCAACCACGTGACGTTGCGCCCGATGCCGCCTGGCTCCCGCAATGGCGGCGGTGCCGTTTGACCTTCGGTTCAACGGCATGGGAGTTCGGTCGGAAGACCACAACCCGCTGGGATGCTCACCCCTCCCCAATGCGGGCGCTCGTGCATCTCCGTCGGCTCTCGTTCCTCTCAACCCATGGGGATGACGCTCGTTCCCATTGGGGTCGACGTGTCTCCCTGCAATGCAAACCCAAGGAAACACACCATGTCCCAGACCAACGAAACCAAGGCCTTCGACTTCATCGCCGAAGGCATCGGCTACCTCAACCGCGTACGCGAGATCCGGCCCAGCGGCAAGGGCAAGGCGTATCTCGCTTGCACGATCAACGCCATGATGGGCCCGGCCGATTCCGTCGAGTACGTCAGCGTGGACTGCAAGGTGGTTGGCAGGGTGGCCATCGAAGCCATCGGCCAGCTGAAGCCCCACGTGGAAGCCAAGAAGAAGGTCATCGTCGCGTTCCGCGTCGGCGACCCGAAGCCCGACTTCTACGAGTACAAGGATCGAGCCACCGGTGAGCCGCGAAGCGGCCAGGGCCTCAAGGCCCGGCTGCTGCAGCTGACCAGCGCCAAGGTGGACGGCGCGAAGATCGAGATCCCGCTCGTGCCTCGTGGCGACAGCCCTGAGCTGCGCGCCGGCGAGGACGACGACGGCGTCGGCACTGCCTGCGAAGACGGGGCCGTCGCCGCCACCTGATCCCTGCCGCCCATCGCGGCGGAGCCGAAGCTGGAAGCTGCGAAGCAGCCGCACTGCCGCCACGACCACCGTGGCGCGCAGTTGCGGTTGCCGGCCGCCGCGGGGGCGCACCCAAGCGAAACACGGCGTGCGCCGTTGCGGCAGGGACACGCCGCGCGGCCTCGCGCCACGCTGCCACGGTCGCCAAAGTTCCGCGCTTCGGGGATACTCTTCCGCCAAGCCCAGCTCTTTCTGCCGCTTCTGCTTGGGCTGTCTTCGGCGGTCGCGCCGACCTTCGAAGACAGCGCAATCGCGCCGGTTGGCGGTTCGCACCCGGTTGGTCCCGTGTTCGCGGCTTCACGGCAACTCAAGCCGCGCCTGGTTTGCTAGGTTTCGCCCAAAACCTAGCGCCTCTGAACGCCGCTCGGGTTCCTGCAATGGCGGCGCAGCGCGAACGGCTTCCGGGCCAGGCGCGCCGGGGAATGCGATCGATGCATCGGCGCGCGGATCTTCGCCGCGGGCCTGGTCTTGCAGGGCGGAACTCCCTGCGCATCCATACCCCACAAGTTCGGCTGCCCACAGTAGCCGCCCCACACGTGCAGCGCCGACCGCGCCGCACCCGTCGACCCTGACAAGCGAGGCGCCACGTGTGGCCCTCGTGGCCACTCTCGCCTCGCCTCTGTCTTGGTCGCCTTCCAACTGCCCCAGCGGGAGTTCGCATTCCCGCCGTCAGCGGGGTCACATGCGCGTTCCTTTGCTCGTGGGTCTTCTGCCACCCCAGCGCCAACAACCAAAGGAGCGCTAACCATGTCCATCATCGTCCAGGGCGCCATCACCATCGCCCGCAAGAGCGGCAAGCGCGGTGACTTCAACGTCGGCGATCTCAGCACCGAGATCGGCGAGTTCGAGGTGAAGGACGCCCTCATCGAAGAGTTCGACCCGGGCAGGTACACCGGTCGCTTCGTCATCGACTGGATCCAGCCCGACAGCTTCACCTACCGCGGCCGCGTCTTCGTGAAGAACCGCGCCAAGCTCGCCGAGATCCTCATCGACGAGGGCGAGCGCGGTGAGCCGCAGCCGCAGATGCCGCCGGAGCCGGACCCGATCGAGGCCGAACGTGCCGCAGCGCCGCAGGCCCCTGCTCAGCCCGACGCCGCAAACGCCGCGGGTCCCGAGAGCCAGCCTGCCTTTGCCGACGTGGCACCTGCGGGTCTCGCAATCGGAAGAACTGGCCAGGCCGCATCGCCGGAAGATCCCGACCTCATGCTGTTCGGCGCCGAGCTGAACGCCTTTGTCGTCGAGCGCGAGGCCGTCAAGCTCGATCCCACCGTGGATCGCCAGCAGTTCCGCGCGCAGCGCGATCGCCTCAAGGCGATCGGCTACCGGTTCAACCCGAAGACGCAGGAGTGGCTCTGTGGCGACGCCAACGACATCCCGTTCTGACCGCGATGCCGGCTCGGCAGCCTCTGCCAAGCAGGCCGTCGCGCCCGGGGCACTGTTCCCGATGTCGCCGAAGACGCTCTTCCATCGCCACGGAGGAAAGATCGTCAAGGTTCACGGCATCGCGCATTGCCAGTGCAAGCCAGACCAGGGACGCTCGCGCGACTACTGGTACTTCGAGTGCGACGTCCTGTGGGACGACAGCGGGACCGAAGACACGCATGAGGTCGAGCCGTTCAAGCTCGGCTGCGACGATCCGCCCGGCAACGCGGAGCTCAAGGCGCTGATGGAAGCGATGAACGCCTACCTGCTCGAGCACGGCGCCTGGTACGACACCGGCCCGCACGAAGGCTGGTACGCACACCGCTCCGATACGACGCGGTAGCGCGCATCCCCAGTCCCGTCGCGCTACCCCACCGCGACGGCAGCACGGCTCAAGAGCCTGCGGCCTGCTGCCTCACCCTTGCCCGTCACCGCGCGGGCTCTTCTCGATTCGACCGAAGCGCTTGCGCCAACTGGGCGCCCGACAGACCTACCCGCTGCGAGTGGCGCCACTCGAGCGAGATGCGCGAACGTCCGCCGAGAAGAGCCCGCTCGAGTCCGGGCGGGGCGAATCGCTTCCAGGGTGGCCACGACCCCATGCACGTGGTGCCGTTTCGCGCCGAAGCGGTCAATAGCGTCTCGATGCGGTGTCCCGTGCAAGCCTGCTTTGAAGTGGGGACGCCGGCCGGAGCAGGGAAGGAGTGCGGCCTTGGCATGGGCCTGATGCCTCCTGGCTCCGGTGTCTTGCAGGCGCTGTCGTTCCTGAACCCGGCTCGATCACGAGCCGGGTTCTTCAAGCGCTCGTGCAAGGCCCCGCGGCACGAGCCGTCGACGACCCCCAGCACGGTCGACCCCAAATGATTGAACCCTCAAGGAGTGGCGCAGATGATCGCGCACCAACCACCGAACCCGCATCACGCCGTCATCGCGCAGCTTGCATCGCACGCACTCGGACGGCAGGCCACGCTCGAGGTTTGCCGCAGCGCAGCGGGCTTCTACCTCGGCACCTACGTGGATCACGAGCCGTACTCGCGCGAGTCGGTCGAGTACTGGAACACTCGCAAGGAGGCGCAGGACGCGCTGGTCAACGGCCAATGGACGCAGCGCCAGCACTTCTAGGGGCGACAGGCTACGCAAGCAGGCAAAGCGCTGGCCACGGCCGGTTGTGCGCCTCGCCGAAGTTGCCCCGCGAGCCTCGTCAACATCACCCCCCGGCCGCGCGCCGGGTTCTTCAAGTCCTTGCAGTAGCGAGGCCTTGAAGAACAGAATCGTCGCCATCTGCCCGACCGACAGCTTCGGTCCGTCCGTGTCACGTGACGGCACGCCCGACACCGCCAGGCTCCTGCGAAGCGGTGTGAGCGCAACGAGTGCCCGCCGCCCGTCGCGCTTGCGGAGTTCTCTCGTTGCAGGCTACGCCGAGCCCCTCGCTTCGCCAAGGCCGGCGCGCTGCATCGCCTCGTTCGGCCCCTCGATGTTCGAGCGGTACCGACATTGCCCCCCGAATGCACCGAAGGTTCGTCGCGTCGCTCGTTCGCGCGCGACCCGGCCTTCAGCCGTGCCTTCGGGGGGCAATGTCGCCCGCAACGAAGAACCCGAGGACCGAGATGAGCGCCGCCCAGTTCTCCAAGACCTATTCGCTCGATCGCCTGGTTGTCGCCGGCGTGCCGTTGCTGCTCGCCCGTTGGTACCACCTGTGCGGCCGCAACCTGCGTGAGTTCAGCATCGAAGACCGCGAGCGGATGAACCACATCCGCTGGTGCGTCATTCGCTTCGGCTGAACCGCTGCGTCCCGCCCCTACCTTTGGTCGCCGATCCCGCGCCCGCCCGGACCACCCCGGGCCGGGTTCCTCGAGCCCTTTCGCCCTTGCGCCTGGCCGGTTGCCTAGAGCGCTCGAGGAACCTGCCCGACCGACAGCTTCGGTCCGCCAGTGCCACGTCACGGCACGCCCGACACCGCCAGGCTCCTGAAAGAGCGGTGCGAGCGCTGAACTCTTGTTCGGCGCTCCTGGAGTTCGATCGTCAACCCCGCGGGGATGTCTCCATCCCCTGCTGGGGCACTGGTGCGTCCCCTTCCTCAACCGATGGAGAGATGCACCATGTCCGAAGTCAAGTCCGCTTCTTCGCGCAATGACGAGATCACGCCCGAGCGCATGGCCGCCGCGGGTGTTCCGTTGACCCTGGCGCGCTGGTTCCACATGACCGGCCGCCACCTCACCAGGTTCACGGACTGGGATGTCGAACGCATCATGCAGGTCCGCCTGCAGGTTGCGCTCGTCGACCCGTGCCTCGCCCGCTGATGCACAAGGTGAGCCACCATGCAAGATCGCGCCCCTCTCGTCTGGCCGACCCTCCCGGGCGTGCCCTCGACGACTCAGCCCGCGTTGGCAAGCCGCGCACCCGCCACGCAGCCCACGCAGGCCTCGACGCAAGACTCCCAGGACGTCTGGGAGTACCTCGCGGAGCACATCGACGACTTCGCGGTGGCCAAGTCCATCTGCGACTACTTCGATGAGCACCCCAAGGACCTCCACACGACGGAGGTCGACGCGCTCGGCCTGGTCCTGCGCGCGCGCGTGACGCTCAAGCGCCAGCAGATCGCCTATGCGGAGACGCAGAAGGCGCTCGCTGCCGCCGAGCAGTCGTCGCGCTCGCTGCACGGTCGCGTGGCCCGTGTGCTGAGGTCCTGTCACGGCGTTCGCAACGCCCTCCTCGCCAACCCGGCGCCGGCGCTGTTCACGTGCGTCCTGGCCCTCTGGGCCTGGTTGCGCTGACCGGCATGTCCACCGGCTGAGTGCCTGCAGTCCACCCGCCTCGCGCGGCGGACTGCGGGCCTCCTCATCTCCTCCTCATCTCCGTCTGTCCCAGGAGACAGCCCCATGGCCTTGCTTCACCCGCGCGTCGCGCGCAACTTCATCAAGAACGGATACTTCCCGACCGACGAACCGACGCTCGAGCGCATCTGTTCGGCGCTCGCGCCCGCATTGCCGGGCACCCAGGTTCGCCTGCTCGATCCGTGCTGCGGCGAGGGCGCAGCCCTGTCGGCTCTGTCCACTCACCTGAGCGCCTGCGGCGCCGATGTCACGAGCTTCGCCGTCGAGATCGACGAAGAGCGCGCCTGGCACGCCAAGACGCTGCTGGACACCGTGGCGCACGCCGACATCCACGACGTGCGCATCAGCGAACGCGCGTTCGGGCTCTTGTTCCTGAACCCGCCCTACGGCGATCTGGTGGCCGATGCCGCCCATACAGGCGACTCCAAGGAAGGCGGGCGCCAGCGGCACGAGAAGATCTTCTGCCGCCGCACCTTCAGCCTGCTGCAACCCGGAGGTGTGCTCGTGCTGATCGTCCCGTACTACGTGCTGGACGCCGACCTGGCCACCATGATCGCCCGCCACTTCGACAACGTGCGGGCGTTCCTCTCGCCCGAGCAGCAGTTCAAGCAGTGCGTCCTCTTCGGCGTGAAGCGACGGCCGGGCACGCCCGATGCGGCGTTGGTCAAGCGCCTGCTGGCGTTCGCCGAGCGTGCTGGAGGCGCTGATGGGGCCGATGGCCCCGAGGGCGCCGCGGGCGCCCGTCGCGACGAGCTTCCAGCCACGTGGCCTCATGAGCCCTACCTCGTGCCCGCGCCGCGCGAAGGCGATGAACTTGCCTTCTCGGTGCTTCGGCTGGACGCCCGACAGCTTGCCGCCGAACTGGCCGGCGACAGCGGCCTGGCTCGCTCGACACTTTGGCCGCGCTTGGCGCAGCTGATGCGCCGCCACGATGTGCAGGCCAAGCCGCCGTTGCGCGCGATGTCCGACTGGCACCTGGCTCTCGCCTTGGCGGCCGGGCAGATCGGCGGCGTGGTCGACACCCAGGACGACCGCAGGCTGCTCATCAAGGGCCGCACGCACAAGACCAAGGACACCCAGGTCATGCGCGAGGCGAACCCCGATGGCAGCGTCAGCGAAACCCGCGTTCTCACCGACCGCTTCGTCACCGTCATCAAGGCGATCGATCTGACACCCGGCGAGAACCTGGGGCAGCTCGTCACCATCGTCTGAAGCGAACTCTCGGATCCAGCCTGTGCTTCGCCCTCCGAAGCACGCGCTGGGTTCCTTCAAGCGCATTCGGCCGCGCGGCGTACGCAGTCGCGAGCCGAGCGCTCTTGAACGAGCCCAAGCCCATGAACCAGTTCGCGAGCCCGCCGGAGGCGTTCATTCCGGACGTTGACGCCGTAAGCGTCGCCCCAGCCTGCACAGGCCCTTGGCCCGCCGGCCCGCAAGGGATCGGCCTGCCAGTGCAGCCGCCCGCCGCACCCCTTGCGGGGCTCGACGAGCGCGAGGGTTTGCTTTCACTCGCACAGCCGCCCGACGGCAAGTGCTCTCCCATGACGTTCGAGTCGTCGCTTCTATGGAACGACACGCAGGCCGGCCTGCGAGTGCGGCTGCATCTCGACGAACGCGCCTGCTCGCGGCTGCAAGTGCTGTGGCTCGCCTGCCAGCGCGCCAAAGCCGACGAGATCAGCGACTGGACGGTGGGCATCACCTGCCAGATCGAGGCCGATCCTGGCGACGAGCTGCTCGAACCGGCCGCGCTGGCGGCGCTAACGGCGTTGACGGCACCGAGAGTGGTCGCCGTGTCGGCCACCGTCTACGCCGACGGCGAAGTGAGTTTCGAGCTCGTGGTCGATGGGGCTGAGCAGGCACTCGGGCTCCGCGAGAGCTTGCACCTGTCCAGCCTGGCGACGGCCGACACGACCCTGATGCCCAACAGCTGACTGCCGCGTCGCCGGCGCACCGCTGCCGCCCGCGGCGCAGCGATTCGCCGACGGCCGAGCCGTCGCATCCCTCCATCACCCCAACGGGGCGACGCCATCGCCCCGCCACGGGCCCGGCTTCGCCCCTCCACTGCCACACGAGGAGCGAACCATGCTTCCCCATCCAGCCACCAGCCCAGCTGGTCCGTCCAATACCACCTTCATCGCCGGCATTGAGGCGCACGCCTTGCCGGACGACGTTCTGCAGGAGATCGTGCTTCGCGGCGCACGCGCGCTGGCCAAGCGTCCGCAGCCCGGTTGCTGCGAGCCCGACAAGCTCTATCGAGCCTCGCCCGACGTCCGTCGGGCGCGCCTGCGCGAACTGCTGCAGTGCGCGCACGAGCTGCTGCGCCGCGAGGCGATCGCGCAGACGATCGGCAAGCGCACGATCGACAGCCCCGCAGCCCTCAAGGACCTGCTGGCTCTGCACTTCCAGATGCACGATGCCGAGGCCTTCGCGGTGGTCTACCTCAACGCCCAGTACGCGGTGCTCGGCATCGAAGAGCTCTTCCGCGGCACGCTGAGCCAGACCTCGGTGTACCCGCGCGAAGTCGTCAAGCGGGCGTTGGCCCACAACGCCGGTGGGGTTGTCCTCGCACACAACCACCCGAGCGGCTCGCCCGAGCCCTCGCGCGCCGACGAGTTCCTGACCCAGTCGCTCAAGAGCGCGCTGGGGCTCGTGGACATCCGCGTCGTCGATCACATCGTGGTCGGTGCCGGGCGCTGTGTGTCGATGGCCGAACGTGGACTTCTTTAGCCGGGCCACGCCTCCTCCACTTTCCATCGCACCGCCACCGGCGGTGCGCCCATCCCGGAGACTTCACATGTACGTTCTCGAAGAACAGTCCGACATCTTCGTCGACGCCGCCGCGGCCGACCACCGCGGCCAACTTCTCTTCGTCTCGACCTACGGCCGCGACACCTCGATCCAGCAGTTCATGGCGCGCCTGCACCAGGCGCGGCGCGAAGGCGGCATCGAGGAGTTGAGCTTGCGGCGCCCCGCCGGAAGCGAGGACTGGCTGCAAGCCGAGTCGACCGACCGCGGCCCCGCAGGGGTACCGTTTGCGGCGGATGCGCTGCAGAGGCAGCAGATGCTGCAGATGCCGGTGGGCGACCCTCGCCGCCTGCAGAAGGTCACTGGCCGCATGCCCCGCGGCCTGCTCGGCAACCTCGTGCACGCCTGGATCTTCGATCCGGCGCTGCTCGAGGCTGACCACAGCACGCGCAGCGGCTGGGTGTTCGAGCGCATCGGGCGGGCGCAACCGCTCGACGAGCCCGGCGTCAGCGGAATCAACGGCGCCGGCGCGTCGGCCGCTCGCGGTCAGCTGGCCGATCGTTGCTGGCTGCTCCTCAAGCAGCTCTCGCCCGTGCCACTGCTCGACCCGTGGCGCGAGTACATCGTCAGTGCCGATGCCACGCGAAGCGGCCTCAGCCTCATGACCTCGCGCTGCGTGGGCCGGGTCCATGCGGTGCGGGTGCAGATCGAGGAGCCCTTCTCCCGCTTCGTCTCCGACGCCGTGCGCCGAGGCGCGCTGCGCGAGGAGCACGCTGCTTAGCGCGCCGCCTTCGCGGCTCTTTGCCGCCCCTTGCGGCTGCCGCCGCGGCAAACCAACCATCCATCGACCCACGTTCCACATGGAGCAGATCATGACCACGACCACGATTACCTCCGACCCTGACCTCGAGCACGACGCGCCGGCCGAGGCCGAAGCGGGGCCCACCATCGATATCGAAGCCGACGAGCCTGCCGAAGACGGCAGCGTCAAGATGGCCATCTCGACGTTCATCGCGCAATGCCGGGAGAGCCTGCTGCAGGCCGTGCGGACCCAGAACCCGCCCGTGTACAGCGGCGGCCCCCATCCGGCGCGCGACGCGCTGCTGAACAAGCTGCTGCGCCAGCCCTTCGCGGCCCAGCGCGAGGTGATTCAAGCGGCGCTGTGCGGGCTGGTGGATGCCGGCCAGCGCTCCATCGTCCTCAACGGCGAGATGGGCACCGGCAAGACGCTGATCGCCATCGCCGCGGCGTGGCTCCTGCATCACGAGGGCTTCCCGCGCACGCTCGTCGTGTGCCCGCCGCACCTGGTCTACAAGTGGCGGCGCGAGATCAAGCAGACCGTACCCGACGCCCGGGTGTGGATCCTCAACGGCCCGGACACGCTGCGCAAGCTGCTGCAGCTGCGCACGGCAACCGGCAGGCCCCTGGCGCCCGAGTTCTTCGTCATGGGCCGCGTGCGCATGCGCATGGGCTTCCACTGGCAGCCGGCTCTCGCCACGCGCCGGGAGCTGGACCCCTCTAACGACGACCGCGGCGCCGAGCACGCGGCCTGCCCGGACTGCTTTGCGCCGATCACCGCGCCCGACCTGGATGGCGAGCCGCGCACACTGGACGCCGAAAGCGCCCGGGCGCGGCTCTCGAACCACCAGACGCGCTGCCCCGACTGCGGCGGCGCGTTGTGGTCGCTCGTGCGCCCCGGCAGCGCGCCCAAGTCGCGCCGCGAGATCCTCGAGGACGCCATCACGCAGATCCCGACGATCGGCCCGAAGACCGCGACGCGGCTGCTGGACACCTTCGGCGAAGACCTGCTCGGCGGCATGCTCGAAGACAACGTGCACGAGTTCATCAACCTGATGGACGAGCGCGGCGAGCTCTACTTCAACGACCGGCAGGCCCGGCGCATGGAGCGCGCCATGGCCCACATGGAGTTCTCCTTCGGCCAGGGCGGCTACCAGCCCACCGAGTTCATCAAGCGCTACTTCCCCAGCGGCTACTTCGGCGTGCTCGTCGGTGACGAGGGGCACGAATTCAAGAACGACGGCTCCGCCCAGGGCCAGGCCTTCGGCGTGCTGGCCAGCCAGTGCCGCAAGGCGCTGCTGCTCACCGGCACGCTGATGGGCGGCTACGCCGACGACCTCTTCTACCTGCTCTTCCGCCTCAACCCGCGGGCGATGATCGACGACGGCTTCGGCTACCAGCGCGGGGCGCTCGGCAGCGCGAGCTGGGCCTTCATGCGCGCACACGGCGTGGTGAAGGACATCTACAAGCAGAGCGGCACCGCCGACGAGGCGCGCGCGCACCGCACCGCCAAGGGGCGCAACGTCACGCACCGCGAGGCCAAGGCCCCAGGCTTCGGCCCGGTGGGCGTGATGCGCTACGTGCTGCCGATGACCGCCTTCCTTCGGCTCAAGGACATCGGCGGCAACGTGCTGCCGCCGTACGCCGAGTTCTTCACCGGCGTGCAGATGGCGCCGGAACAGGAACACCACTACGGGCGGCTCGCCCGCGCGCTGAAAGACGCGTTGCGCCAAGCGCTGCGTGCCGGCGATCAAAGTCTGCTGGGGGTGGTGCTGAACGCGCTGCTGGCCTGGCCGGACTGCTGCTTCCGGGCCGAGACGGTGATGCACCCGCATCGCAAGCTCGTGCTCGGCAGCGCGCCGGCGGTCTTCGACGAAGCCTCGGTGATGCCCAAGGAGCGAAAGCTCATCGAGCTGGCGCGCGAGGCCCGGCGGCAGGGCCGGCGCACACTCGCCTACACGGTGTACACCGGCACGCGCGACACCACCTCGAGGACCAAGGCGCTGCTGGAGGCCGAGGGGTTCAAGACGGCCGTGCTGCGCGCAAGTGTGGAGGCTGCCAGGCGCGAGGACTGGTTGCTCGAGCAGGTCGACCGGGGCGTGGACGTGATCGTCACCAACCCCGAGCTCGTCAAGACGGGCCTGGACATGCTCGAGTTCCCGACCATCGTCTTCATGCAAAGCGGCTACAACGTCTACACCCTGCAGCAAGCAAGCCGCCGCAGCTGGCGCATCGGCCAGAAGTTGCCCGTGGACGTGCACTTCCTCGGCTACGAGGGGTGCGCGCAGATGGAGTGCCTGCGGCTGATGGCCGCCAAGATCGCCGTGTCGCAAAGCACCTCGGGCGACATGCCCGACTCGGGGCTGGAGATCCTGAACCAGGCGGGGGATTCGGTGGAAGTGGCGTTGGCCAAGCAGCTGCTGCAGTAGATGCGGACGGTGCTCCTCCTCGCTGAGCACCTTGGCTCAAAACCCCCGGGGCTTGCCCTGGGGGCTCCTTCGGTCCGATCGCGCGGCAAGTGGCGCGAGCGCTGCCGGGCGCCGTTGACAGGCCATACCGCATGCAGTTGGCCCGCCACTCAGGCAACTATCGCGCGGCCAGTTCTCGAAACCGACACATTCCATTGGCCCACCGCATTTGCTCCGGCGTCCGGCAATTCGGCGCAAACAGCCTCGGGCTGGCCACAACGATGACGGAACATCGCGCACGACTGGTCGCAACGTTGAATCGATGCGGGTCATACAGGAATGCCATGCCCCGCGGGGCGTCCTCGGGGGATGAGCTGGTGCAGGAGTAGACGACGATAGGTGCCTCCTGGCCCTGAAACCTGTCCACCGTGCCGACCCTGGTCACACCACGCTTCGCGAGCACGCCTCTGAGCGCACTTACCTGCGCGTTGTAGGGTGCGACGACCAAGATGTCGTCGGCCCCCAGCGCCCGCGTTGCTCCGGAGTGATCGGTCCAGCTGTGGCCCTGCTGAAGAAGCGACTGCACGATCCGATCGATCTCCAGGATCTCCTCGCTTGCATGCGCCTGATTACCCTCGTGCTCGACCTCTACAAGGTGCAATCCAGCACCGGTGTACCTCGTCGGTCCCGCGACAGATTGGCGTTCTAGTCCGCTTGCTGGCGACAGTCGTCCTTCGTAGTACATCTCTGACGTGAACGTGCAGATCGCGGGATGCAGCCTGTAGGTCGAGTCCAGGAAGAGGCCCTGTTCCTCGTCCAGCGTTGCCTTTCCAGCTCCGATCAAGTGCACCAACGCGGCGACGTCTGCCCCTTCCTCATGAGCGCCCCGTTGCGGCTGCTCAAGCTGCTGCGGGTCTCCCAACATCACCAGATTCGTGGCCGACCTCGCCGCCGCTAAGGCGTGAGCCAATGCCAACTGTCCGGCCTCGTCCACGAACAGATAGTCGAGGCGCTCGGTGGCCTCGTCGAGCGCCCAGAGCCAAACCGTTCCGCCAACAACCGTCCCTGGTGCACTGGCACCCAGTGCCGCCTGTGGCGACTTGACGTACTCGATGCCGTCTGGCGGGACCTCGTCATGCTTGTGAACGAGCCTTGGACAGGCATGTCCAGTCGACTCAGCAGCTTCACGCACCGCCGTCAGCAGGTTGTCGATCACCTTGTGGCTGACTGCTGTAACACCGACCCTCTTTCCCGCCGCTGCGAGTTCGAGGATGGCTCGCCCGCCATTGAATGTCTTGCCACAGCCGGGTGGCCCTTGAACGGGGAGGACCCCGGCGTCAAGGTCTCTACATAGACGCACCAGCGCGTGGGCCGTGGATTCACCTGGCATCCGAAGCGCGCCGCCCCGCCCAGACCTCCGCCTTGGCAGCCGACGAAGCAACAGGTCGGTCGCAGAACGGTACGGGACGGGGTCAACGACGCCGGGATTGCAGACGGACTCGGCAAAGCCAAGGAGCGCCGACTCGAGGACCTTCGCGCCGACGACCTGGTCGCGGAACACGACCGTCGGGTACGCTCCGGCCACATCGCCGATGCTAAGAACGACGGTCCGGTTGACTAGGTCGATCTCCTCGACCTGTGCCGTGCTGCCGGTTTCGCCCCGTGGGTCCTCGGCGAGCACGAAGTGCACCTTGTCCCCCAGTGCAACGGCCGTTTCCTGATGCGGGAAGCGAAATCGGCAGCGGGCGTTTCTCTGGCGCGCCTGCTTCGGAAGCGTCTCGACGAACTGCAGTCCGGCGAGCATCTCTCGTTCCTCCAGGTGGTCGCCGGGTGGTAGCTCACGCAGGCGGAAGTACTCCCACCATGCGTTCTTCTCCTCCTGTCGGAAGTAGCCCAACAGGGCCGCAAGCAGGGCGCGACCGCGCTGTTCGTCCGTTCGGCTGGCGCTGTCCTCCGGCAGATCGCCGACCAGCGCCGCGCGGAGGTCGGCAATCCGTTGGTCGCGCTCGCTCACTCTCTCGCTGGGCGCGGGATCACCAACCACAGGCCTGGCGACCGTTTCACCACGAGTCACGGCGTCCGAACGTCGCTCCTCCAGCCAGTCTCGCAAAGCCGCGGTCGAGCGGCAGTCGTCGAGGTTGTACAGCGCAACACGCTCCGTCGTTTCATCGGAGACGCTCTCGTTCAGCTCCAGGGCGATCTCGAGATCGCGGCGTGCAGTCGCAGCCTCACGCAGCTCGATGCGCCTGACAAATCCGTACACGGGCTCCAGCTCTTTGAGGCCATAGCGCTCGACGCCAACACACAGTGACTCTCGGACGACAGCGTGGAGGTCGACGAACCGTCGGCCACGCAGCAGGCGATCAAGTTGCTCCCCTCGGCTCGCGTGACGGGCACTGAGTCGCTTCAGCGCGCTCGGTTCGTAGGCCCCGTAGTGATAGATGTGCATCGAGGGGTGCTGGGCCAGGCGTTCGAGCGCCATGTCGAGGAACAACTCCAACGCCGACTTTTCCTGAGCCGCGTCGAACGCCCAGTGCTGCCCGGGAACCAGCGCTCCCGCCGGGTCACGCACACAGTAGCCTGTCAGGTACTCCAGGCCAGCCGGTCCCGCGAACGGATCACCTTCGAAGTCGAGGAAGACATCGCCCTCGGAGGGCTCAGGTAGACGAGCAAGGCCCCTCCCGGGAGCGCAAGGGAGCAGCTCCATCGCCGGCACCGCCAACTGCCGACTCTGAAGTTGAAGTCTGGCCTGTCGGCCCAGGCGCAAGTAGGTGTCCGCGTTGCCGCGAACGGGCTCCCTCAGGGGCAGTCTCCCCTCGGCGTGCGCTATGTCTGACAGCGTCAGGAGCCTTTGCGCCTCAAACTCTCGCCGATGCGACGTGCGGATGCCTGCAATGAGTGACGGATGGTCGTCACGCCTGCGCTGCGAGTCACAGGTCAACCAGTACTTGCACACGTCGCAATGCTCCACCGGCTCGGGGTAGGTGCTCGGAGGGGGCGAGGCCGATGCCGCCTCGAGCAGCTGTCCTCGGGCGTGTCGGTAATACGCGGCGAACTCCGCAGTTCGATACGTCTCCCGCGCATGAGGTGTCACTACATGGAAGCGCTCGGGCTGGACGCCCTGGAGTGCCTCCAGTAGCTCGCAGTACGTGCACAGCTGGAGAACGGTCCCACCCTTCGTCTCCCGCGCCAGCTTGGTGTCGACCGGTTCGTAGATGTGTCGCATCGGCCCCGTTGCGCTCAAATCCACTCGCAGGAGAACATCAACCGTTCCGATGAACTCGTCGTTCGACAGCGGTGCCTGCACGATGGCGTCGTAGCCTGCGTCCATCGCTTGGCGGGTAAGCGCTACGTCGTGAAGCCCACGCAAGTCAAGGATCCGCCGGCCCTCCCTTCGCAGCGCTTCCACATAGGCGTCTTCGTGTCGCCGCCCTCTTTCGATCAACGCGTCGAGCCGGGGGTCAGCTCGGTACTCCACGGTCAGCGTTCCAGCCCGACGCTGCCGTTCCAGTTGCGTCAAGTGTCGGCACGCGAGGTGCCCCGCCAACAGCGTCGGCGTCATCGGCAGAGTCGGCGTACCCACGGCTAGGCGGCCGTGGCCGGAGCCCCTGCCGGGGCCTTCGAGCCAGGATTGATGCGATGCGCAAGCCGGCGAGCCCAAAGAAGGCCCTCGTCAAGATCGAGGCAAAGGCTTGCGTAGGCTCTTCGCAGCAGGGAGTCTGGGAGCGCCCAGTCCCACTTCTCTCGCAGGAGATTACGGACATCAGCCAGCAACAGGTCAAACGGCGGCATGTCGTCGACAGCCGCATCGACGAGCGCATCCAGTACGTCTTCCGCCGAGCGCTCACCCTTGTGGACCTCAACACCCGGACCGCTAGCTGCAGCAACGAAGCCACGGCGCATGAGGATGCACGCCAGTGCTTCGTTGCCGGCGTCGCCGAGCCAAGTCAGCAGGAGCACCTGCCGGCCCTGGTCCAGCAGGACCTCCTCGGCCAGGTGGCGGGAAGCGTAGTAGGTCCTGGCCTCGATCAGGAAGCGGGCGGCAACCTCGTCGAGATACGGAGGCGGTCTGTCCTGTGACTCCAGCAGTTCTCGCATCCGCTGCCGGACTCGCGTGTGTGTTCGGCCCGTTCCTCCAGAGAACAGCGGCGGAGTGCCCCCGCCGGACCGCACAACAAAGATCGTCTTGCGCTGATCGTCGACTTCCTCGACGAGCCACGTCTTGCCCGCAAACAGGATCCGCTGTCCAACGGCCAGCACCTGAGACACCGGAAGAGTGCCAAGCGGCCTTCCGCCGGCAACGATGCGAAACTCTTCTTCGGCGGCGAACGCTGCATAGAAGTCGTAGTGGTTGACGAGCTTCTCGCCCACCCTTCCATGCAAGAGCAGCCCGGACGACTCTTGCATGACAAGCTCATTCTGACCGAGCTGACGGATCAGGTCGGCAAACGCTTCCTTGGAAAGGCCGGCGAATGGAGCTTCAGGGTGGCACAAGAGGCCATACAGCTGCCCTATGGTGGCGCCACCGTTCTGGGCGATGTGCGAGAGCACCTGCTGCACGAGCGTCGAGAGATGCTCGCCGCTGGCCCCCGGTGGCTCAAACCAGCCCTCGAGTAGTAGCGAGATCATCGCTGTCATCTGCAGCGTGCCAAGCCGCAGTTCGGTTGCGAGCGAGGCGCCTGGCCCGATAGCCTGCTCGATGCAGTATCCGCGAAGGACGGCCGGTTCGCCTTTACGCCGTCCGGACCTCCCCAGCCGCTGGCGAAGGCTCGCAACCGAAGGGGGCGGCCCAATCTGAGCCACGCTCTTGACCGCTCCGATGTCGATACCTAGCTCAAGCGAGTTCGTGCATATCGCGGAGGCCGGGTGCTCGCTCTGCTTCAGGGCCGCCTCGGTCTCGGAGCGGATCTCCTTGGACAGGCTGCCGTGATGTGGCCAGAACTCGTTGGGGACCTGCTGCTTCTTGGCCAGTTGGCCCAGCAAGTACGTGTACCGCTCAACTTCGCGGCGGGAATTCGGGAAGACCAGGTTGTTGGACCCGCGCAGGCTCTTGAAGAGGTGCGACGCGATGGCGGCGGGCGTGACGGGTTCGCGCTGGTCCTCTTCCTTGTCCCCATCGGACGCCTCCGCGCCGTCGTGCTCATCCTTGACAACCAAGGGCTCCTCGTAACCTTTGACCAGTACTTTCAACTCCGCCCCGCCAGTCTTCGACTCGACGATCGAGACTGTCTTCCCGTTGCCCGGACGAAGGAACTCTGCGGCGAGTCCCATGTCGCCCAGGGTCGCGGAGAGGCCAACGCGTGGCACGGCTCTCCCAAGGACCCGATCGATCCGGTGCATCAGCGCCTGCAGCTGTTTGCCGCGCTCAGCCCCGATGAACGCGTGCAGTTCATCAACGACAAAGAACGCTAGCCGCTCGAAGACGGCGGCCAATGATGTTCCACGCGTGCAGAGCATCGCCTCCAGCGACTCTGGCGTGATGAGCAGAACCCCGTGCCGCTTGCTTCTGAAGCGGGCCTTCGTCGATGAGGGGATGTCGCCGTGCCAGGGCCACACCGGAATCTCCAGCTGCTCACAGAGCCGATCGAGCCGGCCAAATTGATCGTTGATCAGCGCCTTGAGTGGACTGATGTACACGATCAGTCCCGACGTGTCGGCACGTAGCAGGTAGGTCAGGGCAGGGAGGAACGCAGCCTCGGTCTTGCCCGTCGCCGTGGCGGCCGCGACGATGACGTCACGATCAGCATTGACGATCAGCGGGATCGCGGCTTCCTGCGCATCCCGCAGTGACTCCCATCCTTCAGCCCAGATGAAGCGCTGAATGCGCTCATCCAGAAGATGGAACGACGAACTTTCCGTCGACATCTGTGCGCGCCCGGCTCGTCACAGCTTGAAGGAAGTGAACTCGTCACCTTCCTCGGCGCTTGCGACGTGGTCCGCCGCGCCGCCCGTGTCTGGCGAAACCTCGATGCCGCCCAGGAGCTCCTGCCAGGACGTTCCGGCGTTCTGCTCGAGCACGGCCAGCATATTGATGAAGGCGGTAATCGTCGTGCGGGGAGTGCGAAAGTAGGTGTCTCCGATACGCTTTGAGCAGTGCTCCATGAAGCTGAAGATGCCTTGATCCGGAAGAAGGAACCGGGACGGATCCCCGAAAGCATAGACGGCGCGAATCTTCTGCAAGAGGACATAGAAGTCCTCAGGCGTCAGGCTCGAAAGTCGAACCACCGGACCGGTGAAGTCGACCAGGTTGTTCGCTGCGAAGCTGTTGCCGGCGAGCCGACTTTGGAGGGCGGGATAGCTGTAGAGGCCGCGGCGGGTGTCGAGTAGGAACTCGGGTGTACCGCCGAGGACAAACCCGAGGCCGACTGCGGCCCCTTGAAGGGAGTCGTTCAGGATGCGCAGAATCTGCTCATAGTTCGCGCTGCGCGCCTGCGTATTGGCTAGCTTGTAGAGGTTGACGAGTTCGTCGAGGCACACGAGGAAGCCGGCGAAGCCGGCCAGCCGCACGAAGCGGGCAAACAGCTTCAGCTGGTCGTACACGGCGGCGTCGTCGACGATCGTGCGCACGCCGAGCGCCTGCTTGGCATCGGTCCTGGTTGTGAACTCGCCGCGCAACCAGCGAATGGCGTCGACCTTCAGTTGCTCGTTCCCGTCCTCGTGGCCACGGCAATAGGCTGCGATGACGTCGGCAAAGTCGTAACCGTTGACGAGCTCTGTCAGCTGGTTCAGCCTTTCACGCAACACGACCTCGGTCGGCTGCCGATTGACCTTCGCGTCTGCCTTCGCCGTTGCGATGAACTTCTCGACGACGCCAGCGAGCGCGCCTCCTTCCGGCTTCGCGCGCGTTGAGAGGCTGCGCATCAGTTCAGCGTAGAGCGACCTCGCCTGGCCGCCCGACGCATGCAGGCGCCTGTCCGGGTTGAGGTCGGCTGTGGCGACAGCCAACCTCTTCTCGAGCGCAACCGCGCGAACGAGGTTCAGGAAGAACGTCTTGCCAGCGCCGTACTCGCCGATGACAACGCGGAACGCGGACCCGCCGTCGCCTAGACGATCTATGTCGGTCACAAGAGTCGCGATCTCGCGGGCGCGCCCGACCTGAATGAGGTGCTGCCCGGCGCGTGGCACGACACCGGCGCGGAGCGACTGGATTACGGCGTCGCGGTCCCTGGGTCGGATGGCTGTGCTCATGCTTCCAGCTTCTCGAGAAGTTCGGGGTTGACTGTTATCGGGTCCTCGCCCTCTGCGAACGGGACGTCATGTTTGTTGTAGGCGGCCTCGTTGAGCGTCTCCATGGCACCACCCACCATCAGATCCAGGTCGGCGGCAGCGTCGCCGAGCTCTTCCCTTGTCCATTCCGGACGCGACAGCAGCAACCGAGCCAATGCACTGTGCGCTTCATCGAGGCCAAGCAGACTAGAAGGCGGCGTGTCCGGCTCGACTTCGGAGTCGACCTCAGGCAGTGCGAGAGCCGGCGGGTCTTCTTCCTTGAAGATGTTCGCCAACATGGCGGATACCGCCTCGGTGTCCTTCTGCAGGGCTGCAATGCGCGCGGGGTCCAGTCTGAAGCCGGCCGCCTCGACGTTTACGGCACCCATTGCAGCATCTGGCGCGGCCCCGGCCGCCACTGCGTGCACATCAGAGAACACCTTTCGGGGCTCGACGCCGAGCGCCTTGTAGACTTTCTCGAGCATTCTGACTTCGGTTGGCGAAGTCGCTCCATCAGACTGCGCCACCGTGGCCATGAAGGTAGCAATCGTCTCTCTCGCCGCGGAGTCGAGCGGCTCCAGCTTCTTCTTCAGCGCCGTGAGAGACGCTGGCGCCATCATCAGCAGCCGAAGATGAGCCAGTAGCCTGCGGATGTGGTCGGGTGTGAGATGGGTCCACGCCTGCACCTGCCGTCGTAGGTGACTCATCTCGTCTACGGTGAACTCGCCATCGGCTGCGGCTACTGCGGAGGCCAGCTGAAGCGTCAATGCCGCCGCCTGGTACGCGGGTGTGGCGCGGCTGGTCATCTCGCCCGGCGGAACGGCGAACAGCACAACCTTCTCGTCCGGCTTCGGCAGCTTCGCGCCACCTAGAACATCCGGCTCGATTCCAATGTTGAGAGACTCTAGTGCGCGCGCCAGCGCCAGCGTCTTCTCCTTGGTCAGCGCTTTGGTGGCGTCCAGACTGGCGAGCAGCTGCTGGAAGGTCACGCAGACCATGCCACTGCCCATGCGTGCCTTGAGGGCAAGCAACACCTTCTGCGCGCCTTCGGGCCAAAGGGTGGCCGGTAGGTAGAGGAGCCCTTCAAGCGCGTACCGCGCCTCCGGGTTCCTGCCGACGAGTCGGCTGTACGACTCCAGGTCCTTTGTTGTCGCTTCCACGACGGCCTGAAGCTTCTTCACAGGCGCCGTCAGTACCGTGATGTCCGGCGTTTCGCCAAAGGTTAAGCGCAGCTCGTCGTATCCGCGGAAGCCGGCCGAAGACGGACGGTGCACGTGCTTCAGCTTGGTCCTGTTCCTCGGCAGGACGATGCCGTCTCCGAAGACTTCCTGGTACTTGCGAACGAAGAGCTTGTCGAACTCATCGCCGCAGCGTGTTGCCGGTGTGCGCAAGTAGGCTGCTGGGTCGAGCTTCGCCCAGGCGAGCGCGAGTTGGGCCGGCACCGGCGCCTGGTCGACGGCGGCTTGGCCCAGCGCGACGCGAACGTACAGCGGCAGCTCGTCGGTCTTCGGAAAGGCCGGAACCGGCTTGAGGTATGCCTTCTCCGGATGTTCAGCCAGTGACACCCAGTCAAGGAGCGAGCTCGCGTACTTCAGAAAGGAGCCTGACTTGTGCCCGTAGATGTCCAGCAAGCGACGCAATTCGGTGGCGATGGTCGGCCAGTCTGCCTTCGCCGTGTCGTCCTTCGCAGCATCCAGGATGCCTCTGCGCTCCAACCCATAGAAGTAGAGGAAAACGTAGCCGATGTCTGCCGCAGGGTCACTGCGGCCGCTGACAAGCCAGTTCAGGTATGCGCGACGCGCCGTCGCCGGAATGTCGGAATAGCTCGGCCAGTACCCCATCTGGCGCTCGGTGTAGTCGCCGTGCGTCGCCACAGACTTCGATGGATCGATGAGACAGGGGTCGTTGGCACCTGTCGGTGTCGGCAGGGACGTCCCGAGGTAGACGAGCCCACCCGGAATCGTCAGGCCGGCCACGATGAAGGAGTCGCCCGCCGGAACCCACTTGGCTCTTCCGAAGCCAGTGGGCGCCGCGGGGATGCGAAAGGGCACCGCCGGCGTCGTGCCGTTCCTCACGACCACGGGCACCTCGTCGCGGACGACGGTCTTGGGCGCCGGGGCGCCTTCCCCTGAGGCTGGCCTCGCCCTAGCCCGACTCGTCATCGGCGAACCGGGAGGCGTCGCGGGCGCTGCTCTCCCCACCGGCGCATCCTTCGACCTCACGTAGAGATAGACGATGATGCCCAAGACTCCGAGTGTGCCCAACGCAAGCCATACCTCACGAGGTACAGATGCGATCAGTACCAGAAGCCCCAGAGCTGCGGCTCCGACGACCTTGCTAGAGGCCGGCGCCTTCTTCCTCGGCACTCGTCTTCTCTCCCTTGCCTAGCTGCCTCGTCAGCGAGGTCAACCGCCTGCCCAGCCATCGATCGGTCCGGTCCCAGACATGAGGCGCCGATCAGCCGCGCGGCGGCCTTGGCTGCGGCCCATCAGTCATAGAGCCGCAGCTACTCCGGGCCATGTCGCTTTCAGCCCATACTGACATGTACCCGCGAGCCGCGAATATGTGGGCTAGGGGTTCTGCCTAGAGAGGGACGTGAAGTCCTCCGCAAGTTACCGGAGCTGGCTCGGGAAGAGAACCTTTCGACTGCTCCGCAGCGGTTGCTGCCGGTGACAGTTGGCGGGCGTACTCACGCTCATCACCATCAAGCCGCCGCTCGACGAATTCACCGGCACTTCCCGAACGGCGGCTGCATGAGGTGCACCTACCCCCGGCCGCGGCAATGCGACTCACCCCGGGGCCCTATCCCCGCTCACGCGGGGCAACCAACGCGGCGACCAGAGAAGGCGCTCCAAGGCCACCGCTCAGGTGGGGCTCGGCCCCCTTTCTTTGGGGCCTACCGCCCGCCTAACGGCCTCCGCGGCACGTAGGAGCCCGACGACGTGTACCGGCGGTTGCCGACACTTGGATCGAACTTCGCGTAGAGCATCGCTTCGGTAGCCAAGTAGATCAGCACCAGTGCCGTGTCCCCGGTCGACTGGATGCACTGCTCCAGCACTTCGTACTCGCCGGCATCGTCGTTCGTGAACCAGACGTCGGCCGACTGCTTCCCCAGCCGCGCACACGCCTTGCCGTCCTGCAGCAGGTCGTAGGTGAAGGACTCCTCCTCCACGGCGTCTCGCAGCCACCAGCGTTTCGGTACATCGCTGGCGGCGACGTGCCAGCGCCGCCCAGCCTTGCCGTAGCAGGCCACGATCACCGGCAGCGTGCTGATGTTGACCAAGCGAATGGCGGTGGCGAGCCTGCTTGTGTCGAATGCTTTGGCGATCTCGTCGATCTCAGCGAAGCCCGGCCTCTTGGTGGCCGCTACAGCGGGGTTGAAGAGCGCGCTTGGCATCAACAGGTGGGAAGCGAACGTGTCGGCCTGCTTCTCGACGTCGCGGTTCGCCTGCAGGTTCTGATCGGGTTCGTCCACCCGGCAGCGGAACGAACGGCCGCGATGGAGCCTCCAGTGGCCGAGCTCGTGGGCTATCGAAAAGCGTTCCCGCCCACGGATCGAGTTCGGCCTGATGGTCGCGGTCGCTTGGTCCTTGTACCCAACCAACGTGGCCTCGCAGCCATCGAGGAGGTCGTAGACGACTTCGACCCCGGCGTCGTAGGCGATGGCGTCGACGTCGATCTCGTCGGGCGTGGTGATGCCCAGTTCGTCAATCAAGTCCTCGGCCTGCTTGCCTGGGGTCACGCTACTTGCCGCTGTCGCCGGGCGCATCTTTCTCCATTAGGTGCAGGAGTTGGTTGTAGGCCCGCAGCACGTCTTCATCCGACATCTCGCTGAGCTGCCTGGCGGCCATCGTGAATCTTGGGTCGTTTTGCGCCAACCGCAGGAATTCGCGGGCCTGCAATGCTGTTGCCGTCGCCGCGGGCGGTTCCGGGGGAGGCGAACGCCGCCGTGCCTCGACAGCCGTCTTGGCTGCGGCAAGACGGCGCTTCCCGGCATCGGCAACGGCCTTCGCAAGCATGGCGCGGCCCTGCGCAAGCACCAGTGCCGGATCCTCTCCAGCAAGCACCTGCTCGTCCGTCATGCCGATCAGCTCGTCGGTCAAGGCGTCCAGCAGCGTGTCGGGCGCGACCTTCCTATGCGTCGTCATCTTTGTCGCTCCAGTCTGGACGGAAATCGCGGATTCGGCGCAGGAAACGCTGCCGAACCGCCTCGAATCGTTTCTGGTCCCACCCGAGTTCTTTTGCCGCTTCGCCGCCGCGCAGGCCCATCGCCCAGGCCGTCGCCAGCAGCTGAATCTCCTCGTCCCCGGCGAAGGCCTTGTCCATCGCCGCGGCGGTTTCGAACACTGCGACCTGGGTAAGGAGATCTGCCACCGCCGTGCCAGCCACGGCAGGGGCCCCGCTCTCGCGCTCCAGTTTGTCGACGTGGTCGACTTCGTCCTGCTCGAATGGCGAAGCCTGGTCGCTCTCCCGCTCGTTCGAGGCGATGCTGTGCATCACCTTGGCGAGCATGGTCACGGGGTGCACCCCAACAAGGCACGTGCGCTCGCCGGCCAGCATCTTGGTCATGGCTTCTTGGAGCAGATCGTTCCAGGCCCAGCCAACCAGGCCGAGCGCTTTGACCGAAGCGATGGTCCGCAGCCGGGCCCAGTCGGCGCCGGTGAACGCATCCAACTCGGCCCGGATGTCGGCAGTCGTCTTGCGTAGGTTCGGCTCATGTTCGTCGGGCATCGACAGCAGCTCCTCCCCTAAGACTGGCGAGCCAGCCATGCCGGACGCACCGGCACGAACATCTTCTCGCTGGCCGCGTACAACGTGCGCGCCTCGCCAGTCTATAGGCCCGAACGGCCGGGACTGCCCTGACCTATTGCCATACGAGGAACCTGATGCTGCTGTTTCCTGCTTCCGGGCAAGTCCCGTCGCCTGCCGCCGGCAGGATCGGCTTCACCGCCGCGGCCTCCGACTTCCTGGAGCAGCTGGCCCGCCAGCTTGACGTCCCCCCGGGCCGCTACGAGGAAGCCAAGCGCCGCTACGAGTCCGTCGGCTCCTGGCTCAACCGCGACGAGTCGACGCTCAAGGAGTTCGACCCCGACGTCTACGTGCAAGGGTCGTTTCGCCTGGGCACGCCCATCCGCCCGGTCAACTCGGACGAGCACTACGACATCGACCTGGTGTGCGAACTGACGCTGCGCAAGCATGAAGTCAGCCAGAAGGAGCTCAAGCGCCGCTTGGGGCTCGAGATGAAACTCTACGCCGAGCGCTACGGCATGGAGCCGCCGGAAGATGCGCGCCGCTGCTGGACTCTGCAGCACAGCGATGGCGTCCAGTTCCACCTCGATGCCCTTCCCGCCATTCCCGACGGCGCGGCCAAGCGCCAGCTGCTGGAGCGGTACCAGCTTTCTGCCGCCTGGGCGGACAGCGCGATCGCGATCACCGACAGGAAGCACCCGGGCTACGAGCAGATCCAGTCCAACTGGCCACACAGCAACCCGCGCGGCTTCACCCTGTGGTTCCGCAGCCGGATGAAGGTCAGCTTCCGCAAGCGCCGCGAGGCCATGGCCCTCGAAGCCAAGGCAAGCGTCGAGGACGTGCCGACCTACCGCGTCAAGACGCCGCTGCAGCAGTCCATCCAGATCCTCAAGCACCACCGCGACGTGATGTTCGAGCACGACGGCGACGACAAGCCCATCTCGATCATCATCACCACTCTGGCCGCCTCGGCGTATGGCGAGCAGGCGACCGTGGCTGAAGCCCTCGGGGCGATCTTGATGGGCATGGAGACCCACATCCAGTACGTCCGCGACCGCGTGTACATCCTGAACCCCACCGACCCGACTGAGAACTTCGCGGACAAGTGGGCCGAGAGACCGCAGTGCCGCGAGAAGTTCTTCAAGTGGCTGAACAGGGCGAAGGCTGATTTCGCGCGTCTTGGTGCCCTCAGCGACCGCAAGATGCTGGCCGAGACCGCGGACCGCTTCGTGGGCAGCCGCGTGGCCGCCGCGGCGGGCAACGCGATCAAGCCGAAGCTGACACTCGATGTGCTTCGCCCCCGCGCAATTGCCGCACTCAGGGCGGTGCACAAGGAGGCACCGCCCTGGAGCCCGATGATGAACGGCCACGCCTCGATCGATAAGGCAACCTGGACCGGGCGCGGTTTCTCGCGCCCGATCGGGTTCAAGAGCGACGGCCAGCCGCTCATGAAGGGCGCCTCGCTGAACTTTGTCGCCAGCACCGACGTGCCGGCGCCCTACGACGTCTACTGGCAGGTGGTCAACACCGGCAGGGAAGCCGAGTTGGCCGGCCAGCTGCGCGGCGGGTTCAACGACGGCTCGGTGACGCGTGGCCCAATCAACCGCCACGAGACCACCAAGTACAGCGGCTCCCACACGATCGAGTGCTTCATCGTCAAGAACGGCTACTTGGCGGCGCGCAGCGGAGTCTTCATTGTCAACATCCAGTGAGCGGCATGGAACCCAACCTGCTCGACCGGCTTCTCGGCCATCCCCTGCTGAAGCGCGTCTTCGACTTCGCTTTGCGGCCCCGCAATGTGGGCCTGAAGCTGGTCGCCGGCGGTGTCGCCATCCTTGTTGCAGCCGCTGCCGGAGAGTTCGCCTTCGACCTGGCATACGTTGATCCCGGCAGCGGAACGCGTCTCAGCTTCAAGTCCGGAGAAGGCGCGCCGGCGATGATCATTTCGGCCGCCGTGGCCGTTGGCGCGATGCTGATATGCGTCGGCGCACTTGTCGCGATCTACGACCTCATCGTCACCCGGCGCAGGGAAGCCAGGAAGAAGAACGTGATCGTCGAGTTGCGGGGCCTGCATTCAGGGCCAAGTTCTCCGCCAACGCCGGCGGCCATCGGGCTTGCGCCAGTAGCCGTCCAGAACGTGCCCATCGACTTCAGGCCGCAAGCCGAGGGGAAGCTGGTCGATCCCGAAGTGGCTTTGCAGAAGCTCGACGCGTTGACGCCGACCATCGCTGCCGCGATCGCCGGTCGCGACGAAACGGACGTCACGGTCGCCATCGGCGGCCTAGCTGCGACGCCCGTTCTGTTCCTGGCGGGCATGCTTATGGACGACGAGGCGCATGTTGTTCTGTACGACTGGGATCGCGAGCAACGCGCGTGGCGCGGTCTCGACGGCATGGATGATGGCAAGCGCGCGCTCGCCGTCGACTACTCCACCCTGCCGATCGGGGCCAAACGAGCTGTGCTTGCCCTGTCCCTTTCCTACGCCGTCGACGAAGACGCACTGAAGCGCCGATTCAGCGCCGAAGCCGCGATCGTCCACATGCGAATCGAAGACCCGCTCGTCAACAAGTTCTGGTCCATGACCAAGCAGGGGGCGATCGCCAAGTCCTTCATCGAGACGGTGCAGCAGTTGTTGCATCGTGGCGTCCAGCGGCTCGACCTCATCATTGCCGCCCCGGCGAGCTTGTCGATTCGGCTTGGGATGGTGTACGACAGGCGCCTACTTCCGGATGTCACTGTGCACCAGTACGAGAAGTCGACGGCGTCTGGCTATCCCTGGTCACTCAAAATGCCGACGCACGGCTTGACCCGTGCCACTGTTGAGCGAGCGCCACACGCAGGAACCACAACGACTGCATGAGGTCTGGCGCACGCTCGCTGATGGCCGGCAAGATGCTGTATCGCAGCGCGTTGGCTCAGACGCAGGTCCAGGCTGTGGGCATCGATGCCCATCTCGCCTGCGCCGGCGCCCGGGAGCTGTTCGGAGCTGTACTCGCGCCTTGCGAGCGTCTGCTTCCTCTGGGCTGCGGCCCGTCGCGCGAGCGGGCTCGAGTGGGTCGTTCGGAAGGTGCAGCGGTCATCTGACCTACGGACTCACCGAGGGCGGCTTCCGGCCGCGGCTGTTACTCGACCGCCAAGTCTCAGCGACAGCAGCCAGTCTAAGGCGGGCTAAGCGGTCGCTGTCAGATTGAAGAGCCGCAGCTGCCGGAGCTCCTCCGGTCCGAAGCGCGTATCCAGCGCTCGTCGGCGCGCAACGGAAGGCGACAGCCATCCCTTCGGCCAGAATCGCGCTATGCCCAACATCGCTCAACTCCTGAGGGAAGAAGTCTCCCGGGTCGCCCGGAAGCAATCGCGTGCAGAGGTCGCCTCGCTCAGGCGCACGGTGGCTAGGCAGCGCTCGGACGTCGCCGCGCTGAAGCGGCAGGTCGCAGACCTGACGCAAAAACTGTCCGCGATGCAGAAGCAGCGCCGTAGTGTGGCCCCTGAGCCGGAGACGCCGATGGCGGCGGTGCGCTTCAGCGCCAAAGGCCTGGCGTCGCATCGCCGGCGGCTGGGGCTGTCGGCCGCCGAGCTGGGGCGGATGTTCGGCGTCAGCGGGCAGACGATCTACATCTGGGAGTCGGGTCGGGCTCGGCCGCGTCCGGGCCACATGCCGGCCATTGCTGCGTTGCGCACCCTCGGGCGCAAGCAGGCAGCGGCCGTGCTGGCCAGCCTTCCGTAGGCAGCCAGCTCGGCCCTTCGCCCGATGAAGCTCACGCCCTACCTCCAGGTCGACGACATCGCCTTTTCGGCCAGCCCGGCCGAGCTGATGTCGCGCAAGGGTTCGCCGGCGGTGAGGGGCCGCAGCGCCGTGGGGCTGGAAGAAATGGACTATGGCGACTGCGTCTACCGCTTCCAGGACAACGGGCGCCTCGAGGAGGTGACGCGCCAAGTCTCGGTGATCCAGCTGCCGCAGGCGGCCGTACCCGTGGGGTTCCTCGCCGCGTTCCTGCGTGAACAGGACCCCTCGGCGTTCGAACGGGGCGGGTTCATCGTGAGCCCACGGTTCGGGCTGGCCTTCGCGCCGGAGTCGCCGGGCTGGGTGACGGCCTTGGCCGAGCACTGCATCGAGACTTGGCGTTCGATGCGCTGAAGACTCCAAGATTCGCGGAGAATGGTGTCTTCGCAGCAGCGCCTGCCCTGGCCCCACCAGGCATCAGTGGCGCTGGTCTCTTGAAGGCCCGCACCGGCCTCGAGCCCAACCGGCTCGAAGGTGCCGCCCGACCGGCGTCAATGGTCGCCTGAACCGCGCTGGCCTTCCGAGAGGCGCGGTAGCCCTCGGCGCGAAAGCGCCGAGGGCTCGAAGGTTCGGTCGTTCGATCGACCTCTGACTTCTTCCCTCAACCCTTGGCCGGGCCGATGCACCCGGCCGGGTCGCATGGTCCGGGCCGCTTCTTTGTCAAGGAGCCGTTCACCATGACCATCGCCAACTCCGCCGCCGCCGGGCCGAACTCGGCGGCCGCATCGCTCACTTCTCCGGCCGCCACCGAGGGCGTCGTGGCCGGCCTCGTTCCGGACAGTGCGCGCCTGGGCTTCCTGCCCAAGCACTTCGGCTCGCGCCGCTACCTCAGGGGCGAGATCGCCGTCTACAACTGGATGGGCGCGCTGTGCCCCGACTACCGCGGCGGCTACTGGGAGTTCCTGGAGCTGAGCAACGGCAGCTTCTACATGAGGCCCGCCGACTGCCCACCCCGAGCCGCTCCACCCGGCTGCCCAACCGGTGCCTCGGCCGCCGCACGGCCCCACCGCATGCTCGTGCGCGTGGAAAGCAACGGCTTCGAGGGCGACGTGTCCGCCGATGCCGCAGGCATCATCGCCACGCTCTTCGCGCTGAACTACCTCGTGTGCGGCGGCGCCGAAGAGCTCACCGACAAGTACTACGCGCTGCGCGAGTTCGCGTTGCGTCATCCGGAGAGCGCCTCGATCCTGGGCGCGATCGACTGAAGGCCGCGACGATGAACGCCATCACGCTGGACTTCAGCCGCGCAGCCCGCAAGCTGCACTTCAACACCGGGCGCTGGTACACCGCGCTCGGGCAGCGTATCGCCGCCTGGGTGGTGCCGGCGGTGGGCGAGGCCTGCTACGACGCGGCCTGCTTCGTCGACTTCGACCGCGACATCACCGGGTACTTCCCGATCCAGGTCACGGGCAACTTCGACACCCCGGCCGCGCTCGCGCGCCACGTGGTGCACATGTATGACCAGGGCCAGTACCGGCTCGGGGCGTTTCATGGCATCCACGAGCACATCGGCGCGGTGCGCGCGCTCGGCTACGAGGCGTTCGCCGCCCAGTGCGACGCGCACGAGGTCCGCAAGGCCGACCTTGCACTTTGACTGACCGACGCTAGACCCCGGCAAGTGGCCCGGGCCTGCGACACCAGCTCGCAGCCCCGGACGCCGCGCCGGAACCTTCTCAACCCAACCGCCGGGAGCACGCGCCCGGCTGGGTGCGTGCGCCCCGACTTCGTCCATCAACGAAAGAGGAGCCACTCCATGGCAATCCACAAGGGCGAGGGCGCCGGCCGCACTCGGCAGCCGGCCGGCCTCGGTCATCTCAACACGGCGTTGCGCCGCTACTTCGTCCCCCGCGGCGATCGGAAGCCCTCGCGCGATGCGCCGGCGGCCATTGCACCGATCGTGAAGTCGCTCGGCGGCAAGGCTTGGCACATCCTGCTGCACGGACCAACGACCCTCGTCGACTCCTCTCGGCGTGAACATGCCGTGCTGAGCATCTCGATTCCGGCGCGCGGCTACATCCCCGACGTTTTCGTGCAGTTCGAGCACGAGGTGCAACACCTTGCGCTGTCCGACGACAAGGCCATTGTCCAGGGCGTGATGCGGCTGCTACGCCAACGCGGCTACGAGGGCCCGGACTTCGACCGTGCCGAGCTCGGCATGCAGCGGCGCAATTCCATCGCGCTGGAGCCGCCGGCAGCCTTCCGGCAGTGGGTGACCGGTCGTTTTGGCTGGGTCGACCTCAGTGTCGATCCGGATCCGCGGGTCGAGCGCCGCGCTCGCCTGCAAGGCTGACGAGGGCCGACACGGGAGTCATTCACATGTCCGATTCATCGTCTTCTGCAGCGGCGCCGGTCGACACGCTTCAGCAGGTTTGGCTGGTGCACGGCAGCACCAAGGGCGAAGCCTGGATCGACGCCGCCTACGTCGACATGGGCCTGGCTGTCGCAGCCGCTGTCGAGGAAGCGAGGCAGTGGAGCAGCAGCTTCGCGGTCAACCCCGCAGCTGTCGCCGCGGAGCTGTACGCAGGCCGCGCCGCCCTGATCGGCGGCGACGGTTCCGAGATCTGGATCAGCGTCGAGCCCGTCGAGATGCGGCGCAGCGCGCAAGCGGGCGACCCGGGCCGAACGACGGCCGCCGAGTAGCCCACGTTCTTCAACATCAATTCACCCCGCGAGGTGCACCTCTCGCGGGGCGCTCCCTCGTGGGGTTCAACTTCTGAAAGCGAACCCCCATGAAAGTGCAACATGCACTCCTTCGACGCCTGGGCGAGCATCGCGGCTCGCCGAGGCTCTACCTGGACACACCGGCACTTGCGGCCGCCGGCTTCAGCGTCGGCGCCGCCTGGTCCATCGAGATGGACGCGAGGGCGCACCGGCTCACCCTGCGGGTGTGTGGCGCAGAGGCGTCGTCGCCTGCTCCCCAATCACGCAAGGTGTCCGGCAAGCGCCGCGGCGCCCGCGTGGTGCCGGTGATCGACCTGAACGGGGCAGACCACCTGCGTGGCTTCGTCGAGCTCGGCGGCGTCGTCCGCATCATCTTGTGCGCCGGCGTGATCTTCGTCCTGGCGGCCGCGTCGGCCCTGCGGGCGCGCCGGCGGGCCGATCGGCTGCTGGCCAAGGCACGTTGCGGCGAGCCGCTGCTGTGCGCCGGCATCGCGTTCGGAGCCGGCGTTGCGAGCAAGGCGCTGCACGAAGGCCTTGCCGCCGCCGGTGTACGCTCTCGGCTCGCATTGGCCAACGAGGCCAGCGAGGTGTACCTGGACATCGCGCGAGCGGCCAACAAGGCGGTGACCGCGGCGGCCACGACGGCGGCCATGCCGATGCAGGAGCTGGCCCGCGACGCGTGGCTGCTGGCTCAGGTGCCCGCGATCGACATCCTCGAGGCGGGCATCCCCTGTTCGGGCGCCTCCAGAGCGGGTGTGGCCAAGCGTGGCCTCGCCAAGATGGAGGATCACCCGCTTGTGGGCCACCTGATCGGGGCAGCCATCGAGTTGATCGCGACGCTGCAGCCGGCCATCGTGCTCGTGGAGAACGTGGTGGACTACCGGTCGAGCGCGAGCGCGGCCATCCTGCGCGGCTGGCTGCGCGATGCCGGCTACGCCATCGCCGAGGCCGAGCTCGACGCCAGCGAGTTTGGAAGCCTCGAGCGCCGCGTGCGGTGGTTTCTGGTTGCGTCGCCGCCCGAACTCGGGTTGTCGTTTAGCAACCTGCAACAGGACCCGCAGACCACGAACCGAGCAGAGCGGCTGGCCGACATCCTCGAGCCCATCGGGCCCGACGACCCGCGCTGGCACACCGTGGACTACCTCAAGCACAAGGCCGAGCGCGACACCGCTGCCGGCAAGCACTTCGCCATGCAGGTGGTCGAACTGAGCGCAACGCACGTCCCGACGCTTCGCAAGGGCTACCACAAGGGCGGATCGACCGACCCGCGGCTCGCGCACCCGAGCGACCCTTCGCGCTCGCGCCTGCTGACCGCAGCCGAACACGCGAGGATCAAGGGGATCGATGCGGCCTTGATCGACGGCGTGCCCGAAACGATCGGGCACCAGATCTGCGGTCAGGCGGTGGACACGCGGCCCGTGCAGGCCATTGGCCGCCGGATCGCCATGGCGCTGCGGGCTGCAGCCGCGTCTCAACGGGCCACTGGTGGCCAGCGCTCCGTGGCAGCCCCGTTCGGGGCTTCAACCTCTGCGCCGGCCGCGCTTGACGTGCCGATCGCCGCCTAGGGCGCTATGGAAGAGACAAGGCCACGACACCCTGCCCGGGTGCGTGGCCTTTGTCGCCTCCGGGTGTCCGACCTGCGTCGAACTCCGGGCGCGCCGCGTGCGTTCGTCAGTCTCCCTTGATCTTCTTCACCAGCGCCGCTCCGGTCAGAAGCTCGAGCTGCGCCTCGAGGCGGATGACGCGCGCCGTCAGGTCCTCGATGCGCTGCTGCTGAGTCTTCATCGCCTCGGACTGCCGGTAGACCTTGTCCTCGAGCTTGATCATGGAGGTCAGCGCGCCCCAGACCTTGTCGGTGACGCCCATCAGGCGACCTTGCGGTGGGGCTGCTTGGCAGCCTTGGCCTGCATGGCGTCGATGCGCTTGTTGCTGGCATCGATGAACGCCAGGGCATCGTCGATGGAAGCGCCGGCGCGGTCGGCCGCGGCCTTCGCGGCATCGGCCAGCGAAGCGAGCTCGGCATCCTCCTCGCGCGATTCGTACTCGAAGGCGCCGCGGCGCATCAGCTCGGAGACCGGAAGCCCCAGCCTCTTCGCCTTCGCGGCAATCGCCTTCTTGTCCTGAGCCGTGGCTTGAACCACGATGCGTTCAACAGCGGCAGCCATCGTGTTGCAGCCCATCCACACAAGTGGACTTCATTGTACATGGACACCGCATGTACATGCGCAGATCCCAACGTCGGCCACTCCGGCCCGGGATGTCTTCCAAGCCGCGTAGCTCGGGGGCCTCGCCGCCGCACGCCGGGGCGTTGGGCAGGGCGCGCGGAGAAGGCGCCAGCTCCACGCAGCCGTCGTCACCGCAGCAGCCTGACGTCGACCCGGACCCGGCCGCTCGACTTGTTGCTCCACATCCAGCAGTAGTGCTCTTGTACGGCGACTCGCAACGTATCCTGCCCGGCGCTCACCTGAGCCTGCTTGGCCGGGAACTCGGCAGCCTTGCCGACGTGGTAGTGGATGTTGAAGTCCACCGGCGCGGAAGCCTCGAACTCCCATCGGATGGTGGCGCCCAGATCCAGCTCGCCGCAGACCTCGACGAACTTGCCCGCATCGACCTCGGCGCTGTGCGCGAAGCGCCCATCGGGCCCCCAGTTGATCTCGACGATGTGGCCGGCGGCGCGGGCCGGCGCCCCAAGGGCGGCGGCCGCGGCGGCCGCCAGGGCAACTACGGCCTTGCGCATGTCGGGTTCCTTCCCTCCGTGGTTGGCGGCGATGGGCCGCAAAGTGATCGATCTTGCCGCGCTCGAGGGCCTCGAACGGAGTGCTCAATTCGACTCGATCACGGTGACAACGTAACTGTCCCCCTGGTCGAGCGCTTTGAATCGCACCTTGTCGCCTGGCCGAAGCGAATCGAGCTGGATCCAGTACTTGGTCGCGAACACCATCGTCATCGGAGGCAACGAGAGGCTGGGGATGCCGGCGTGAGCCAGCGTGATGCATCCGGCCTCTTCGCCAACAGCGACGACTTCGCCCTCGATCAGCTCCAGGCGGGCCCGCGCTTGGCGGGCCTCGGCAGCCCTGACAAGGACGGTCGTCAGCTTCTTGCTCAGCATGCCGTTCCTGGCGCCTTGCGGTGCCCGGGGGAGCGCCGATGCCGCGTGCTAGTTGCGCACGACCTGCAGCGCGGTAATCGTGAACTTGCCAGCCTCGTTGACCGCCGTGAACTTCACTTTGTCGCCGGGCTTCACCTTGTCGAGCATGGCCTTGTCGCGCACGACGAAGACCATCGTCATGGCTGGCATGTCCAGGCTCTTGATTTCAGCGTGTTTGAGGGTGATCTTCGCCGCTTCGGCGTCAACCTTGCGGACCTCGCCGTCGGTCATCTCAGTGGCCGAGGTGGTCGTGGCCGCCGGATGATGGCCGGAGTGCTCGTCTGTCTTCTGCTGCGCCTGGGCCGGCGCCGCTGTGGAGACGAGGAAGAAAACGAGGCAAAGCGCAGTCTTCATTGAGAATCCCTCTCTCGTTTCAACGACAAGAGCAATACAGGCCCGAACCAAGGTTCGGCGATCGCTGCCATCTGTCAGTGTTTGTGTCCTGAGTGTCCACCAACGGTTGCCCCTGTCGCCGCAACAACCTTGATCTTGCCGACCATGCCTGCCTGGTAGTGGCCGGCGATCAGGCATGCGAAGTCGAAGTCGCCTGCCCGATTGAAGTGCCAGACGATCTCGCCCGTCTTGCCCGGGCCGACGTGCGCCATGTAGGGTTCGTCGTGCTCCATGTTGGGAAACTTCACCATGAGTGCCGCGTGCTCGTTGAGATCCGGCTTGGTTCCAAGCACGAACTCGTGCATTACCTGGCCCGAATTGCGGATGACAAACCTGACCGTCTCCCCCTGACGCACCTCGATGGCATCGGGCGTGAAACGCATGTTGTCCGTCATGCCTACTTGGATGACTCTCTTGACCGCCTTGAGGTCGCCCGCGATGCCCCAGGCCTTCTGCTCCTTCTTGATCGCGCCGGGCTTCTTGCCGTGGTCGTCGTTGTTGTGTGCGAAGGCGCCGGCTGGTGCAAGCAGTAGCGCGGCCGCGAGTGTGCGTCTGAGGGTGTTCATAGGTCGCTGTGCCATTCTTCCTGAGTGGGTTGGGTCGAGGGCGTCGGCGCAGGCCGGCTGGTGGTCCTGCAGCACATGGGTTCCTCGTGAGAACGAAGTCGGTTCCGCACCGGATAGCGGCGCGTGCCAACTAACGACTACGGCCGCCCTGCGATGCGCGACGGGCGATCAGGCGAGGATCAGCCGGGGTGGCTGATGCGGAACGTCGAGGATCACGCCGACAAAGCACGCGTCCTCGAGGGCCGCGATGCAGGAGCCAAGCTCTGCTCGCGGCGCCGGCGCGGGGTCGAAGGCCGGTGCCGCCGCGGCGCAGCATGGCGCACATGCGTTGCACTTCAGCTTGCCCGCCTTGCCGAGAGACTTCGACAGGTCGTCGGTCGACGGCTTCGGCGCGCCACCCTGCGTCTGCACGTCAGCTGAAGGCGGGTCAGCGATGACCACAACTTGCGAACTGCCGTCCTGGCTGGCGGCCACGGCGGGGTCTGCGGCATGGTGGGCAACGGTCTGCGGCAAGCCGGGAGAGGCGGCGCTGGCCTCCACGCCATGATGCCCGGGGCCGCATCCGAGCGCGCTCACGGCCGCCACTCCCTTCAGTGGGGTGACTGCAGCCACAAGCCAGATCAGAAGGAGGCGCGCAGTACTACGCACACAGAGACTCTACTCCAAGCCGGCCAAGCCGCGTAACCGAGTCCGCCGAGCATCGGTCACACGATGCCGGCCCAGGCGCATACCTACGCATCGCCCCAACTGGCCGTGCCATGCGGTGGACGGGTAGCCGACCTGGTGTCCAATCGCTACCTGATGTCTGGTTGAACGGTTCGCGATGAGAGTCCTTGTGATCGACGACGAGGTGCGCCTTGCAGACTACCTGCGCAAGGGGCTGTCGGAGAGCGGCTACGTCGTGGACGTGGCCCACGACGGGATCGACGGCCTGCACTTCGCCGTGGAGGGGGTCTACGACCTGATCGTGCTCGACGTGATGTTGCCAGGTCGCGACGGCTTTGAGGTGCTTGCTGAGCTGCGCAAGAGACGCAGGACCCCAGTCTTGATGCTTACGGCTCGGGACGCTGTCGAAGACAAGGTGAAGGGATTGACGACCGGAGCCGACGACTACCTGGTCAAGCCGTTCTCGTTCTCCGAACTTCTCGCTCGAGTGCAGGCGTTACTGCGACGCGGTGGAGGCTACGGCGAGGGGCGCCTTCCCGACAGCCTTCGCCTGGCGGACCTGGAAGTCGACCTCCTGCGGCGGAAGGCGACGCGTGGCGGCAAGCGGCTCGACCTCACACCGAGGGAGTTCAATCTGCTGGTGCTGCTGCTCCGACGCCGCAACGAGGTGCTTTCGCGCACCCTCATCGCCGAGCAGGTGTGGGACATCAACTTCGACAGCGACACCAACGTCGTCGACGTAGCCGTCCGGCGGCTGCGTGCGAAGCTGGACGAACCGTTCGGGACCAAGCTGATTCACACGGTTCGAGGGATGGGCTATGTGATGGAGGAGCGCAGCGAGTGACTGCAACTACCCCTGCGCCGAGAGCCTACTCGCTCGGCAAGCGCCTGTCCGCCTGGCTGGCCGTGCAGGGCCTGCTGGCTGCGCTCGCCGTGTCTGCGGCGGTCTACGCCGTCAACATGTGGGTGTTACAGAGCCGCCAGCAGGAGGAGCTCTCGTTGAAGCAGGACGTCATCCGTCATGCGCTCGGCGAGGCATCCGCAAGCGCAGTGGCCGACGAACTGCGACACAAACTCAAGGACTTCCTCGCAGGCCATGAAGACCTCGCGCTGTCCATAACGTCGCTTGATGGATCAGCCGTCCTTTTCAGCGCTCCGTCAACGCTCGACCAGCGACGCGCCGCCTCGGCAAACCGATACGAAGAGGTGACGTGGCAGGACGCGTGGCCCGCGGCCGCGGCCGGTGGCGTTCGGGTGGTCCTGGGGCTCGACGTCGGCCGCGACGACGAGCTGCTCAGCCAACTCGCATGGACTTTGCTGGTGGCATCGCTGGCTGGCGCGGCCGTGGTCAGCGTCACGGGGTACCTGCTCGTGCGTGCCGGCCTGCGACCGGTACGTTCTCTGGCTGCCCAGCTCGATAAGGTGGCGCTGGAGAAAGCGGGTCTGCGGCTGGACGGAGCTGGCCAGCCTTTGGAGCTGCGTCCGCTGGTCGAACGCTTCAACGCTCTGCTGACGCGTGCAGAGCACGCCTACACCCAACTCGAGGGCTTCAACGCCGACGTGGCGCATGAGCTGCGCACGCCGCTCACGACTCTGATCGGCTCGAGTGAACTGGCCTTGCGGCGGGATCGCCCGGCCGAAGAGCTGCGCGACGTGATCGCCGGGAATCTGGAGGACCTGAGGCGCCTGGCCATCATCGTCAGCGACATGCTGTTCCTGTCGCAGGCCGATCATGGCGCTTCCGCGCGCCGCGTGCCGGTGAACAGCTTGCAGGCCGCGTTGAGCGACATCATCGAGTACCACGAGGCAGCATTGCTCGACCGGGGGCTGTCCGCCAGCACTCATGGCGACGCGGCGGGCGCCTTCGATTTGCCCTTGTTGCGGCGCGCGCTGTCCAACCTGCTGAGCAACGCGACACGCCATGCAGCGCCACGCTCGGCTGTCCGCGTACGGATCGAATGTGCAGGCGACCGCGCGCGCATCTGGGTGGAGAACGAGGGCAAGCCGATCGCGGACGAACACCTACCCCGCTTGTTCGATCGCTTCTACAGAGTGGAGCGGTCAAGGCAACAGCGCGGCGGCCCCAACTACGGTCTTGGCCTGGCCATCGTCGCTGCTGTCGCGCGCATGCACCAGGGCGCACCGTTCGCCAGATCGTCCGGTGGCGTCACTGCGATTGGACTGGAAGTACCCTCGGGCCCATCGGCGGGCCTCGCTAGCGGCGCGTGAGTCGGCGGCGCAGCTTGGCCGCGGCGACGCGGCCGAGGCGTACGAGGCCGAGCTTGAACGACCCGGATTCCCCCGTGCCGGCCAGCATCTCGTAAAGCTTCGGGTGGACGATGTCGAGCGGTGCCGGGCCAGCGGCTAGGCGCAGCCGTTCGGCCGTCGCTTGCTCGGCGAACAGGAGCAAGTTCTGGCGGAACCAGAACGGCAACCGCTCGTCAGTCCAGATCAGGCCACGCAGGGCATCGACGGCCTCGTAGCCGTGCTTCGCGAACAGCGGCGCCCAGTGGCTGGGATAGGCACCGTACCGCTGGTTGATCATGTCCTGGTCGGGAATGGCCGCCGAGAAGGCGATGACCGGTGCGTGCCGCACGAGGCTGGCAACGAGCACGTCGTGCTCGGGAAAGTAGCCGCCGACTTCGAGGCACAGCGCCAGGTCGAAGCGGCGCCCCAGGTCGAGCGGCTTGCTGACGTCGCAACGCTGCACGAGGTTCGGCTCGACGACGAGCAGCGAGTCGGCGAACGCCGGCGCGTCCACGCCCAGCACATCGTGCACGCCGGCGCGTTGGAACGCCCGCATGAAGCTGCCCACGCCGCAGCCGACGTCGAGCACGCTGGCAGGACGGACCGCGTCGAGCAGCAGCGGGACCAAGACAGCCGCAGCCGCCGCCGAGCCGAGCGGTCCGTCAAGGTCGCGGTACAAGTCGCCAAGATGCTCGAGTTCCATCAGTCGACGTCGCTTGCGAGACACGTCTGGATTGACATGTGGCGAGTCTGGCAACGGCGCGGCAAGTCCCGACCTAGCCTCATCCCGACGCCGGACGCGGTGGAACTCGCGCCGACACGCAGTGCTCGACCCCGGGTGGCGCCAACGCGTGCGATTCGAGAGGGACGGCACATGGAACGTCGACGCTACTCGTTGCGCCGCCTCGCAGGCGGCTCGTTCGAGCGTTCGGCCCCGTGGCCGTGGCCGACCGTGGCCGCGGCGACACGTCGGCCAACTCACTGTCGGCTCCTGGCAAGGTCAGCCCGACCCGGTTGGATTGGTCGAGGCGGTCGGCGAACACCGATCCGCCGTGCATCCTTGCGATTGCGGCCACGATGGCCAACCCCAAGCCATGCCCCCCTTGTCCCCGCGATCGCGACGCGTCCACACGGTAGAAGCGCTCGAACATCCGGACGCGTACCTGCGACGGTATCTCCGGCCCTGGGTTCAGGACGCTGACTGCGACGAGGCCGCCGTCGGCTTCAATGTGGAGGCGAACCCTCTCGCCGGCAGGCGCGTGCGCGATGGCATTGGTCAGGAGATTGACAAGGGCGCGACGCACGAGAGGGGGGTTGCAGTTCGCGTCCGCGTCGCCGACCCGCTCCGCAGCGACACCGGCCTCCCGCAGCATGGCGTCGCAATATCGCACCGCCTTGTCGGCTTCGACCCCCAGCGCCACCCTTTCCAGCCCCTCGGCCCGGTCGCCGCGATCTGCACGCGAGAGGAAGAGCATGTCGTTGACAAGCGCGTTCAGCAACTGCAGCTCCTCGAGGTTGGAGCTGAGGAGTTCTCGAAGCTCCTCGTGCGTCCTCGGCGACGACAGCCCCACCTGGGCGCCCGTGATCAGCGAAGCCAACGGTGTGCGCAGTTCGTGCGCCACGTTCGCATTGAAGGCCTGCAAGTGACCGTAGGCGTCTTCGAGACGATCGAGCGCGTGGTTGAACGCTTCGACCAGGCCCGTCAGCTCGGCTCCATCGGGCGGAGTCGTCAATCGCCGTCCGATCGCTCGGGGCGAGATGCCGCGCGCCTGGGCCGACAGGCGTGACACGGGCCTCAGGCAGCGGCGGATGGCCAGCCAGCTCAGCAGGACGGTCGAGGCAACTCCCAAGGCGCAGATGAGAACCAGGGTGGTGAGATGCGAACGCAAGAGCTTTTCGCGGGCGCCCGACTCGAGTGCCACCCGCACTCGACCACCCGGCCACGGCGACGCGGAAGGAAGGGGAGCCTCTGCGACATCAGCGCGGACACCTGACGGCAGCCGCGGCTCCCGGGAAGCATCCCCCGCAGCGGGGGCGCCGTACGCCGGCGGCCCGGCCTCCGGCAAGAGCCAGATGTGAAGCCCCTCGTGACCGATGCGCAGGTCGTCGAGGTGATGGAAGAGCGCCGCAGGGTCACCGGTACGAGTGGCCTCGTCGACGAAGTGCAGCGCAACAGCGACCTTGCCGGACAATCGGATTCGGTCCGCCTCGATCAGCTCCGACCTCAAGGCGGCTTGCAGCACCGCTCCCGCGGCCGAGAAGACAGCGAGTGCCACCAGCCCGAGACCGACGGTCAACCGGGCGGCCATCGAAGGGTGGCGCCAGGTCATCGCTGCTGTGCCGCTTCGCCGCGGCCGAGTTCGAGTACGTACCCCATTCCACGAACCGTGTGCAGCAGCTTGGTCGGGAACGGATCGTCCAGTTTCGCGCGCAGCCGCCGGATCGCGACCTCGACGACGTTCGAGTCGCCGTCGAAGTTCATGTCCCAGACCTGCTCCGTCAGCACCGTGCGTGACATCACCTCCCCGCGGTGCCGCAACAGCACTGACAGGAGCGCGTACTCCTGCGCCGTCAGCTCCAACCGAATGCCGGCCCGTGAGGCGCGCCGCCGCGTGGTGTCCAGCTCCAGGTCACCAAGCACGAGTCGGTCGGACTCCAGGGGTGTTCGCGGGCCGCCCCGGCGAAGCACGGCCTGGATGCGAGCCAGCAGCTCCGTGAAGACGAACGGCTTGACGAGATAGTCGTCAGCCCCGGCGCGAAGACCTCGCACGCGATCCTCGACGCTGTCGGCCGCGGTCAACATGATGACCGGCGTGCCCTTGCGCCGCCTGAGTGCCTCGAGAAGCGCGAACCCGTCGAGGCCCGGAAGCATGACGTCCAGCACGATGAGGTCGTAGTCGCCCTCGGTCGCCATGTGGCGCCCGTCGATGCCGTCCTTGGCGACATCGACGACATAGCCGCTTTCGGCGAGCCCGCGGCGCAGGTGGCCGGCGAACTTGGCGTTGTCTTCGACGACGAGAACTCGCATCGGGCGTCCCGCGGTAACTGGTGCGCCGGCGGCGGCAAGCTGACCCACATCGACTAGGCGGCCAAGGCCATGCGCAGCGGTTGCCGCGCGTGGAACGCCCACTTCGTGCCGAGGCGCAGCGAATGCAAAGTGGACGATGTGGCTTCGGCGAAGAACATCTCCTCGTGGCCCCCGTGCCGCCCCAGCAGCTGGCGCATGCGCACGGAGCGTCTGCGCAGATCACCCTCGAACGGCGCGCCGTCCTGCCGCGCCTGCTCGAAGAAGGCAGCACCTCGACGCAAGTGCTCGCCGGCTTGCGCGGTCAGTGCCGGGACGGCGCGCGGCGCCGACAGCTTGGCCTGGGTGATGAAGGGATTGGCACCCACGACCAACCCCCAGGCGCGGCGACCGGCGACCAGGTCCACGCTCAGTGCCTCCAGCTTGGTCAGGCCAAAGTCGCGCGCAACGCGCAGCCTCCAGGCTATCCACGGGTCGTCGCGCCGGATGGCGTCGATCACGAGGGCGGCGTCCTCTTCGTTGCCGGCCACGGGCAGCACGAGCGAACGAAGCAGCCTTGCGGCGTGCGTGTCGCCGCTTGCGGCAGCCTCGTGCAGCCAATGGATGCCTCGCTCCGACTCGTGCAGCGCGCCGGCTCCGCGCAGCGTGAGGGCCCCCAGCCAACGCCGGGCCACCACGTCGCCGCCGACCGCCGCCTTCTCGAGGAAGAAGCGCGCCATCTGCGGATTGGCCACCGAGGAGTGGTTGTCCGAGTGCACGCGGTACAGATGCATCCATGCCTCTTGCTCGCCGGCATCGGCGGCACGCAGAAGCAGCGCGGCACCCTTGCGCATGTTCTGTCCGGGCACCAGTGCGGCAGCGCGCAACGCGCCGTGGTCGATGCCGCAATAGGCGCGGCCCAGCAGCAGCGCCGCCGCAGTGCGGCCGCGCTGCAAGCAGCTTTCCAGGACCTGCTCGACAGCCGTGCTCGGTGCCTCGAGCCAAAAGCCCGCCATGGCCTGCCCGTGTTCGAGCCCTTGGCAAACGCAATCGGCAAGCTCTGTCGTCATGCGCGGACACAAGGCAAGCAACGCGTCGAGAGCCCTCGACAGCAGCTCCACGTCGGTCCCTCGCAGCGCCTCGTAGGCAGCCTGCGTCAACAGCGCCAGAGCATCGATGCCTGCATGCCCCGCGAGGGCATGCAGAACGCGCTGCGATGTCACCCGAGGCGGCAAGTTCGCCGCGAGGTGTGCCACCGCCGCTGGCGCGGCGGCGTGTCCGGCTTCGGCGGCGACGCGCAGCCATGGCTCGGCTTCGACAGCGTCGCGACGCGTGAGACACAGCCAGAGCCCCAGCTTGACGCACGCGCCCGGCGACCCGACGCGGGCCGCTGACCGCAGGGCGGGCAGTTGGTTCAAACGCACGATCTCATGCAAGGGCAGCGCCTCGGCGATGACACACGAGGCCTGCTCCGAGCAGGCCACCGAAGGATGGGTCAGGTAGTCCAAACCCGTCACGAAGTGGCGCGGGAACCCCTCGGCCCCCAGAAGGTAACGCCGACCCACTTCGCAGCGCGCTTCGGCGTCGCCGTGCCGAACCCTGACCAGCAAGTGGATGTCCTGCCTTCGCATCGTCGTCTCCAACATCTCGTGGCGCGCGCAACGCAACGGGGCCGACCGCAGGGTGCAGCTCTAGCTGCCCCGCCCCTGTTTCGTCGTCGGGGCACGATAGGAAGGAGGACCTGTCGCGACGCTGGCCCGCAGATGACGGAACTGTCATCTGGCCCAACTGGAGGGACGGGCCCAGCCCAGCGGCCGCGCGGCTTGCCCATGGCAGGGAGCGCGCGAGATGAGTGCGCCCCTCCTGTGGGGCTTCGCCCACGGCGGCCCCGGTTTCGGCTGAGGGCGTGCTAGCAGTCCCCGCTCAATTCATGCGGCCCGGCTGGCCCATTTCGCTGCCGCCACCTAGCCTGCCCTGCGACGCCCTCGACGCCAGGTGCATACGTGGCCGAGTCGTGTCTTTGTCCAACCTCGGAGACCAAGCTCATGAAGAAATCCTTGCTCGCGCTCGGCGCGCTTTCCCTGCTGTCCGCCGGCGCATTCGCGCAGTCGTCGGTAACGCTGTTCGGCGTGGTCGACGCCGCGGCCGGCCAAGTGAAGAACGGCAGCGCCGGCACGGTGAAACGGCTGGCCAGCGGCTCCAACACCACTAGCCGCTTCGGGCTGCGCGGCGTGGAAGACCTGGGCGGTGGCCTGCGAGCCGCCTTCCACCTCGAGTCCCAGGTCAATGTCGACACGGGTACCGCCGACGCCAACAAGTTCTGGGGGCGCCGCGCCACGGTGAGCTTGGCCGGCGGCTTCGGCGAGCTGCGCCTGGGCCGCGACTACACGCCCACGGCGTACAACACCTTTGCTGACGAGTTCGGCATCGTCGGCATCGGCTCGCGCGGCATCTTCAGCTACGGCTTCGGCTCCAACCTCGGCAGCCCGGCAACCACCGTGCTGCGCGTGGACAACTCCATCGGCTACTTCCTGCCGGCGCTGGGCGGCGTGTACGGGCACTTGCAGGTCGCCGCGGGCGAAGGCGTGGTCGGCAACAAGTACATGGGCGGCCGCCTGGGTTACTCGGGCGGGCCCGTGAACGTGGCATTCGCCTACGGCAAGACCGAGATCGGCACCGGCATCCCGGACTTCAAGAACTGGAACGTCATGTTCAACATGAAGCTCGGCCCGATGATGCTGTACACCCTGTACGACGTGAAGGACTGGGCGCCGCGCGAGACGAAGGACATCTCGGTGGGCGCGGGGATCCCGGTCGGGGTCGGCGAGATCCGCCTCGGCTATACGCGCGCGGATCGCTCGGGCGGGCCGGTCGGATCGGGCTTTGCCAACGCCGACGACAGCACCAGACTTGGCGTGGGATACGTGCACAACCTGTCCAGGCGCTCGGCCGTCTACGGCACCTACGGTCGCGTGACGAACAAGGGCGCCGCGCGCAGCTCGGTGATCTACACGCCCCCGGCCGGCATGCTGGGCGGCCAGCCGTCCTCGGGCATCGAGTTCGGCGTTCGCCACGTTTTCTGACGCCATTCACCGTTGCCACACGCGCCGCGCTCCGGGCGGCGCGTGGCACGGGCCGCCCCTTGTGAAAGAGCAGCGCGCGAGTCGCCATCGCCACGGCGCGCCCCCAACCGAGGCCAGAGAAGATGCGAACAACACGTCGAGCCGCGCTGACCCTGGCCGCAGCCATTTCGGTCGGCCTGCCGTACGATGCTGCCCAAGCCCAAGCCTCGGTGAAGCTGTACGGTCACGTCGACCTGTCCGTCGGCTCCTTCCAGGACGCCGGTCGGGCCCGCGTCAAGGAGTTGGCTGGCGGCAAGCTGTCTACGAGCCACGTCGGCTTGTCGGGCAACGAAGATCTCGGCGGCGGGCTGCGCGCGGAGTTCGTCCTCGAGCAGTTCCTGCGCGCGGACACAGGAACGAGCGGCCGCTTCAACGGCGACGCCTTCTGGTCGCGCAATGCCTTCGTGTCGCTGGGGGCATCTGCCGGCACCTTGCGCCTTGGTCGAATCACGACGCCTCTCTTCGTGTCGACGTTGATCTTCAATCCGTTCGGTGACTCATTCGGCTTCTCCCCCGCCATCCGCCAGGTGTTCACACCGGCCACCGGGCAGCCCTTCCTGGGCGACAGCGGTTGGAACAGTGCCGCCCAGTACACGTCGCCCAGCCTGGGCGGGCTCACACTGGCTGCGATGGTCAACGCCGGCGAAGGCGCGGCCGGGGCAACGGGCGGCAATCTGAGCGCCGCGGCACGGTATTTCGCCGGGCCCGTAGGGGTGGCGGCAACGTGGCAGCGCGTCAGGAACGGGGCGGTCGGGGCGCCTGCCGGCTGGAGGGATCAGCAGACGGCACAGCTCGCCGGCTCGTATGACTTCGGGGCGGTGAAGGCATTCGCGCAGTACACGCGGGTCGATACCGCAGCGGCCGTGTCGACCGACGCCGACATCTACGGGGCTGGAATCGCCGCGCCCGCCGGCAGCGGCCGCATCCTGCTGGCTTACGGCCGCGCCAGCGCAGCGCTTGCCGCGGGCGCGGTCACGAGCCAGACCGTAAGCGCCGGCTACAGGCACTCGCTGTCCAGGCGCACGGAGCTCTATGCCGTGCTGATGACCGACCGCCTGACGTCGCGAAGCAACGGCAACACGGCGGCAGGGGGCATGTTGCACCGCTTCTGATGCGATGGCGGCGGCGCGTGGCTCCGGTGGCCGGCGGGCGCCCAGCGGATGACGAATTCGTAATCGGCCGGCAAGCACCCCGTCGCGGCCGGACTCCTACAGTGACCTCACGGTGCCGAGTGGCGCCGCAACGGCGCGGGCCCTCCAAGGGGCCGGCCAGTCACCAGGAGTTCATCATGAACATTCGTAACGCTGTGATCGCCCTGCTCGGTGCCGCCACGTTGCCGGCGCTGGCCAACTCCGGAGTCACTTCTGCGGCCACGGAGGCCGGCTACACCACGCACGCGATGGCGGCCACGAAGACCCGCGCCCAGGTGATGAGCGAGCTGCTGGCCTGGAAGCGCAACCCCGTCACCGCCGATGGCTGGCGGCAGGTCGATGACGAACGTGGGTGGGTGTACGAAGGTAGGAAGAGCGAGCAGACCCGCGCCGCCGTGATCGAGGAGATGCTGCAGGCCAAGCGGAACCCGGTGTCGGCCGACGGCTGGCTCAACGTCGGCGGCGAGGCCGGCGCGATCTTCGTCGGCGCTCAGCCCGAGGACCTCGACCGGCACGCGTCCAGGCGCGCCGCCGCCAGCCGGCGCTGAACCCAATGAGCAGCGCGAAGGCGCCGGCCTGAGGACGCCCCGGCGGCCCATCCCGAGGTCGGCCTTGGCGGGCGCTGTACCTGGGCGTCTCCCGGCGAGTCGGTGACTCCTATGCGCACCGGCAGCGGGCGAAGCGAGCCGCGTCCGGACATGCCCCGCATCGCACGAGAGCGCCTGCCGCCTGCGGCCGGGCAGTTTCGACGATGAACCTCCTACGACGCCGCACCCTGCTCTTCACGCTCAGCGGTACTGCACTACTGACCGCGGGCTGCATGAGCAAGCCGCTGCGGCCCGCCAATGCCGACGGCACGTATTGCTTCCGCATCGGCAACAGCCTCCGAGGCAGGCTCACCTGCACGCCGCGGCCGATTCCCTCCGACGCCGTCGAAACCGAGGCCAAGCGCTTCGAACCGGTGCCGGGCAGGCTCACGATCTACCTGGTTCGCAAGCGCTGGGGCGATGCCATCAACGTCGTGCGCGTCGCCATCGATGGCGCTTCCGCCGTCGACACGGTGCCGGAGTCCTTCGTGCGCTGGCGTCTGCCCGCCGGCAGACACCACCTCACCGTGACGTGGCCCGAAGGTTCCGCCGCACTGGACATCTCGGGCGTGGCGGGGGAGGTGCTGTTCGTGGAGGTCATCGGCAGCGTGTGGAGCTGGGGCAGCAACTATCGCCTCGAACCTGGGGACACCGCGGAGTCGCGCCGGCGCGCGATGACGCTGCGGCTCGTGGCAGATCGGGGGTGAGACGCGGCGCGGTGCTCGCGTGCCGCTTGCTCCTGTCGCTACGGCACGGACGATGTCTGCCCGCATGCCGCGACCGGCGATGGCGCAGCAGTCCTTCGCCTCGACGCCGCTGCCGCGCAGGCCGGGGGCGACGGCGCGCGAGACCGAAGCTCAATCAACCGGCAGCCGCAGCCAGAACGAGTTGCTCCCCGCCTCGGAGCGAACCCCGACCGCGCCGCCATGCGCCTCGGCGATGGCACGCACGATGGCCAGCCCCAGTCCGGCTCCATCCCCGGCGCGGTGTCGCGACGGGTCGATCCGATAGAAGCGCTCGAACAGATGCGGCACGTGTTCCGGGCCGATCGTGGCGCCCGGGTTCTCGACCTCGATGCGCATGGTCCGGCCTTCGTCCACGCCGCGCACCGTGACCGCCTCGCCGCGCGGCGTGTGGCGAATCGCATTGCCCACGAGGTTGGTCAACGCGCGCTGCAACATACCGCGATCGATCCGCAGGGGCGGGCGCTCCGCAGGCCCGGCCTCGAAGCGCAGCGCCACGCCCGCCTCTTCGCTCAAGGCCTCGAAGAAGTCGAACACAGCGCGCGTCTCGGCCTCGAGATCGGCCTCCCCTTTCTGCAGCCTGCGCCGGGGGTCCTCGGTCTGCGCGAGGAACAACATGTCGCCGATCATCTTGCGCAGGCGGTCGAGCTCGTCCAAACCTGCGTACAGCACCTCCCTGTAGGCCGCCGCGGGCCGGTCCCGGGCCAGCGCCACCTGAGTCTGCGTGAGCAGGTTCGTCACCGGCGTGCGCAGCTCGTGGGCGATGTCGGCCGAAAAGTGCGCCAGGCGCTCGAAGCTGCCCTGCAACTGGTCGAGCATGGCGTTGAACGCCGAGACAAGCGTTGCCAGCTCCACCGGCACCGTCAGCGGATCCAGCCGCGTGTGCAGATGCTCCGACGTGATGCCGCGCACGGTCGCGCTCATGCGCCGGATCGGCGCGTGGCCCCAGCGCACCGCGATGCACACGGCCAGAACGGCCAGCGAGGTGGCCGCCACTACACCCCACCACAAACCACGGCGCAGCAAGGCCAGGTAGCGTGCATGGGCGTCGGTCGCTACGGCTACGAACACCTTCCCGCCGGCCGCATCCGGCAGCACGCTGCCCCGGTACACGTGCGGGCCGTCGGCCCAGGCACGCAGTGCCCGGCGATCCAGCACCGGTGATGGCTCGGCCCGCCGGGCGAGTTCCAGCAGAGCCGGCGGCGCGCTGACGTAGACCGCCCGCCCCGCAGCGTCGACGACGCCGAAAAACACACCGTGGTGGCCGGCGACCGCCCTGGCAAGCCGGTCCCGCAGGCCCTCGGGATCCTCCAGCCGCGCTTCGTCTCCGAGCGCGCGCCCCAGCGACTCCCTCACCGCCAGCAACTCGTCGAAGTCCAGCTGCTCGAAGTGACTCTCGATCGAGCGCGACACGAGCCAGGCGCTGGCCGAGAACACCACCGCCATCGTCACGCTGACGACCAGCGTGATGCGCAACGCCAGCGACCTCGGGCGCCGGCGGCCGGGGTCACTCGGCATCGGGCAGATCCAGCATGTAGCCCATGCCGCGCACCGTCTGGATCAGCTTGGGCTCGAAGTCTTCGTCGACCTTCGCTCGCAACCGGCGGATGGCCACATCGATGGCGTTGGAATCGCTGTCGAAGTTGATGTCCCAGACCTGCGAGGCGATCAACGAGCGCGGCAGCACCTCGCCGCGGCGGCGCGCCAGCAGCTCCAGCAGCGCGAACTCCTTGGCCGTCAGGTTCAGGCGGCGACCCGCTCGCGTGGCCCGCCGTCGGGGAACGTCCACGACGAGGTCGGCCACTTCCAGTCGCTCGGCCAGCGGCGCCGTCGCGCCACGGCGCAGCAACGTTCGCACGCGCGCCAGCAGCTCCGAGAAGGCGAACGGCTTGACCAGGTAGTCGTCGGCGCCGGCCTCCAGTCCCTTGACCCGGTCCTCGACGCCATCGCGCGCCGTGAGGAACAGCACCGGCGTCTGGCGGCCGGCGTCGCGCAGCGCCTTCAGGATGCGCCAGCCGTCCACGTCCGGGAGCATGACGTCCAGGATCAACAGGTCGTGGTCGCCTGTCATGGCCTGGTGATGCCCGTCCAGGCCGGTGCGGGCCAGGTCGACGACGAAGCCGGCCTCGCCGAGCCCCTGGCGCAGGTAGTCCGCCGTGATGGCCTCGTCTTCGACAACCAGCAGTTTCATGATCTTCGGTGCTTCGGCCGCGGGCCTCGCGCGGTTGCGTCTGGGTCGGGCAGGCTACCCAGCCTCGACTATCCGTCACGTTACAGGCTCATGACGTACTCGTCATGTCGATGTCATGTCTTCGTTCCCCGCCGGCCCTCAGCATGTCGACATCTGGCAACCCGATCGAGTGAACCCATGACCCACATCGTGAATCCCGCCGCCCTGCACCGTCGACGCTTCGTGCAAGGCTTGGCCGCTGGCGGCGTGCTGGCAGGGCTGTCGCCGCTCATGCGGCCAGCGCAGGCCGCAGGCTACGCCGCGGCGCGCCCTCCCGTCCCGGTACTGAGCGGCACCGAGTTCAGCCTCGAAGTGGCAGAGCTGCCGGTGAACTTCACCGGCTCGCCGCGCATGGCCACGGCGATCAACGGTTCGATCCCCGCGCCCACGCTGCGCTGGCGCGAGGGCGACGAAGTCACGATCCGCGTCACCAACCGCCTGCGCGAGGCCACTTCCATCCACTGGCACGGGATCATCCTGCCGTTCCAGATGGACGGCGTGCCCGGCATCAGCTTTGCCGGCATCTCCCCCGGCGAGACCTTCACCTACCGCTTCAAGGTCGAGCAGAGCGGCACCTACTGGTACCACTCGCACTCCGGCATGCAGGAGCAGACCGGGATGTACGGCGCGATCGTCATCGACCCGCGCGACGGCGGCGGCGCGCGCGCGCCGCGCGACCACGTCGTGCTGCTGTCGGACTGGACCGACGACGACCCGATGCGGGTGTTCCACAAGCTCAAGGCCCAGGGCGACTACTACAACATCAACGAGCCAACGGCGATGGACTTCTTCCGCGACGTCTCGGCCAGCGGCCTCGCGGCCGCGCTGGACAAGCGGCGCATGTGGAACCAGATGCGCATGAGCCCGACCGACCTGGGCGACCTGTCGGCGCGCGCGCTCACCTACCTGATGAACGGCACGACTCCGGCCGGCAACTGGACCGGCCTGTTCAAGCCTGGCGAGCGGGTGCGGCTGCGCTTCATCAACGGCGCGGCCAACACGTTCTACGACGTGCGCATCCCGGGGCTCAAGCTCACCGTCGTGCAGACCGACGGGGTCGACGTCGAGCCGGTGACGGTGGACGAGTTCCGCTTCGGGCCCGGCGAGACCTGCGACGTGATCGTCCAGCCCAGGGACGAGGCCTACACCGTGTTCGCGCAGTCGATGGAGCGCACGGGTTATGCGCGGGGCACGCTGGCGGTGCGCGCGGGCGTGCAGGCCCCCGTCCCGAAGCCCGACCCGGTGGTCTGGCTGACCATGGCCGACATGATGGGTGCCATGGACCACGGGGGCATGGCCGGCATGGACCACGGCCGGATGCCCGGCATGGGTCACGGTCAGATGCAGGGCATGAATCACGGTCAGATGCACGGCATGAACCATGAGCAGATGCAGGGCATGGACCACTCGGCCATGGGTCACGGCGCGCCGGCCGCCAATCCCCTGGCGCGCCCCAGCACGACGGCACGCCACGCGCGCACCGAGTACGGGCCCAGCGTCGACATGCGCGTGGACATGGCACGCACCAATCTCGACGACCCCGGCATCGGCCTGCGCGACAACGGCCGGCGCGTGCTGACGCTGGCCGACCTGCACACCGTCGGCGGGCCGCTGGACCCGCGCGGCGCCGAGCGCGAAATCGAACTCCATCTCACGGGCAACATGGAGCGCTACACCTGGTCGTTCGACGGCCTGGCCTTCGGGTCGTCGACGCCCGTGAGCCTGAACTACGGCGAGCGCGTGCGCATCATCCTGCACAACGACACGATGATGACCCACCCGATGCACCTGCACGGCGTATGGAGCGAGCTGGAGACCCCCGACGGCCGCTTCCAGGCACGCCGCCACACGATTCCGATCCAGCCGGCGCAGCGCGTGAGCTTCCTCGTCACCGCCGATGCGATGGGCCGCTGGGCCTGGCACTGCCACCTGCTGCTGCACATGGACGCCGGCATGTTCCGCGAAGTGGTCATCGCATGAGGGCGGCCATGAAGCGATCCGGCAGCGACGGCTCCCCTCGAACACAAGGAAGACATTTGACACTCCCCACGACCCTGAAAGTCGCCGCGCTGGCAGCGACGCTGGCCGCCGGGCCCGTGCTGGCGCAGTCGGCAGGCCATGCCGGGCACGGCAGCGGCGCGCCGTCCGCAGCATCTGCCGCCGCGTCGGCACCCGCGGCCGGCACGGCCAACCCGAAGCCGCGTGCGGGGATGGCGGGCATGGACCACGCCGACATGAAGATGCAGGGCGGATCGGCGCCGCCCGACGCGCGCGACCCGCACGCCTACTCGGGCGGCCACACGCTCACGACCGGCCCCTACCTGATCTCCAAGGAGCGCCTGCTGCGGCTGGGCGACGAGCAGAGCACGGGCTTCTTCTTGGCCGACCGCCTGGAGGCCCAGCGCAGCGACGGCCAGACCACCGGCGCGTACGAGGTCTTGGCCCGCTATGGCCGCGACTTCAACCGCCTCGTCGTCAAGGCCGAAGGCGAGGTCGTCGGCGGCAAGCTGGAGGAGTCTCGAACCGAGGCAGTATGGAGTCGTGCCATTGCCACCTACTGGGATGCACAGGTCGGCCTTCGTCACGACACCGGCCCCGGATCCCGCCGCAACTGGATCGCGTTCGGTGTCGAAGGCCTGGCGCCCTACTGGTTCGAGGTCGACGCCACCGCGTACGTGGGCGAAAGCGGCCGCACTGCCCTGCGACTGAGCGGCGAGTACGAACTGTTGCTGACGCAGAAACTGATCCTGCAGCCGCGGCTGGAGCTCGCAGCCTACGGCAAGAGCGACCCGGCCAACGGCGTCGGCAAGGGCCTGTCCACGGCCAATGCCGGCGTCCGCCTGCGCTACGAGTTCACCCGCCAGTTCGCGCCGTACCTCGGCGTGGAGTGGACCGGCCGGTTTGGCGACACCGCCGACCTGGCACGCGCCGAGGGCCGGCGCACGAGTGACACGCGCGCCGTGGCTGGCCTGCGCTTCTGGTTCTGACGTATCACGCGCCGGCGACCTCCCCCTCAACCGACCCACCACAACCCACCGCAAAGGCACCGTACATGAACGCACGCACCGTGAAATTCGCCCTCCTTGCCGGGCTGGCGGCTCCCGCTCTAGCTTTCGCTGCGGGAGAGCACGCCTCAGGCGGCCATGGCGGCGGTCACGGCAACATGATGGGTGGCATGCACGAGGACAAGCCCGGCGGCATGGCGGCGCACGGTTCCGCGGCCGGCAAGCCAGGCGACCCGGCGAAGGTCAGCCGCACCGTGCCCGTGGAGATGAACGACAACATGCGCTTCACGCCCGCCGAGATCACCGTCAAGGCCGGCGAGACGATCCGCTTCTTCGTCGTCAACAAGGGCAAGATCCCGCACGAGATGGTGATCGGCACGGCCACCGAGCTCGACGAGCACGCCGAGATGATGCGCAAGATGCCCGGCATGAAGCACGCCGAGCCGAACCAGATCAACCTGGCTCCGGGTCAACGCGGCGGCATCGTCTGGACCTTCGACAAGGCCGGCACCTTCGCATTCGCCTGCCTGGTCCCCGGGCACAAGGAAGCCGGGATGGTGGGCAAGTTCACCGTCAACTGACGGCATCCGTCATGGCCGCGCGAGGACGGCCTCGCCTTCGGTCAGCGACTCGATGATCGGGCACGGCCGGGTCGCGCCCGTCGTGAAGCATTGGTGAAGCAGATCGGCCAGTACCACCTGCATGCGGGCAAGATCCGCGAGCTTGCCATTGATCTGCGCCAGGCGCGCCGCGGCGATGCCCTGGACCGCGCGTCGGTTTCGGCCGTCCGCAAGGTCGAGCAGTGTGCCGATCTCCTCCAGGGTGAACCCAACGCCCTGCGCCTTCTTGATGAATCGAATGCGCCGCGCGACATGCTGTGGGTAGCGTCGAAAGCTCGCGCCCGCGTTCGGAACCGGCAACAGGCGAAGCCGCTGGTAGTAGCGGATGGTCTCGACGCCCACCCCGGCGAGTCGGGCGAGCCCTCCGATGGTGAGCGGCGCCATGGCGCCGGGCCGTGCGGAGTGCTCCGGCCCCCGCTTGCCTGTTCGGCGATGGATCCCTTCATCCATGCAAGCATGATCCGTAGTTCACTACGGCGTCTCGTTGACGTGCGTCAAACGGCTCCGAGAGGCTGCGCATAGCATGGATTGCCTCGAGAGAGTGAACATGACGCCGTTTCGCCGCACACGAACCCGACGCAGCATCGCCGCCACGATGCTGCTGTTCTGGCTGTTCGCTCTGGCTTCGTCATGGGCCAACGCGTGCGTCCTGCAGGAACGGCAGACACACGCGCACTCGTCGGCGAGCGTCGATGAGCCCACCGTCGTGACCGTCTCGGCGGGACATGTCGGCGCAGTGCCGGGGCACTTTGACGGGGCGACCGCGACGGGCGAAACGGTCTGCCTCGAGGTCTGCGACGCAACGACGCAGACATGCATGCAACCGGACTGGGTGATCGATCTACCCGACTTGGTCCTGGGCCCGCCGGCGTCGCTGGCGTGGGCGCCTCAGGTCAGGCCGCCCCTGTCGGGCCCGGGGACCACTGCGGCGCCCTCGCCGCGCGCTGCAGTCCCACCGCGAACCCTGTTCTCGCGCCTGGCCTTGTAGCGCCTCCGGCGGCCCGCTGCTGCCTGCATTGGCAGCAGGCGCCGTGCCGGGCCCAGTGCTCGCCGGCCTCGCGGGCGCTCCCTACCTGCTCAGCTTGACTCCGTACCCGGGTACGGGGTGCAGGCTTGGAAGGTTCATGACGTTTCCACCACCACTACCACTCTGTCCAACCGATCAGGAGTCCGACATGACATTCGCACGCACGCTTTCGATCATCGCCGTCGCCGCGTCCGCCACGGCGGCGGCGCCGGCCTACGCCGCCGGCGACGACTCGCACGGGGCCCATCACCCCGCCGCAAGCGCGGACCAGCGCATCGCGCAGGCCACCACGCCTGCGCAGGGGACAGGGGCGGGCACGAGCATGAGCATGGGCGCGGGCGCCCCCGCCACGATGCCCGGCTACGCCGAGCAGATGAAGGCGATGCAGGCCATGCACGAGAAGATGGTCGCCGCCAAGACGCCGCAGGAGCGCAACGCGCTGATGGCCGAGCAGATGAAGCTCATGCAGGACGGCATGGCCATGATGGGCCGCATGGGCGGCATGGGCGCCATGGGCGGCGGCATGAGCGGCGGCGCGATGATGGGCGGCGGGCCGGGTGCGCCGCGCGGCCAGGGCGGCGACACTGCCGCGCGCCCAGGCACGACGGAGCAGCGCATGGACATGATGCAGCAGCGCATGGACATGATGCAGTCGATGATGCAGATGATGATGGACCGCATGGCGCCGCCCGCGCCGGCCAAGAAGTGAGAGGCGGCGCATGAGCTACGGATTCCATTGCGAGCTCCCCGGCCACGACTTCGCCGCTGCCGTGGCGCGCGTCACCGAGGCGCTGAAGACCGAGGGATTCGGCGTGCTCACCGAGATCGACGTGCAGGCCACGATGAAGGCCAGGCTCGGGGTCGACGGCCGCCCTTATCGCATCCTCGGTGCTTGCAACCCGCCGCTGGCGCACCGCGTCCTCTCGGCCGATGCCGACATCGGGCTGCTGCTGCCCTGCAACGTGGTCGTTCGCGAAGAACCGGACGGGCGGCTCGTCGTCGGCTTCATGGACCCGGTGGCGGTGCTGCAGCTCACCGACAACCCCGAGGTCGCGCAGGTTGCCCACGAGGTGCGCGAGCGCCTGCAGCGCGTCCGGGCCGCGCTGGCGGCTGCCACGCATCGCAACGGCTGACGGAGGGCACGTGCACATGTTCTACGAAGGCGGTGGGTTCATGGGGGGCATGCTGGGGGGCATGCACTTCCTGTGGTGGATCTTCTGGATCGCGATCGTGGGCGTCATCGCGTGGGCCATCTGGGGGCGGGCGCGCGACGTGAAGGCCGCAGAGACGGCGCCGCGCGAGTCGCCCCACGAGACGCCCCACGAGACGCTGAAGCGGCGCCTGGCCAGCGGCGAGTGCACGCCAGAGGAGTACGAGAGGCGCAAGGCACTGCTGGATCGCGACCGTGGCGGGGGCGTTTGATCGACGTCAATCCGATGCCATCCTGCGGCGGGCAGCACTTGACCTTGACCTGCTGACAGGCCCGACGCTTGATTCAACGGCGCCACCAGGCGCCCGAGAGAAAGGAACGAACATGAGCGCGCACGACCACACTCACGACACGAGCCCGACACCCGCGCAGGGCCAAAGACCCGGAACGCCACTGAGCAAACCGGTGAAGACGGCGCTGCTGATGATCGCCCTGGTGGGTGGCTTCTACCTGCTGCGCGAGCACTGGAGCCACGTGGCCGGCAACTGGATCTACCTGCTGTTGCTCGCGTGCCCGCTGTTGCATCTCTTCCACGGCCACGGGGGACATGGCGGCCACGTCGACACGCGTCGCACGGGTACCGACCCGAACAAGGAGTGACGGGATGGACACGCCAAGACTCCGCCAGCGTGGCCACGAGGCGAAGGAGGGCGGTCAAGGGGCAGGCTCCCCCGAGCCGACCTACACCTGCCCCATGCACCCGGAGGTGCGGCAGAACGCCCCCGGAAAGTGCCCGAAGTGCGGCATGTTCCTGGTGCCCGAGGGCAAGGCAGCGGCGCATGGCCAAGCAGGCCAGGCGCACGCCGGGCAGGGACCACATAGCAGCGGCCTAGGCCCTGCCGGCCACGACCCTCATCGGCACGCGGCAGCGGCATCCGACAAGGCAACAACGGGCGGGGCCTACGACAAGGTGCCCGCGGGCTGGTCGGGTGGCGTCTACACCTGCCCGATGCACCCCGAGGTGCGCCAGACCAAGCCCGGCGCCTGCCCCCTGTGCGGCATGGGCCTGCAGCTCGAGGTCGGCTCGGCCGCCAACGACGAAGGCCCGAACCCGGAGCTCGTCGACTTCACGCGGCGGCTGTGGGTCGCCACCGTGCTCACGGTGCCGCTCCTCGTGCTCACGATGTCGCCGTACCTGGGCATCACGGCCGTGCGCGAACTCTTCGGCGAGCACAACTCGATGTGGATCGAACTGGTGCTGTCGACGCCGGTGATCCTGTGGTCAGGCTGGCCCTTCTTCGAACGCGGCTGGACGTCGTTCCGCACCTGGAACCTCAACATGTTCAGCCTCATCGGCATGGGCGTCGCCGCAGCCTATGTCTACTCGGTGGTGGCGTTGCTCGCACCGGGCATCTTTCCGGCGGGTTTCCGTGACCCTGCAACCGGTGCGGTGGGCGTGTACTTCGAAGCGGCCGCGGTGATCGTGACGCTGGTGCTGCTGGGGCAGGTGATGGAACTGCGCGCCCGCGAGGGCACCGGCAAGGCGATCCGCGCGCTGCTCGACCTGGCGGCCAAGACGGCGCGTGTCATACGCCGCGACGGCACGGAAGAGGAGATCCCGCTCGAGCAAGTGCAAGTGGGCGACCGCCTGCGCGTGCGCCCGGGCGACAAGGTGCCGGTGGACGGCACGGTCGTCGACGGCCGCTCGTCCATCGACGAGAGCATGATCACCGGCGAGCCGGTGCCGGTGGAGAAGGTGGCCGGCGACAAGGTCACCGGCGCCACGATCAACGGCACCGGCAGCCTGGTGATGGAAGCCACGCGGGTCGGCGCCGACACCCTGCTGGCGCAGATCGTCGACATGGTGGCGGCGGCGCAGAAAAGCCGCGCGCCGATCCAGAAGTGGGCCGACATGGTGGCCGGCCGCTTCGTGCCGGCGGTGATCGGCATCGCGATCCTCGCCTTCATCGCGTGGGCGCTCTGGGGACCCGCGCCGGCGCTGGCCTACGCGCTGGTGGCGGCGGTGGCGGTGCTCATCATCGCCTGCCCCTGCGCGCTCGGCCTCGCGACACCGATGTCGATCATGACCGCCACGGGCCGCGGCGCGCAGATGGGCGTGCTGATCAAGAACGCCGAGGCGCTGGAGCGCTTCGAGAAGGTCGACACGCTGATCGTCGACAAGACCGGCACGCTCACCGAGGGCAAGCCGAAGCTCGTGGCGGTGATGCCCGAGCCGGGGCACGACGAAGCCGAGGTGCTGCGCCTGGCCGCGACGCTGGAGAAGGGCTCGGAGCATCCTCTGGCCGAGGCCATCGTCCGCGGCGCCGAGGAGCGCGGCGTCAAGCTCGGCGAGGCGCAGGACTTCGAGGCCGTCACCGGCAAGGGTGTGAAGGGCCGTGTCGACGGCAAGGCGGTTGCGCTGGGCAACCTGAAGCTGGTCAAGGATCTCGGGCTCGACGCCGGCTCGCTGGCCGACAAGGCCAACGCCCGCCGCGACGAAGGCCAGACGGTCATGTTCGTCGTGCTCGACGGCCGCATCGCCGGCCTCGTGGGCGTCGCCGACCCGGTCAAGGCCAGCACGCCCGAGGCCATCAAGTCGCTACACAAGCTGGGTTTCCGCATCGTCATGGCCACCGGCGACAACGAGCGCACGGCCAAGGCCGTGGCGGCGCGCCTGGGCATCGACGAGATCCGCGCCGACGTGCTGCCGGCCGACAAGGCCCGCATCATCCAAGAGCTGCAGTCGCAGGGCCGCAAGGTGGCGATGGCCGGCGACGGCGTGAACGACGCGCCGGCGCTGGCGCAGGCCGATGTGGGCATCGCGATGGGCACCGGCGCCGACGTGGCCATCGAAAGCGCCGGCTTCACCCTCGTCAAGGGCGACCTGACGGGCATCGTGCGCGCGCGCCGGCTGGCCCGCGCGACGATGCGCAACATCCGGCAGAACCTGTTCTTCGCGCTCGTCTACAACGCCGCGGGCGTGCCGGTGGCCGCCGGTGTGCTCTACCCCTTCTTCGGGCTGCTGATCGGCCCGATCTTCGCGGCCTTCGCGATGAGCGCCTCGTCGCTCTCGGTAGTGCTCAACGCGCTGCGGCTGCGCACGGCGCGGGTGTAAGGCGATGGACATCGTTGCACACACCCTGTGGGCCGGCGCCGGCATGGCGGTCCTGGCGCGCCGCCGGCCGGTGCGCCCGGCCACCGTGGCGGCGACGATGGCGCTGGCCGCGCTGCCCGACCTGTTCCAGATGCTGCCGGTGCTGGCCTGGTGGTGGTTCGGCAGCGGCAGCTTCGAGGCCGTGCGCGCCTTCGCCATCGCGATGCCCGGGCAGGAGCCCGTGCTGCCGGCGCTGGTGAAGACGTGGTCGCACGAGCTGCACTGCGCCGCGCACAGTGCGGTCGTCGCCGGCGTCGTGACGTTGCTGCTGTGGGCCTGGCGTCGCACGCTGTGGATACCGCTGCTTGGCTGGTGGTCGCACATCGTGATCGACGTGTTCACGCATTCGGCGGACTACTACGCCTCGCCGGTGCTGTATCCGTTCACCGAACGCGGCTTCGACGGCATCGCCTGGATCACGCCATGGTTCATGGTGCTGAACTACGCGGCGCTCGCGGCGACGGGCCTGTGGCTGCTTGCGCGCCGGCGGGCGCGGTCGCGATCGTGCCCGCGCGTTCCCGCCGTGGTCCCGCATGGCATCGGAGGCAGGTCATGAGCGGCAACGCTCCCGCCTACGGCCTGTGGATGCTCGTGATCGTGAACTCGGCGATCTTCCTGATGTTCGCCTTCAGCTTCGCCAGGCCGCAGTCGAAGCGCGACTGGCGCAGCTTCGGCGCCTTTGCCGCCTTCGTCGTCGCGCTGTTCGTCGAGATGTACGGCTTCCCGCTGACGATCTATCTGCTCTCGGGCTGGCTGCAGACGCGCTACCCGGGCCTGGACCTGCTGTCGCACGACTCGGGCCACCTGTGGTCCACGCTGCTCGGCGAAAAGGGCGACCCGCACTTCGGCGTGCTGCACATCGCCAGCTATGCGCTGCTCATCGGCGGCTTCTACCTGCTGTCCAACGCGTGGAACGTGCTCTATCGCGCCCAGCGCGAGCACCAGCTCGCCACCAGCGGGCCGTACGCGCGCATCCGCCACCCGCAGTACGTGGGCTTCGTGTTGATCCTGCTCGGCTTCCTCTTGCAGTGGCCGACGCTGCTGACGCTCGTGATGTTCCCGGTGCTGCTCGTCATGTACGCGCGGCTGTGCACGATCGAGGAGCGGGAGATGCGCCTGCAGTTCGGCGCCGCGTTCGACGCCTACGCCGCGCGCACGCCTCGATTCATCCCGCACCTGCGCCGGCAGGCGCCGGCCGCTTGAGGCGCCTGGCCGACGCGAGCCACCACCATGAAGCTGCGGGTGTCGTTCTCCGAGTTGCTCGTCGCGGGCATCGTCGTCACCGGCATCGGCCTTGCCGGGTGGCAGGTGTTCGGCAGCCGTGCCGGCACCGGCCCGTCGCCCGCCCTCACGATCCGCGTGCCCGCCTTGTCCACGCAAGCGACGGCCGGCAAGAACGCCTTCGACGCCAACTGCGCGCAGTGCCACGGCGCCAACGGCTCCGGCACCGACAAGGGCCCACCGCTCGTGCACGACATCTACAACCCCGGACACCACGCGGACGAGTCGTTCCACCGCGCCGTGCGCCAAGGCGTGCGGCAGCACCACTGGCCATTCGGCGACATGCCGGCGCAGCCACAGGTCTCGAAAGCGCAGATCGAGGACATCGTGCGCTACGTGCGCGAGTTGCAGCAGGCCAACGGCATCGTGTCCCGCCCGCATCGGATGTGAGCACCGATCCATGACCACCCTCGCCGGTCTCGACCGGCCTACGGAGCCATCGACATGAAGACCACCCCCATCCTCGCCAGCCTGGGTACGGCGCTGGCGCTGTACGCCACGGCCGCGAGCGCGGCACCCACCGTCTACATCCCTCTGGGCTCGGGCAATCAGGTGATCGCCGTCGACGCCGCCACCGACCGCATCACCGCCACCTATGACAACGTGATCGATGCCCACGGACTGGTGGCCACGCCGGACGGCGAGTACCTGATCGCCGGCAGCGTCAAGGAGACGCCGGCGAAGGAGGGCTCGACGAGCGGCCCGGTCAGCCAGCTGCATCTGGTGCATCCGGCGCACCGGCACGTGATGCAGACGATCGCCGTCACCGGCTGGACGCACCACCAGGCCATCACGCCCGACGGTCGTTACGTCATCTCGACACACCCGACCCGGGGCAACGTCAGCGTCGTCGACCTGCAGAGCAACCAGGTCGTGAAGACGATTGCCACCGGGCCGGTGCCGAACTACACCGTCGTCACCCGCGACGGGTCACGCGCCTTCGTCAGCAACAGCGGGAGCGGCAACATCACGGAGATCGACCTGAAGACGTGGGCCGTGCGCCGCACACTGCAGGCCGGGCCGGCACCCGAGCATCTGGTGCTCTCGGCCGACGAGGGCACGGTCTATGCCCTCAACCCGCGGGCGGGTTCGGTCACCGCGGTGTCGGTGCAAAGCGGCAAGACCGTCAGGAGCTTCATGCTCGGCGGCACGCTGCATGGGCTGGACATCGGCACCGATGGTCGGCGGCTGTTCGTCAGCGACCTGGCCGGCAACCGGCTGATCGCCCTCGACCCGCGCGACGGCTCCCGGCGCGAGCTCGCACTGTCACCCGATCCGTACCACCTCAACACGATCCAGGGCACGAACAAGGTCTACGTGTCCAGCCGAAGCGACCCCGTGATCTGGGTCGTGAACCAGGACAGCTTGACTCTCGTGGGGACGATCAGGCTGCCCGGCGGCGCCGGTCATCAGATGGCCGTGGTGCGTTGAACGGGGAAGCACCGCCATGAAGCACACCGAACCCGAAAGAGACTTCAAGGACCCCGTCTGCGGCATGCGGGTCAACCGGCTGACCGCCGTGGCTGAAGCGGAGCATGGCCACAAGCACTACTACTTCTGCGCTACCGAATGCCGCGACGCCTTCCTCGCCAACCCGTCCAAGTACCTGCCGCGGCACCGTCAGCACGGCGTGCGTCCGCGCTCCGACGCAACGCAGGTCGACGAGGTCGCGAACCACGACGTTGGTGCCGAACAGTCGCCGAACCCAGTTCGGTCCGACTGAGGCTTCGGCACCGAGGCTGACGAAGGAACACCACGCCATGCCCGCAGCAAACGCCGGCGGCGCAGCGATGCAAAGACCCGAGCGCACCTCCGGCCTGCTGACGGTCGCTGCCATGGTGGTCGCGATCGTCATGGCGAACTCGCCGCTGAAGCCGGTCTACGACGCGGTCCACCACACGTCGGTCGGCCTGAGCGTTGGCGCATGGCAGATCGAGCGGCCGCTGATCCTCTGGATCAACGAGGGCCTGCTGGTGTTCTTCTTCGTCCTCGTCGCGCTCGAGATCAAGCGCGAGGTGCTCGTCGGCCACCTGGCCTCCAGGGCGCGCGCGGCTCTGCCCCTGGCCGCGGCGGTCGGCGGGATGGTCGTGCCGGCGGCGGTGTACCTGGCCCTCAACGGGCAAGACGCCGCCGCCGCGCGCGGCTGGCCAATCCCGATGGCTACCGACACGGTCCTGGCGCTGGCCGCGCTGCACGCGCTCGGCGCGCGGGTTCCCGCGGCCGTCGTGGCCTTCCTGACGGCATCGGCGATCTTCGACGACCTCGGGGCCATCGCGGTGCTGGCGCTGCTGTTCTCGCAGTCCATCTCGCTGCCGGCCCTGCTGGCCGCGATCGCCGCAACGCTGGCGCTCCTGCTGCTCAACCGGCTCAGCATGTCCAGGCTGTCGGCCTACCTTCTGGGGGGGCTGGCTCTTTGGGCCGCCGTGCTGGCCTCCGGTATCCATGCCACGGTGGCCGGCTTCATCATCGGTCTGGCCGTGCCGCTGCGGACCCGCGGCCCCGCGCGCTCGCCGCTGCGCGCGCTCGAGCACGGTCTCAGGCCCTGGGTCGCACTGGTCATCGTGCCCGTGTTCGCGCTGTTCAACGCCGGGATCCGGCTGGTCGACCTGGCGCCAGGCACGGTGTCCGTGGCGGTCGTGGCCGGAACGGTCGCCGCACTCGTGATCGGCAAGCCCGCGGGCATCCTGGGCGCGGCCTGGCTGGCGTCACGCCTGGGCCTGGCGCAGCGCCCGCCGGGCGTCCAGTGGCGCCACATCGCCGGCGCAGCGCTGCTGGCCGGCATCGGCTTCACGATGAGTCTGTTCTTTGCCGGCTTGGCCTTCGGGCCGCGCGATGCCCTGACCGCGTCGGCGACGCTCGGCGTGATGCTCGGGTCCTTGCTTTCCGCCGGCGCCGGCCTCGCCTTCTTGACTGTCGTCGCCGCGCACCCGGACCGGCGCCACAAGTCAGTGCCCAACGCGGCCGTCAGTGCCACTCCGAAGGAACCCCGATGAACCCGACCGACGCGTCCACCGGCAGTGAATCGCCGCGCATTCCATGGGCCTCGTATGGCCTCGACGCGCTGTGGCGTGCCACCGAAATGGTGGAGACCCTGCGCCAGCGCGCGATCAACATGGCCGAACACGAGGCTGCCGGCATGCCCCCGCTGCTGCACTTCGAGTCCGAGCCGGTCGCCGATGGGCACGAGCTGGACCCGCCGTGCAACTACCGCCTGCTGCGCGTGACGCGCTGCGGCACCGACGCGCTCGAACGCTACGTGCGAAAGGACGCGGCGCCGGTGATGGTGGTCGACCCGCGCGCCGGGCACGGGCCCGGCATCGGTGGGTTCAAGCGCGACTCCGAGGTCGGCATGGCGCTGCGCGAGGGTCATCCCGTCTACTTCGTGGTCTTCGACCCCGAGCCAGTCGAGGGCCAGACGCTGGGCGCGGTCCTGCGCACGCTGGCCGCCTTCATCGACCTCGTCACCCAGCGCCATCGCAACCGCCCGCCCATCGTCTACGGCAACTGCCAGGGCGGCTGGGCGCTCACGCTCGCGCTGTCGCACTGCCGGCATCGCGCGGGTCTGGCGGTGCTGAACGGGTCGCCGCTGTCCTACTGGGCAGGTGGGCGCGGCATCAATCCGATGCGCCTGCTCGGCGGCTTCAGTGGCGGCGTGTGGCCTGCGCACTGGGCCGCCGACCTCGGCGGCGGCAGCTTCGACGGCGCGTGGCTGGTGCAGAACTTCGAAGGTCTGCGTCCGGAGGGCGTGTTCCGCAAGTACGACACCTTGTTCGCGCAGCCAGAGGCCGAGCGCGAGCGCTTTCTCGAATTCGAGCGCTGGTGGAACGGCTTCTACTTCCTTGGCCGCGACGAGATCGTCACCATCACGCGCGACCTGTTCGTCGGCAACCTTCTCGAGGACGGGCAGATGCAGGTCGATGCCCACTGCCGTGCCGACCTGCGGCGTATCCGCACACCGCTGGTCGTCTTCAGCTCGTATGGCGACAACATCACGCCGCCGCACCAGGCACTCGGCTGGCTGCCGTCGGTGTACCCGACGACCGAGGCACTGGTCGCTGCCGGGCAGCGTGTCGTCTACCTGACACACCGCGACGTCGGTCACCTAGGCATCTTCGTGTCCGCAGGCGTGGCGCGGCGCGAGCACCGCGCCATCCTGCACCACGCCCAGAAGATCCAGGCGCTGGCCCCGGGGCTGTACGAAATGCTGCTCGACGAGACCAGCGGCGCCGACGACGCACCGCCGGCGCGCTTCGAGCCGAGACGGGTGGAGGACCTCCCCTTCGATTCGGCACCTGCCGGGTTCGACCGCGTGAAGGCCCTGTCGGAATGGCTCGAGTCGATGTACGCGCAGTACACGTCTCCGATTGTGCAATCGGCCGTCAGGCCCGAGCTGGCGCGCGCGCTGCGCGATGCGCACCCGATGCGCCTGAGCCGCAAGCTCTGGACAGAGCAGGCGATGCCGGCGCTGGCCTGGCTGCCCTGGCTGCGCGCCTCGCTGCAGGCGCTCGGGGCCGCCGATCCCGCACGCGCCGACAACCCCTGGTACCGATTCGAGCGCATCGCAGCCGACGCAACCGCCGACGCGTGGACCGCCTGGCGAACGATGCGCGATCTGTGGGCCGAGGCGCTCTTCACGCAGCTCTACACGACGCCGTCGCCGCTGGACCTGCTGCCTGGCGAGGCCCCGAAATGAAGAGTGCGACATGGACCCGCCGCGCGCTCTTCTGGGCCGTCGGACTCGCGGGTCTGACGCTGCTGGCCGTCGAGCATCGCGCCGATGCGTGGGGGATCGGCGTGCATGTCCTGCTGCTGGCGGCCTGTGTGGTGTTGCTTTGGCTGCTGCTCCAGTTCGATGACGCCCCCGGCCGTGACAACGACCACTGAACGACGAGGAGCACCTTCGAGTGCTGCATATCGACTTGAAAGGGCGGCGCGGGCTGATCGTCGGCGTTGCCAACGCCGAGAGCCTGGCCTGGGCCGCGGCGCGGCAGATGCGCGCCTCCGGGGCCGAGATCGCGCTGACCTACCTGAACGACAAGGCGCGCCCGCATGTCGAGCCGCTGGCGCGCGAGGCCGACGCACTGCTGCTGCCCTGCGACGTGACGCGCGCGGGAGAGCTGTCCGCCGTCTTCGACGCCTTGCGCAGGCACTGGGGGCGGCTCGACTTTCTCCTGCACTCCATCGCCTCCGCGCCCAAGGTGGACCTGCGCGCGCCGCTCGTCGACAGCTCAGCCGAGGGCTTCGCCGAGGCCATGCTCGTGTCCTGCCACTCGCTGGTGCAGATGGCCCGGCTCGCGCGGCCGCTGATGCGTGCGGGTGGCAGCCTCACCGCGCTGAGCTTCTACGGCGCCGAGAAGGTCGTCGAGCACTACGGCCTGATGGGGCCCGTCAAGGCCGCGCTCGAGGCGTCGGTGCGCTACCTGGCGCACGAGCTCGGCCCCAGTGGCATCCGCGTCAACGCCATTTCGGCCGGGCCGGTGCGCACGCGCGCGGCCTCGGGCATCGTGCACTTCGACGAACTGCTCGCCGATGCCGCGCGACGCTCGCCGCTGCGGCGCACCGTGCAGGCCGACGAGGTCGGCCAGGTGGCGCTGATGCTCTGCAGCCCCTACGCCTCGGGCATCACCGGCGAGGTGGTGCACGTGGACGCGGGATTTCATGTCGAAGGCATGGTGTTCCATTGAACGCTCGACAACGAAACGAGCCGGCACCGACCAACCTCGTGGAGATGCATCGATGCAAGCGAAGGATGTCATGACGACCGCGGTCGTCACCGTGGGCCCCGATACGCCCGTCACCGAGATCGCACAGCGGCTCGTCGAGCGGCGGATCAGCGCCGTCCCGGTCGTCGATGATGATGGGCGGCCGTTGGGCATCGTCAGCGAAGGCGACCTGATGCGGCGCCCGGAAATCGAGGGCCAGCGCCATCCTTCTTGGTGGCTGGCGCTGGTGGCGGACCCGGTCGACAAGGCGATCGAGTACCTGAAGGCGCATGGCGGCCAGGCACACGAGGTGATGACGCGCACGCTCGTCAGCGTCGACGAAGATGCCTCGCTCGAGCAGATCGCTGCGCTGCTCGAGAAGCACGGGATCAAGCGCGTGCCGGTGCTGCGCGACGGCAAACTCGTCGGCATCGTCAGCCGTGCCGATCTGCTGCGCGGCGTCGCGGTGCGGCAGGGCGCGCCGCAACTTTCGGCAGACGTCGCCGGGTTGCGCGAACGTGTCGCCGCGGAGATCAGCGCCACCGGCGTTCGCGGCGAGTTCGTGAACGTCATCGTTTCCGGCGGAGTCGTGTCCCTATGGGGCGCGACGTTCTCGGACGAGGAGCGCGAAGCCGCGGGGCTTGCCGCCTCGCGAGCGGCGGGCATTCGCCGCGTCGAGAACAACCTCGGTGTCTTCACGCCATCGACGCGCACCATGTTGTGGGAGTAGTCCCATGGCAGCTGCGCCGTCACATCTGAAGGGGTTGCACCATGCCCGAATACCAGCCTGAAGACTTCGTCGACGAGCTGCGCAGGCGCGCCGCCGAGCTGGGCGGCCGACGCATCGCCATCTATGCCGTGGGCGCGCTGCTGTTGTTCGCCCTGTGGTCGACCTGGTTCACGGTACAGCCCGAGGAGACCGGCATCGTGCAGCGCTTCGGCGCGGTCTCGCGCACCGTGAGTCCGGGTCTGCACTTTAAGTTTCCCGTCGGAATCGAGAGCGTCCGGTTCGTGCCCACGGCGCGGGTCCTGAAGGAGGAGTTCGGGTTCGGCACGGCCTTCGCTGGCACGAGCGGGCGCACGCAGTACGCAGGCGACAGGAAGGCCTTCAAGGATGTGTCGCTGATGCTCACCGGAGACCTGAACGTCATCGACGTGCAGTGGATCGTGCAGTACCGGATCGAGGACCCCGTGCGCTATCTCTTCTGGGTCCGCGAGCCCCAGCAGACCATCCGGGACGTTGCCGAGGCGGTCATGCGCCGGGTCGTGGGCAACCGGCTGGGCAGCGACGTCCTCACCGTGGGCCGGGTGGCGGTGTCCACCGAAGTCAAGGAGGAGATGCAGAAGATCCTCGGCGAGTACGAAACGGGCGTTCGCCTGGTGACGGTGGAGCTGCAGGACGTGACGCCACCGGACCCGGTCAAGCCTGCCTTCAACGAGGTGAACGAGGCGCGCCAGGACCGCGAGCGCACGATCAACCAGGCGCAGGAACAGGCCAATCGGGAGATTCCCAAGGCGCGCGGCGAAGCGGCGCGCACCATCACCGAGGCGGATGGTTATGCCGTCGAGCGGGTCAACCGCGCCAACGGCGAGGCGGCCCGGTTCCGGGCGGTGCTCGCCGAGTACGTGCGTGCTCCGGAAGTCACGCGGCGGCGGCTGTACCTCGAGGCCGTGGGTACGGTCCTGCCCGAGGCCGGCGCGCTGTACGTCGTCGATGGCGACCAGAAGGCCCTGCTGCCCTGGCTGCGCCTGGAGTCGGGGCAGCCGACAGGCCCAGCTGGCAAGGGCAGCGGCACGGCAGAAGCCGTCAAGGAAGGGAAGCAACCATGAGGCAATCACTGACCGTCGGCCTGGCGCTCCTCGCGCTCGGCACCGTCGTCGCCTTCTCCGAGACCTTCTACACGCTGGAGGAAGGCGAGCAGGCGGTCATCGTCCAGTTCGGGCGACCCGTGGGAGCGCCCGTCACGGATGCCGGGCTGCACTTGAAGCTTCCGTTCGTGCAGGAGGCGCGCCGCTTCGAGAAGCGCCTGCTGGTGTGGGACGGCGACCCGAACCAGATTCCCACCAAAGGGCGGGAGTTCATCTGGGTCGATACCACGGCCCGCTGGCGCATCGCCGACGCGCGCAAGTTCCTCGAAAGCGTCGCCACCGAGGCCGGCGCCCGTTCGCGCCTGAACGACATCATCGACTCGGTGGTGCGCGACCAGGTCTCCGGCAGCGAGCTCGTCGAACTGGTGCGCAGCGCCTCCTGGGAAGTGCCGAAGGGCGAAGTGCTGGAGGAGGTTCCGGCCGAGGTGCGCGAGGAGCTGAAGAAGGAGGTGGTGCGTGGACGCGAGGAGATCACGAGAACGATCCTGGCCGAGGCGCGCAAGGTCATGCCCCAATACGGCATCGAGCTCGTGGACGTGCGCATCAAGCGGCTGGACTACATCGAAAGCGTGCGCGAGAAGGTGTACGCCCGGATGACCTCGGAGCGCAAGCGCATCGCCGCGCGGTTCCGCTCGGAAGGCGAAGGCCGCAGCGCCGAGATCCTCGGCACGATGGAGAAGGAGCTGCGACAGATCCGCTCCACCGCCTACCGGCAGGTGCAGGAAACAAGGGGCAAGGCCGATGCGCTGGCCACGCGCATCTACGGGGCGGCGTACGGCGCCGACCCGGAGTTCTATGCCTTCGCGCGGACGCTGGAGACGTACAAGGAGGGCAAGCACGGGAACTCGGTGGTCATCCTCACTACCGACAGCGACTACTACCGCTACCTGAAGCGCTCCGGCATGGCACCGGCAGCCCGGTCGACTCCGCGGTGACGGGTCCGATGAATCCGTTCCGTCAGGGCAGCGCAGAATGAACCCGGGCATGCTCCTCGCCGGTGCGCTCTTCGACATGGACGGCGTGCTCACCCGCACCGCGGCCATGCACGCCGCGGCGTGGAAGGAGCTGTTCGACGATTTCCTGCGGCGCCGCGCGGCACCCGGCGGCCGAGCGTGGCGCCCCTTCGACGCCGACGCCGACTATCGAGCCTACGTCGACGGCAAACCGCGCCGCGAGGGCGTGCGCAGCTTCATCGCCTCGCGCCACATCGAGCTGCCAGAGGGCGAGGGTGACGCTGCGCCCGAGGCAGACACGGTGGTCGGTCTGGGCCAGCGCAAGGATGCGCTGTTCGAAGCGCGACTGCGCCGCGAAGGGGTGCAGACGTTCGCGACGACGCTGGCACTGGTGCGTGCGCTGCGCGCACACGGCGTGAAGACCGCAGTGGTCACGTCAAGCCGCCATGGGCGCGGGATCCTCGCCGCCGCGGGCATCGACGCGCTGTTCGACGCGCGCATCGACGGCCTCGACATCGAGGCTCGCGCTCTGCGCGGCAAGCCCGATCCCGATGCGTTTCTGGCCGCTGCCGCCGCACTCGGCGTGCCTGCCGAACGTTGCGCGGTCTTCGAGGACGCGAGTGCCGGCGTCGAGGCCGGGCGGCGCGGCGGATTTGGGCTGGTCGTGGGCGTCGATCGCGGCGGCAACCGCCGGGCACTCGCCGAACACGGGGCCGATCTGGTGGTCGACGACCTGGCCGCACTGGGTGTCGAGCAGCTCGAAGCGCGCCTGCGCGCCGCCGCGCGCGCACCGGTGCGCAGCGGCGTCGCGTGGCGGGTCGAGCAGGAAGGATTCGACCGCGCCCGCGAGCACGCGATGGAGAGCCTGTTCGCGGTCGGCAACGGTTACCTCGGTGTGCGCGGCGCGCTGGACAGTCCGCTCGCCGGCTCGCAGGGTGATCTCTTCATCGCGGGGATCTACGACCGAAAACGCCCGGAGCTGCCGTATTCGGAGCCAGAGTTCCTCGATCGCGGACGCGGCGACTACGCGTACAGCGAGATCGTTCCGCTGCCGTTTCCGTTTGGCGTGCGCATCTCGGCAGCGGGCCAGAACCTCGACCTCGCCGGCACACGCTGGCGCGCGCAGCGCCGCGTGCTCGATCTCGCGCAAGGCGTGCTGCACACCGAGGCCGAGTTCGATGGCGGCGACGGTGGCCGTGTGCGACTGCGCGCGCGCCGCTGCGCGTCGCTTGCCGATCCGCACCTGCTGGTGCAGGAGGTGGTCGTCGAAGCCGACGCCGAGATCACGCTCGACACTTCGCTCATCGTGCCTGGCCTGCTCGACCGGCACCCGCATCTGGTGCCGCTCGACGTGGGAGAGGAAACGGCGACGATCGAACGACTGTGCTTCCGCACCCGGGCATCGGGCTACGAGATCTGTATCGCCGCGCGAACGACTCTGGTGGGCAGCGGCCGCGACGGTACGCGCTGGACAGTGGCAGCGCAGGCGGGAACGCCGCTGGCTCTGCGGCGCTACGTGGTGGTGTTCAGCAGCCGCGACGTCGCAGACCCTCACGCTGCAGCCGCGGCGCGCGTGCGCGAACTGCGCTGGGACGACTTCGATGCCGCCTTCGCTACCCATGCCGCACGCTGGGACGAGCTCTGGGACCAGGCGGACATCCGCGTCGCCGGCGCAGCGGCAGCGGAGCAAGCGCTGCGCTTCAACAGCTACCACCTGCTGATCGCCGCCGGCACCGACCCGCGCGTCTCGGTCGGCGCCCGCTCGCTGACCGGCCGGGCCTACGAAGGGCACGTCTTCTGGGACGTGGAGATCTTCATGCTGCCGTTCTACCTGCACGTCGCGCCCGAGCGCGCGCGCAGCCTAATGCTGTACCGCTTCCACACCCTCGCCGGGGCGCGCCGACGGGCGTGCGAGCTGGGTTTTCGCGGCGCCTGCTACGCGTGGGAGTCGACGGTGACCGGCGATGACGCCACGCCGCGCGCGATCTGGCTGAAGACGACGGGCAAGGAGATACCGATCTTCACCGGGACGCAGCAGGTGCACGTCACCGCCGACGTCGCCTACGGCCTGTGCCGCTACTGGGAAGCCACCGGTGACGCAGCCCTGATGCGCGACGCGGGCGCCGAGATCCTGGTCGAGACGGCGCGCTTCTGGGCCAGCCGGGTCACCGCGGAGGGCGCGCGGTATCACATCCGCGGAGTGGTCGGGCCCGACGAATACCACCACTCGGTCAACGACAACGCCTACACGAACTGGATGGCGCGCCACAACCTGCAGCAGGCCGCGCGCGCCTGCGCCTGGCTGGCGCGCGAGCACCGCGCGCAGTGGGGGGCGCTGGCCGAGCGCTGCGCACTCGGCCGCAACGAACCCGACGAGTGGCGCGAAACAGCCAGCGGGCTTTTCTGCCCCGGCCCCGATGCACGCGGCGTGATCGAGCAGTTCGAAGGCTTCTTCGATCTCGGCGACTACGCCCTTGCCGATGACGAGCGCTTCAGGCCGCCGGTCAGCCGGCTCTTCGAGTGGGACCGCATCAACCGGTTGAAGGTCATCAAGCAGGCCGACGTGCTGATGCTGATGCACCTGTTCCCGGATGCCTTCCCACGGGAGGTGGTGGCGGCCAACTACCGCTACTACGAGCCGCTGACCGACCATGGCAGCAGCCTGTCGCCGGCGATCCATGCCGCCATCGCCGCGCGGCTCGGGCTGCGAGAGGACGCTGAGCGCTACTGGCGCCAGAGCCTCTGGCTCGACCTTTCGAACAAGATGGGAAACAGCGTGCTCGGCGTGCACCCGGCGGCGATGGGTGGCGCCTGGCAGGCGCTGGTGTTCGGATTTCTCGATGTCCGCCTCGACGAGGACGGCGCGCATGCCGGGGACGGCGCGTACCTGCTGGAAGGCTGCGATGCGGTCACCTTCTCGCTAGCGTATCGCGGGCAGCGGCACGCGCTGAACGTGGCGCGAAGGGAGCCAGCGCGATGACAGCACCCCCGCAAGGCACCATGAAGACCTTCGGCTCGATCCTGCTGCCGCTGGACGGCTCGGCGAGCGGGGCGCAAGGCATCGGTTGCGCGGCCTGGCTGGCCGACCAGCTCGGCGCGACGCTGCATGTGTTGAGCGCGACACCGAAGCCCTTGCCGCCGGCGCAGGCACTCGAGGAGCTGCGGGTGCCCGAACGGCAGCGCGCGCGCGTCTCGCTGCACCAGCCCGCGGCCGATCCGCCAAGCGCGGTGCTCGAGGCGATTCGCGCGCACGCCGTCGATCTCGTCGTGATCAGCGCCCGTGGCGAGTCGGCGCGAGCGGGCGACGAACTGGCCGGGCTGGTCGGCCACGTGGCACGCGCGGTCATCGAACAGAGCGACGCACCCGTCGTGCTGCTGCCGCCGCGCTACCGCGAAGCGCTGCCCTGGGAGTCGATCCTGGTGCCGACCAGCGGCGAAGCCGCCGCGGACGAGGCGATCGTGGTTGCCGTGCGCCTGGCGCATGCGATCGGGCTGAAGGTGGTGGTGGCGCATTGCGTCGATCACGCCGCCGAAGCCGAAGCGGCGGCGCTGTCGTCGTACGCGGACGCGCCGCACCACGAGTACCCGCGCCGGCTGCAGGAAATGCTCGACCGCGCCGTGGCCTGTTGCTCGCGCGAGCAGTGCAGCAGGGTCGGGGATGTCGTGATGTGCCGCGGCGAGGTGACGCAGGAAGTAATAGAGCTTGTCCGGAAGAGACGGAGCAGCTTGGTCGCGCTCGGCTGGCACGGCGACTTCGCCACCGGGCATGCCCAGGTCGTGAAGCGGCTTCTCGGCGCGCTGACCTGCCCGCTGCTGATGGTCACGGCGGTGGATCGCGCGCCGTTCGCACTGCACGTCGGTGACACGCTCGAAGCGCGGGCGGCGTCCGGCGCGCCCCGGCCACTGTCGCAGCCGTGAGCCCCGTGGGCACTGGACTTCACATCGAAAGCACCGGTCTTCCATTGAACATGCGCATCCTGGCCCTGAACGCCGGCAGTTCCACACTGAAGGCAGGCGTGTTCGACATGCCTTCGGCGCACGCTCTGGTCGAAGTCACCGTCGACTGCGGCGTGATCGACGACGCCGCGCTCGACCGCATCGAGCAGCGCCTCGCCGACGCAGGAATCGCCGTGAAGACGCTCGACGCGGTGGCCCATCGGGTGGCGCACGGCGGGCCGCGGCTGCGCGAGGCGGTGCGCATCGACGACGAGGCCGAGCGCGAGATCGAACGCGCGGCGGTCTGGGTGCCGCAGCACAACCCGGTGGCGCTGGCCGGCATCCGGCTCGCGCGCCGGCGCTGGCCCGGCCTCGCGCAGGTGGCCGTGTTCGACACGACGTTCCATGCCACCTTGCCCGAGCACGCCGCGTTGTATGCGGTGCCGCAGGCGTGGCGCGACGCCGGAGTGCGGCGCTACGGCTTCCACGGCATGGCGCACCAGCACGTGATGGAAGCCGCCGCCGCCGCGCTCGAGCGCGACGCGAACACGCTGCGCATCGTCAGCTGCCACATCGGCAACGGCGCGAGCGTTTGCGCGATCGATCGCGGCCGCTCGGTCGACACGTCGATGGGCCTGACGGCGCTCGAGGGGCTGATCATGGGCACGCGCAGCGGCGACGTCGACCCGGGAGCCGTCCTCTTCGTCTCCAAGCACCTCGGGCTGGCAGCAGCCGAGGTCGAGCGGGCGCTGTACGAGGACAGCGGCCTCAAGGCCTTGTCCGGCGCCGGCGGCGACCTGCGCGACGTCGAACGCCGCGCCGCCGAAGGCCACGCCGACGCACAGACAGCGCTGCGGGCCTACGCCTACCGGGTGCGCAAGACGATCGGCGCCTACGCAGCCGCGCTGGGCGGCATCGACGTGCTGGCCTTCACCGGTGGCGCCGGCGAGAACTCGCCCGCGCTGCGCCGGCGCATCGTCGACGGCCTGGAGTTCCTCGGCGTGCGGCTCGACGAGGACCGCAACAACGCCTATCGGGCGGCCGAGACGCCCATGGCGGCGCTGCAGCCGGACAACGCGCCGGTCGTGGTGCTGGCCGTGCACGCCGAGGAGCAGGCGATGATCGCCCGCGCGGCGCAGGGCGCGCTGAGCGGGGGCTCGGTGCCGGCAACCGCACCGGTGGCGATCCCGGTGGCGGTGTCGGCGCATCACGTCCACCTGACGCAGGAAACCGTCGAGAGGCTCTTCGGTGCCGGGCACGCGCTGCAGGTCCGGCAGCCGCTGACTCAGCCGGGCTTCTGGGCGGCCGAGGAGACTGTCGCGGTGGCCGGGCCGCGCGGGCGGCTCGAGCGCGTACGCGTGCTCGGCCCCTGCCGCAGCCGCAACCAGATCGAGCTGAGCCGCACCGAGGCCATTCGCCTCGGCATCGACGCACCGCTGCGCCTGTCCGGGCATCTGGACGGCACACCGGAGGTGACCTTGATCGGTCCTTCCGGCAGCGTCCGCACCGACGGCGCCATCGTCGCGCAGCGGCATCTGCACCTCGCGCCGGCCGACGCGGCGCGCCTGGGCGTCGAGGCCGGCCAGGAAGTCGACCTGGAACTCGACACTGCGCGCGCCACCGTGCTGCGGCACGTGGCGCTGCGCCTGGCCGACGACGCGGTGCTCGAGGTGCACCTCGACACCGACGAAGCCAACGCGGCAGGCCTGAGCGGCGACGCGGAAGGCGTGCTGCGACGTTGCCCAGGCTGCGCGGCCCGGCTGCGCGCCGTTCATCCCACCGCGGCGCACTGCGCGCCGACTGCTCGAGGAGCTCGCAATGATCAGACGTGAGGTCGTGTTGTGCGCGGCGGTCCGCACCGCCATCGGAACCTACAGCGGAACGCTGAAGGACATGCCGGCCGTCGAACTGGGCGCCGTCGCGATCCGCGAGGCGCTGCGCCGAAGCGGCATCGGCGACGAGCATGTCAAAGCGCTCGTCATGGGCCACGTGATCCAGGCCGGTGCGGGCATGAACCCGGCGCGGCAGGCCGGGATCAAGGCCGGGCTGCCGGTCGAGGTGCCGGCCATGACGGTCAATCGCGTCTGCGGCTCGGGGGCCCAGGCGGTGGTCTGCGCCGCGCTCGAGGTGCTCGCTGGCTCGGCGGATTGCGTGGTGGCCGGCGGCATGGAGAACATGGACCAGGCGCCGTACCTGCTGCCGCAAGGGCGCTGGGGCGCACGCATGGGCGATGCCGCGGTCCTCGACAGCATGCTGCGCGACGGCCTGAACGACGCCTTCAGCAGCCGGCACTCCGGCTGGCACACCGAGGATCTGGTGCTGCGCCTGGGCATCACGCGCGACGACCAGGACCGCTGGGCGCTGCGCTCGCAGCAGCGTTTTGCGGCGGCACAGGCGGCCGGCGACTTCGACGCCGAGACCGTCGCCGTGCAGGTGCAGGGCCGCAAGGGCCCGGTGAGCTTCGCGCGCGACGAACACAACCGGCCCGACACGACGATGGAGTCGCTTGCGCGGCTCAAGCCGGCGTTCCGCAAGGAGGGCACGATCACCGCGGGCAACGCACCGGGCCTGAACAGCGGTGCCGCGGCGATGATCGTCGCCGACCGCGCCTGGGCCGAGGCGCACGACCTGCCGGTGCAGGCGCGCCTCGTCGCCCACGGCATCGGCGCGGTGGATCCGAACCTCTTCGGTCTCGGGCCCCTTCCGGCCGTGCGGCAGGCGCTGGCGCGCGCCGGCTGGTCGGTGGCCGACGTGGACCGCGTCGAGATCAACGAGGCCTTTGCCGCGATCGCGCTGGCCTGCCAGCGCCAGCTGGGCTTCGCCGAGGATGTCGTCAACGTCGAAGGTGGCGCGATCGCCCACGGGCACCCGATAGGCGCCACCGGCGCGGTGCTGACCACACGGCTGCTGCACGCCATGCAGCGCGCCGGACTGCGCCGCGGCATCGTCACGCTGTGCATCGGCGGAGGGCAGGCCGTGGCGCTGGCGATCGAACGGGTCTGAGACACCACCGCGACCGCAACTCCCATGGACAAGAAACAAGCCTTCTCGCTCTGGTACCTGCTCGCCGCGTTCGTGGTGCTGATCCTGATCCAGGACCTGAGCGCCAACCGGCACACGCAGACGCTGAGCTACAGCGAGTTCAAGCAGGCGCTCGCGGCGGGCAATGTCGGCGACGTGGTCATCGCCGACGGCATCGCAACCGGCAAGCTCAAAGCCGACGGGCTCGACCAGATCCTGCCCAGGGAGAAGGTCGAAGCTCTCCAGCGCATCGGCGGCGAGCACGCCTTCGCGACCGTCCTGCTCGATGACCCGGGTCTCGTGGCCCAGCTCGACGCCGCCAAGGTGCGATACGGCACCGTCCGGCAGAGCAAGTGGCTGGGCGCGCTGGTGTCGTGGGTGGCGCCGGCGCTGGTCTTCTTCGGCATCTGGTGGCTGCTGATGAAGCGCATCGGCGGTGGCATGGGCCACGGCGGGCTGATGGAGATCGGCAAGAGCAAGGCCAAGGTCTACATGCAGACCGACACCGGCGTCAGCTTCAAGGACGTCGCCGGCATCGACGAGGCGCGCGAGGAGCTGATGGAGGTGGTCGAGTTCCTGAAGAACCCCGAGCGCTACCGGCGCCTGGGCGGCAAGATCCCCAAAGGGGTGCTGATCGTCGGCGCGCCGGGCACCGGCAAGACGCTGCTGGCCAAGGCGGTAGCCGGCGAGGCGGGCGTGCCCTTCCTGTCGCTCAGCGGCTCCGAGTTCGTCGAGATGTTCGTCGGCGTGGGCGCGGCGCGCGTGCGCGACCTGTTCGAGCAGGCGGCGGCCAAGGCACCGTGCATCGTCTTCATCGACGAGCTCGACGCGCTGGGCAAGGCGCGTGGCGTGGGCATGACCGGTGGCCACGAGGAGCACGAGCAGACGCTGAACCAGTTGCTGGTCGAGATGGACGGCTTCGACACCAATCGCGGCGTCATCATCATGGCGGCGACCAACCGGCCCGAGATCCTCGATCCGGCCCTGCTGCGGCCGGGCCGCTTCGACCGTCACGTGGCCATCGACCGGCCCGACCTGAACGGCCGCCGGCAGATCCTCGAAGTGCACGTCAAGCACGTCAAGCTCGCGGGCGATGTCGAACTCGCCGCGCTGGCCGCGCGCACGCCCGGCTTTGCCGGTGCCGACCTCGCCAACCTCGTCAACGAGGCCACGCTGCGCGCCGCCAAGCGCGACAAGCCCGCGGTCGAGATGGCCGACTTCGACGAGGCGCTCGACCGCATCGTCGCCGGCCTGGAGAAGAAGAACCGGGTCATGAACCCGACCGAGCGCAAGTTCGTGGCCTTCCACGAGGCCGGGCACGCCGTGGTGGCGGAGATGCGCAAGAACACCGATCGCGTCTCCAAGGTGTCGATCATCCCGCGCGGCATTGCCGCGCTCGGCTACACGCAGCAGTCGCCCACCGAGGACCGCTACCTGATGCGCAGGAGCGAGCTGCTCGACCGCATCGACGTGCTGCTCGGCGGCCGGGTGGCCGAGATGCTGGTGTTCGGCGACGTGTCCACGGGCGCCGAGAACGACCTGCAGCGCGCCACCGACATGGCGCGCCACATGGTCACCCACTACGGGATGAGCGA
>JAHCKS010000021.1 GCA_026125665.1 Rubrivivax sp.
CGCGGCCGTGGTGGCGACGCCGGCGCACGGGTCGGCCGTCGTGGAAGCGGCGGGAGCCTGCGCGTCCTGCGCGGCAGGGCGCGCCTGCAGCCGCAGCACGTCGCAGGCGCGGCGTGCCACGACCTCGGCCGCCGCGTTCGGTGCGCGCACGAGCACGGCCAGCACGGCGGCCTCCTGGTGGTCGAGGCCGCTCGCATGTTTGCCGAAGAGCTGCGGCGCGGCCGCGCCGATGCCCACCAGCTCGCCGCGCAGCGGCACGGCGTTGAGGTAGGCCTCCAGGATCTGCGTCTTGCTCCAGCGCGCCTCGAGCTCGCGCGCACGCACGATCTGCCCGAGCTTCGCGCCGAGGTCGCGACCGCCGGCCGGGCGCGCCAGCTCCTCGTCGAGCAGGCCGGCCAGCTGCATCGTCACCGTGCTCGCGCCGCGCGTGCGGCGGTTCCAGGCGTTGGCCCAGGCGCTGGCGGCGAGCGAGCGCCAGTCGACGCCGCCGTGCGCCCAGAAGCGCCGGTCCTCGCTCAGCACGATGGCCTCGCGCAGCGCCGGGCTGGTCTCGGCGAGCGATACCCAGGGCCCGCGCCGCACGGTGGTGTCGGCGCGGTGCCACTGGATCACTTCGCCGTGTCGGTCGAGCAGCGGGATGTCGCTCGGCCGGTGCGCGGCGCGCACCTGCTCGAACGTGGGCAGCTCGGCGGCGGCTGCCGGACCGGCCGCCACCGCGGCCACCCCGACCGCAAACGCACGCAGCACCGCGCTGGCACGGCTGCCGGCGACGCACGGCGCGACGGCGCCTCGCGTCACGGCTGCACCTCCACCGGTGCCAGCGGCAGCTCGCCGAAGGTCTCCGGCGCGTACATCGCCTCGACGCGTGCCGGCGGCAGGCCGAGGCGGCCGGCGGTGTTGAGGCGGATCGTGTACTCGACGACATGCCGCCCGCGCGGCAACCAGGCGAAGTACGCGCGCCAGGCCTCCTGCGCGCGCTCCTCGTAGGCGGCCCACGCCGCGCCCTCGCGACGCTCGCCCTGCGTGGCCACGCCCGAGTCGCGGCCGAGACCGGTGCCGAGGTGCGAGGCGCCCGCCGGCAGGGGGTCGCTGACGACGACCCAGGCCATGTCGGCGGTGGCGTCGATCTCGAGCCGCACGCGCATCACGTCGCCGCGGCTCCATGCATCGGGCACGCGGCGCGTCACGACGCTCGTGCTGCGCGTGATGCGGTAACCCGCCGCGAGCGGCGCCCTGAGCGGCACGGCGGCGAGCGACTGCACCGTGAGCCACGGCCGCCCGGTGCCTTCGTGCCGCACGGCCAGTGGCGCGGGCGGCGCGCCCGGCGTGGCCGCGGGCCAGGGCAGCAGCAGCGTCGCGCCCTGGCCGCCGGTGGCACCACCCCAGTCGACGGTGCGCGCGGTGCCGGCCAGCTCGACGATGCTGCGACCGCCCACGCCCTCGGCCTCGAACACCTGCGTGAAACGCTGCAGCGCCAGCACGCCCCACAGATTGGCCGTCGTCGTGCGCCAGGCGCCGCCCTTCTGCCGCGCCAGCGTGCCGTTGACGAGCCGCGGCAGCTCGTCCTTCCAGGCCGGTGCCGCGGCCGGCGACGTGCCGGCGGCCATCGCCACCAGCAGCAGCCGCGCGGCGTTGGCGTCGGCGCTTTCCATCAGCCACCACCACTGGTCGTCCTCGGCCTCGGTGGAGAAGCGCAGCGTCGTGCCACCTTCGGCGAGCCGGCTGCGCACGAGGCGCTGCAGCTCCGCCAGCCGCGTGTCGCGGTCGGGCAGGCCGGGCGAGCGCTGCAACGCGCTCCATGCGTCGAGCAGCGCCGAGGTCGGCCAGGTGGCCGGCGTGAACGTGATCGAACCCCACCAGCGCGCGTCGGCGCGGCCGTGCCGCGCCAGCGCGTCGAGCGCGGCGAGCTTGCGCATGTCGAGGTCCGGCCGCGGGGCCGGGAAGCGCCGCTCGAGCCGCCCCTCGACGAAGGCGACGAGGCCGCCGAGCATGGCCTCGCGCGAGGCATCGGGCAGGGCGAAGCCGGCCTCGTGCGCGGCCGCGAGCACGTAGGCCGTGAGGCGGTCGCTGCCGCGCGCCGCGCTGCCCGGCGCCGGCGGGAAGTAGCCGGCCAGGCCGTCGGCGTCGAGGTAGCCGGCGAGCTCGTCGCGCAGCGTCTGCCAAGTCGGCTGGTCGCCGAGCGCCAGCGTGCGCGAGACCTTCTGCTCGAGGCACGAGTACGGATAGTTCTCGAAGTAGCGCCTGAGGCCGGGCAGCGCGCCGGTCGAGCCCGCGAGGCGCGGCTGCAGTGCCACCTGCAGGCCGCCGCGGCCGGGCAGGCTGTCGGCCGGCGCGGCCACCGGCAGGCTTGCCGAGCCATGAAGCGGCGCCAGCGTGGCCTGCAGCACGCGCACCGGCACCACGGGGGCCACGGCCTGGCTGAGCTTGACGCTGTCGCGGGCCGGGCCGCCGCCGGCGGCGCCTTCCTCGGCGGCGCCGACCGACCAGTCGATGCGCGTGGTGCCCGGCGGCACCTGCACCGGCCAGCGCAGCTCCATCGCCGCGCCGGCGGCCAGTTGCACCGCCTGCGGTGCGAAGCTCAGCGCGACCGCGGCGCCGGGCGGCGCGCCGGATGCGCCGGTTGCGCCGCCAGGCGCCGCACCCACCGCGCTGCCGACGAGCGTGGCCCGCACCTGCATCGCCCGCGTGCTGCCGTTGCGCACGGTGAAGCCGGCGTCGAAGCGGTCGCCCTCGCGCGCCAGCGGGGCCAGACCCGGCAGCACCTGCAGGTCCTGCGTCACGCGCACGACCGCGTGCCCCTGGCCGAAGCGGTCGGCGCCGGCGTCGGCGATGGCGACCAGGCGGAAGCTGGTCAGCGAGTCGTTCAGCGGCACCTCGATGCGCGCCTCGCCGTTGCTGTCCAGCGCGACGCTGCCGCGCCACACGAGCAGCGTGTCGAAGAGCTCGCGCGTCGGGTTGCGGCCGCCGCCGCCGCCTGGCGGCAGTGCCTTGCGGCCGTAGTGCCGGCGGCCGATGACCTCGTTCACCGCGGTGGCCGTCTCCACGCCCCACGGGCGCTCGCGCAGCAGGCCGCCGAGCAGGTCCCAGCTCCTGTTCTCGGCCAGCGCCAGCAGGCCCTCGTCGACGGCGGCGAAGGCCACGTCCGCACCGGCCAGCGGCCGGCCCTGGAACGACACGCGCACGGTGGCCGTGACCTTGTCGCGCACCTTGTACTGCGCCTGCGGCGTCGTCACCTTCACGTCCAGCCGGTGCGCGGCGGCGCCGATGCGCAGCTGCGCGACGCCGAACTTGAAGCTCGGCTTGGCCAGGTCCACCGTGGCCGCGGGCGCGCGCCAGTCCTTGCCTTCGTAGCGGAAGGCGCGCCACCACTCGAGCGGCTCGCGCCAGCCCCAGGTGAAGATCGACCACCACGGGGCCTCGCGCAGCCGGCCGCGCAGCGCGAGCACGCCGACGGTGACGTTGGGCGCCCAGCTCGCGCCGCCGTCGGTCGCCGCCGGGATCGGCAGCTCGATCACCGGCTCGCGGCCGGCGAGCGTGAGCACGCGTGCGTCGACGACCCCCTCGCGCTCGACGGTGACCAGCGCCGTGGCCTGCTTGAACGGCATGCGCACCTGCAGCCGCGCCACCTGCCCGGGCTCGAGCTCGCGCTTCTCGGGCAGGATGTCGATGCGGTCGTCATTGCCCTGCGCGAACCACAGGCGCTCGCCGGCATCCTCGCTCGTCACCCAGACCGACGCCGACGCCTGGCTCGTCCGCCCCGCGTCGTCCTTGGCGCTCGCCAGCAGCTCCACTTCGCCGGTGTGCTCGACGCGCGCGTCGCAGTTCAGCCGCCCCTGCGCGTCGGTCTTGCCGCTGCACAGCTCGCCCAGCTCCTGCGTGCGGCGCTGGTTGTCGTAGCTGTAGAAACCGCCGACGATGCGCTGGCGCGTCGTGATGAACCGGTGCGCGCGGCCGATCACCTCCACCGCGCGGCCGGCGAGCGGCTTGCCTTCGGTGTCGAGCACGACGGCCGTGAACCGCGCCGCGCCGCGCTGCGCTGCCCAGTCGGGCGCGCGCACCCCCACCACCACCGACGCCGGCCACAGCGGCACGCGCCGCGCCACCGTCTGCGTCTCGCCGTTCGGGTCGGCGAAGCTCACTTCAGCCAGCAGCTCGGCCGGGCCACGCAGCGGCGGCAGGTTCGGCACGGCCAGGCGCGCCGCGCCCTGCGCGTCGGTGCGGGCTGGCAGCTGGCGCGCCACGGTGCGCGCGCCGTCGCCTTCGCCGTCGGCCCCTTCGGCGAACTCCTCGTCGCGGCCGCGCGACGCGACGGTGAAGCTGAAGTCCTCGTGGCCGGCGAAACGCGGCTCGCGCTCGCGCAGCACGGCCGAAAGCGCCAGCGGCAGCCCGGGCATCGGCCCGCCCGACATCGCGTTGACCTGCGCGCCGAAGGCCACCTCACCCGGCGCGACGACGACGCCTCGCGGCCCCGCGAGGCGCGCGTCGACCAGCGGCACGCGGAAGTCCTCGACGCGGAAGGCGCCGCCCACCCACTCACGGTCGCCGCGCTTGAGCAGCACGTCGTACAGGCCGAGCGCCGCCGTCTTCGGCACGGCCCACTGGCTGAGCGCCGAGCGCGCCGGGCTGCCGTTCCACGCGAGCGGCAGCGTCACCTCCTGGCCGCTGCCCACGTGGCGGATGACGAGCGTGTCGGGCAGGTGCTCGGGCGCCGTGTAGGCCAGGCCACGCTCGACCTCGTCGCGCACGAAGTGCTTCATCGACACCGTCTCGCCGCGCTTCAGCAGCTCGCGGTCGAGCACGGTGTGCGCGCGCCGGTCGGGCGCCGTGCCGCCGGCCAGCGCGACGTTGAAGCGCCACGGCTCGATGCCCTTCACCCAGCGGCTGAAGACGAAGCCGAGGTCGGGCACGGGCGCGGCCGTGCGGGCGGTGACGAAGAGGCCGTCGTTCGTCAGGCACCGGTGGCCGTCGCGGCCCTCGCTCTCCTGCGCCTCGTCGAAGCCGCGCTCGACGCGGGCGATGCCGGCCGCATCGGTGGCGCCGCTCCACAGCGGCTGGCCGCGGCAGTCGTTGACGGTGACGCGCGCGCCGGCCACCGGGCGGCCGCGGTCGAGCGAGGTCACCCACACGAGGCTCGAGCTGCGCCCCTTCTTGAAGTGCACGGCGAGGTTGGTGACGAGCACGCCGGTGCGCGTGTACATCGGCTCGCGCTTGGCCAGCAGCGCCTCGCCGAGCAGGCGCGAGCCGACCTCGACGACGTGGTAGCCCCGCTCGGGCAGAGGCACGCCCAGCACCTCGGTGGCTCTCACGGAGGAGGGCGCCGTGTCCTTCAGCTGCGGCAGCTCGGCGCGCCGCACGTCGACCTCGCCGACGAAGATCGACAGCTCGCGCGAAGGCACGAACCGCTCGCGCCGCACGGTGCGCGTGCGCGTGCGGCCGTCGGCCAGGCGCTCGGTCTCGGTGACCGTCTCGCTCCACTGCGACGGCGGCAGGCCGGCCTCCTTGGCCGGCAGGTCGCGCTCGTGCCAGTGCTGCACGCGCGCGATCCAGGCCAGCAGCGCGGCATCGGTGAGCTCGGGCGGCAAGCGCTTCACCGCCACCTGGCCGGTGGTGGCCAGGCCGGCGAGGTCGGCCTGCACGTGCCGCAGCGTCAGCGGCAGCATCGCGGCCTCGGCGGCCCTGCCCGAGCGGCTGCCGCCCGGCGCCGCCTCGACGATGCCGAACGGCGCGCCGGCGAACTTGGCCAGCGGCGGCAGGCCACCGGTGGCCACGGCGAGCGGGAAGCTCGCCGCGTTGTCGAGGGAGCGGCCGGTCTCGTCCTTGAGGCCCGCCGGCAGCGTGACCTGGAAGCGCGTGTTCTCGGGCAGCGGCGCGGCGAAGCGCAGCTCCTGCAGCGTGGCGGCGCGACGGTCCTCGTCGTCGAGCTTCGGCGCGATGGCCGCGCCGCCCTCGGCGGGCACGAGGCGCACGGCGGCAGCGGCTTCACGCGGCACCGGCGTGTTGAAGCGCAGCGTCAGCGCGCGCAGCGGCAGGCACGGCGCGCCGGCGCTTTCGCGCTCGCAGCTGAACTCGGCCAGGAAGCGCGGGCGCACCTGCCACTGCCACTGCTGGCGCTCGCGCGTGACCAGCGCCGCCTGCCCGGCGGCGGGCACCGAGGCGATGCCGGCACCCCAGACGAGGCGCACGCGGGCTTCGGGCGCGAAGGGGCGCTGGCAGGCGAGCAGCAGATGGCGCGCGGCGTCGGCCGCAGCGCGGGTGTCGCCGGCCCGGTAGCGGCCGTGCCGCCGCAGCACTTGGTCGCGCAAGGCCGCCGATGCGAGCGTGAGCGGCAGGCGCTCGCCCAGGCCCTCGACCTCGCACCAGGCGTTGCGCACCACCGACTCGGGATCGACCGGCCCGGTGAGCTGCACGAGGAAGTGCTGGTCCTCCTCGATGCGCGTGCCCGGGCTCGGCTGGATGCGCAGCACGGCCGGTGCGCCGGTGCTGAAGGTGAACTCGCCGGCGCCTTCGAGTGCCGCGCCGCCCGGCCGGAACGCGGCTTCGGCGCGCAGCACGCAGCGCTGGCCGGCGGCCAGCGGCTCGTTCAGGTCGAAGATCCAGCGCCGGTCGTCGGCCCAGTAGCCGTTGCCCGCCGGCGTGACACCGTTGCAGGTCAGCCTGAACGGTGCCGCGGCGCGCGGGTCGCCGGCGCTGACGGCAGCGACATCGAAGCGCACGACGACCTGGCGCACGACGCCCACCTCGCCTTGCGGCGAGACGGCGGCCACGCGCACCGCCTGTGCGGCCGCCGCCACGGCGGACAGCGCGAGCATCGCCGCGAGCCGGGCGACGAGCCGCGCCACGTGTCGTGCGAACGGCCACCCGGCCTGCGGGGCGTAGGTCTTCATCGCATGCCTCCTCGCGGGCCGTCGCCCCCGTGGTGCGACGCGAGTCGATGCACGGCCCGGCCGGCGGGCATTCTCGCGTCGCCGCCCGTCAGGCCTGCCTCGGCGGACGAGGAAATTGTTGGCGAATGAAATGCGCGCGGCGCCGGCTCTTCAGCGGCCGTCGCCGCCCCCGCCGCCGCGCTGGCGGGCCTCGAGCGCGAGCTGGCGGCGTTCCTCGAGCAGCTGACGCAGGCGCGTGTCGATGATCGAGGCATCGATGAAATCAGGCTGCGACGCGGCCGTGCCGCCGCCCGGCGGGCTCGACGCGGGCGCTCTCGCCGCCGCCTGCGCGGCGCGCAGGCGGTCGATGGCGCCGGTGAGGTCGCCGAGCGCTGCGCGGGCTTCGGCGCCAGCGCGCATGCTGCGAAGCCGCTGCCCCAATGCCTCGGCGGTGCCGGCCAGCAGCTCCCAGGCGGGCGCGTCCTGCGCATGCTCGGTGAGCCAGGTCTGCAGGGCTTCGGTGCTGGCGCGCACCGCGCCCGCAGCCGCGGCGGCATCGCGCTCGTGCCATTTCAGCGCCGACTGTGCGCGCAGCGTGAGCAGGCTGCGTTCGCCGGCGTCGCGCATCGTGCGCGAGGCCAGGCCGTCGGCGCGGCCCGGTGCCGGCGCGCCCGAAGGCGGCACGGCCGCCGCCTCGGGGCTTTCGAGCACGCGCCAGGCCCCGGCGCCGTCGTTGGCGGCGAGCCGCGCCTCCGCCTGCATGATCACGAGCACGCGTTCGGCCTCGGCATCGCGCGGGCTCAGCGCGCGGGCCTGCCTCAGCGCCTGCTGCGCCAGGTCTTCGGCGGCCAGGCCGCTGCCGAGTTGCGCCTGCGCCAGCGCGGCGGCGTAGAGCGCGGCGATGCGGTCGGCCGGCTGCGGCGAAGAGGTGGCGCCGCCGACGAGCCGCTGCAGGGCCGGCGTCGAGCGGTCCATCAACACCCGCGCGCGGGCCTGCATCAACGTGTGCATCAGCGTCGGGGCGGGCATCGCGTCGCGCCCGCCGAGCAGCGTGCGGCTGCGCGCCTCGCTGATGCGCTCCACCGTCAGCGGGTGCGTGCGCAGGTAGGGGAAGGCGCCGCTGTCGGCGACGGCGGCGTTGCCCTGCAGCCGCTCGAACATCTGCGCCATGCCGCCGGCGGCAAAGCCGGCGCCGGTGAGCACGGCGTAGCCGATGCGATCCGCTTCGCGCTCCATGTCGCGCGAGAAGTTGAGCTGCCCCTGCAGCGCCGCGCCCTGCCCGCCCATGATGGCCGCGTTGGCGACGTCGATGTTGTTGGCGCGGCTGGCCGCCAGCACGCCCAGTAACACCGCGGCGATGCTGACGAGCGACGCGTTGCGCGCATTGCCGACGCCTCGGGCGATGTGCCGCTGCGTGACGTGCGTGAGCTCGTGCGCCAGCACCGAGGCGAGCTGGTCGCGGTTGCCGGTGATGGCGATGAGCCCGAGGTGCACGCCGACATAGCCCCCGGGCAGCGCGAACGCGTTCACCGAGCGGTCGCGCACGAGGAAGATCTCCCACGGGAACTGCCGCGCGAGCGTGTCGTCGATGTCGCCGCGCTCGCGCGCCGCGCGCACCAGCGGCTGCCACAGCGACTGCACGTAGGCGAGCAGCACCGGGTCGTCGAGGATGGCCGGGTCGCGGCGCGCTTCGCGCATGATCTGCTCGCCCAGGCGCCGCTCGTCGCCGATGCTGAGGTCTTCCGTGGCGGCGTCGCCGAGGGCGGGCAGGCGCGGCGGCGCGGCGGGCTGCGCCGGGGCGGCCGGCGCGGCGCCGCCGAGCGCGACGCTCAACGCCAGGCACAGCGCCGAGCGCAGCGGCGAGCGCCGGTTGCGTGCCGGAGCGGGGGCGGGATGGCGGGAATCGATCGAGGTCACGGGGGTTGGAGCGCGCGGCCCGGCCGGGCGTTCCTGCCGGAGCGAAGGCGGTTGACAATGATGACACCGCCATGTTGCTGAAGGTTGCTCGAGCATGAACGCCCCCGCCGACCCGCCGGTGCCCGCTGCGGGCGGCGCGGCGCTCACCCACTTCGACGCGCGCGGCGAGGCGCACATGGTGGACGTGGGCGCGAAGGCGGCCACGCACCGCGTGGCGTCTGCCGAAGGCTTCATCAGCATGCAGCCGGCGACCTTCGCGCTGGTGGCCGGCGGGCAGGCGAAGAAGGGCGACGCGATCGCCGTGGCACGCATCGCCGCCATCCAGGGCGCGAAGCGCACGGCCGAGCTCGTGCCGCTGTGCCACCCGGTGCCGATCACGCGCGTGGCCGTGGACTTCGAGCTCGACGAGGCGGCAAGCCGCGTGCGCTGCGTGGCGCAGGTGGAGACGGTGGGCGTCACTGGCGTGGAGATGGAGGCGCTGACCGCCGTGCAGGTGGGCCTGCTCACCGTGTACGACATGTGCAAGGCGGTGGACCGCGGCATGGTCATGCACGGCATCCGCGTGCTGGAGAAGCGCGGCGGCAAGTCGGGCGACTGGGTGGCGCCGGAGCGCTGAGCGGGGCGGCGCACGGCGCCGTCGCGGCGCAGTGGCTCGTCAGGGTCGTGTTGGCGCGGCGAGGAACTCTCGCCAATGCGGCACACGCTCCGGCAACTCGCACTGGAACGGCCGGGCCGAGCCTGGCGCGGCCGGCTCGGCGCGCTCGGGGCACTCGACGAAGAACTCGGCCGCGTCCGGCGAGCGGAACTCGCGCAGCCGTGCGGCAAGGTGCCGCGCCAGGTCGGCGTGCCCTTGCGCGTCCAGCCACTCGGCCCAGGCGATGAGCAGGCGGCTGTCGAGCAGGTAGTGCACGGTGCTCGCGAAGGACGCGGCCGGGTCGCGTGTGCCCACCCCGGCGGTCACGGCGGCGTAGTTGGCGTGGTGCGAGAAGAGCACGCTGCGCCGGCCGTTCTCGATGCGCTGCGCCAGCGGTGCTGCCCCTTCGGCGGAGGCAAAGATGGCGACGACCCGGGTGTAGTCCGCGACGCTGGCGGCGGCACCCAGCACCAGCGCGGCGGCGGCGGCATTCAGCGCCAGAGACGGGCGGGCTCCTTCATCGTGGACGGGGCGGGACGCGGCGCCACCCACGCCGCCCGGCGCGCGGCGGGGCGCGACGCCGCCGAGCGCGAAGCCCCACACCCAGGCCAGCGGCAGCAGGAAGTAGGCGTACCACAGCGGATACTCGAGCAGGCTGTGCAGGCCGATCATCAGCACCATCAACACGCCCGTGCGCGCGCCGACGCCGCAGGCATCGCCGGCCGGCAGCGACCAGGCGGCACGCGCGGCGCGCCACAGGGCTGCCAGCAGCAGCGTCATCACCGCGGCGGCCAGCGGCAGGCCGAGCTCCACCGCCAGATGCAGCGGCAGGTTGTGCGTGTGATCGAAGAAGGCCTTGGGGCGATCGGCAAACGGCGTCAAGGTCCACGCGATGTTGAACTCGCCGAAGCCCACGCCAAGCCAGGGCGACTCGCGGATCAGCGCCAGCGTGTGCGACCAGATGGCGAAGCGGGCGCTGGAGATGTCGCCGCCGGCCGCCACGTCCTCGGCCACGCGCACGGCGCCGCCGAAGGTGCGCTGCGACACCTCGGCCCACTGGACGAGGCCGAACCAGGCCCCGGCATAGAGCAGCGGCGCGGTCAGCAGCGCCAGCCGCGTTGGCCGCGCGAGACGTCGGTCGGCCGCGCCCCAGAGGGCGAGCAGCAGGACGCTGAGCACGCCGGTGCGCGACGCGGTGAGGACGACACCGAAGACGAAGAGCGCCGCCAGGGCAAAGGCGATGCGGCGCGCGAGCGCGCCGAGCTCGGCCAGCGCCACGGTGGCAATCAGCGCCCACAGCAGCAGGCTGCTGAGGTGGTTGGGCTGGCGCAGGTTGCCCACCGCGCGGCCGGGCAGGTTGCTGGTGGCGATCCAGTCGCCGTCGGCGAGGCCGGGAGCGAAGACCTGGACCATGCCGACCAGCACGTTGAGCCCGCCGGCGACGACCCAGGCGGCGGCGAAGGCCGTGAAGAGCGCCTTCGGCTCCGGCCCCAGCCGAGCGGCCACGCCCGCTGCGACGAGCACTGCGGCGGCGAGCAGCAGGCCGAGCGCCGACAGCGCCAGGCTCGAAGGCAACGCGCCGTGACCCGAGGACCAGACCACGCCGGACGCGATGAGAAAGAGCGCGCCCCAGAGCGGGCCACCCCTTGCCGACAGCACCCGCGGCGCGCACGCGAGCACGAACGCGCCCCAGAGCGCGATCGCCAGCGCCTGGTTCAGGAAGGTGGGCGAGGGCGAGACGTTGTAGGCGAGCAGCGATGGGGCGCTCGCAGCGGCAATGGAGAGGGTGCCGACGGCGCTCAGCGCATGGCGCGAGCCGGAGGGGAGAGACATGAGCGCCATTATTGGTGGCGCATCGCGCCTGTTCGCTCGGCGGAACCAGCTAGGCTAGAGCACAGCCTCCTTCGATCTGCCTGGTAACTCGGGGACGACGATCGGGCGCAGTTCGGGGTAGCGCGCCGCGAGCTCGCGCCATGCCTCGCGCATCTCGACACAGCGTGGATCGGGATGCATGTGGCAAAGGCTTCGCAGAACGGCCTCGGCTTCGGCACGTTGTCCATTGAGTCCTGCGGCTGTGGCATAACGCAGCATCACGCCTGGGTACCCGAAGCGCTCGGCCACTTGCTTCATCCATGCGACTTCCGCATCCGGCATGTCGGGGCGTGCGCGGCTGGCTGCGAAGCGATGCAACTGGTTCAGCTGCGTCAGCACGATGTGCGGCTCTGTCACAGGCTGCGGCGACGGCGGCGAAATGCGGGCGGCTTCCATGCGGAGGTCCCGAAACAGCTGCTCCGCCTTCGGGTACTCGATCGCCACGGGGATGAAGATCGCCGCATAGGCGAGGACGGCCACATGAGCGGCGCGCGCCGGGACATGGACGCTGTCCAGCGGGATCCGTCGACTCGACATGCCGCAGAGAAGTCCCACCGGGACCAGGAAATACGCATAGGCATGCGGATACTCGAGGAGGGCGTGAATCAGAACGCCCAGCGCCGCCATCGCGCACCAGAACCCCCAAGGATCTCGGCATGCGCGAAAGGTCCGATAGAACCAGAGCACGAGCAGGCAGGACAGGGTCAGCCCGAGCGGGATGCCGGTCCAGATCACCAAGTCGAGGAAGAGGTTGTGCGCGTGTGATATGTGCTCTCCGACCGGCGGGTGGTCGCCCGCGGCGCGCATCTGCGCAGCCGAGCCCTGGAGCCAGCCGTATCCAAGCCAGGGCGCCCGAAGTGCGGCGTCGGCCAGGATCAGCCACTGGCGGGGGCGGGTTCCGGCTTGCTGTAGAGCTTGATCAATCGAGCGACCGACATCCGAGCCGAACAGCAGCTGATTGGCAGAGCCCCAGGCGGCGGCCAGGGCCAGATAGGCCGCTACCCAGGCCGCACAGGTCACCGGCCCGGGCCTGAGCGGAATGCGGCGGCGAAACCCGAGCGCGAGGATGCACAAGGCCAAGAGCTGCAGAAGCGACGTACGCGAACCTGACATCGCCATACCTGCCACGAGCCACAAGGAGCAAGTCCAGGTCGTACCGGTACGCAGCACGCCGTGCTGGCGCATCAAGGCGAGAGCAACAAGGCCCAGGAAGGAGAGCGTGCTGAGGTGATTGGGTTGCGCAACGTTGCCGAATGGTCGTGAACTGGGAGGCCGATCGACCGACCAGATCCCGAAGGTGCCGGGCGCGAGCCACTGCTCCATGGCGACGCCGACAGAGAGCACCGCCGCGAGCACCAGTCCGCTGAGGAGCGCATGAACCAGCGTCGGCAGCCCAGCGCCCGTGGCGCGATCATCCGCCAAGCCCCAGCCGCACAGCAGTGCCACTGCGAAGGCGGCGAGGTAGAGCAGGACCAGATGGGCGTCACCGCGGAAGTAGAGCTGCCCGGTCGCGCCCTGCAGCAACACGGCCAGAGCGGCCAATGCCAGCATCGCGAGCCAGCGCAGATCGATCTTCGTGGCTTGGCTGATCAACCACGGAGCCACCAGAGCCAGTAGCAGGAGCACCCAACCGTCGGACCAGGCGCTCAGCCAGGGCGGGTAGTGATTGGGAACCAGCCATCCAGCCGGCAGCAGGAACATCAGGCCGGCGGCAAGGCCTTGAGCGCGGGATCTCATGTCTTCAGCCGCGGGCGCCCAGAAAACAAAACAGGCAGCCGAAGCTGCCTGACCGATCAAGAGACCGATGCGGCGGTCGACGCTACTTGCAGGAGCCCGGCCGATAGCGGCGGTCAACCGTCCCGCTGCAGGTCCAGCTGGTGATGTTCCCGCCTGCGGCGATCGTCCCGTTGGGGGTCAGCGTGATGGTGTCGCTGCCGGCCGCGATCGCTGGGATGTTCCGGATCGTCACGGTGATGACTCCGGCGTCGCTGGTCTGGAGGTTGCCGACGTACTGGGTGGTGCCGCTACCCTCGCCGCAGCCCCAGTTGTTGGCGGTAGGCAACGAGCCGGTGGAACTCTGCACGGCCTCGGTGATGGTCGTGCGGCAGGCAGATGCTGCCAGGATGGCCTCGGAAACCTTGGCGCGGACCGTGTAGTCCTGATAGGCCGGCAGCGCGACGGCGGCCAGGATGCCGATGATCGCCACGACGATCATCAGTTCGATGAGGGTGAAACCCTGCTGGATACGACGCTTCATGGATCAATGCCCTTTCCCTGGCGGCAGAACGGCCCTCGACTGCCGAGGGCGCGCTAGGAGGCTTACTTGCAAGAACCGGGCCGGTAGCGGCGGTCGACACTGCCGCTGCACGTCCAGCTGTTGATCGTGCCGCCCGCGGCGATCGTGCCGTTCGGGGTCAGGGTGATGGTGTCGCTTCCAGCAGCGATCTGCGGGATGTTGCGAATCGTCACGGTGATGACCCCGGCGTCGCTGGTCTGGAGGTTGCCGACGTACTGGGTGGTGCCGCTACCCTCGCCGCAGCCCCAGTTGTTGGCGGTAGGCAACGAGCCGGTGGAACTCTGCACGGCCTCGGTGATGGTCGTGCGGCAGGCAGAGGCTGCCAGGATGGCCTCGGAAACCTTGGCGCGGACCGTGTAGTCCTGATAGGCCGGCAGCGCGACGGCGGCCAGGATGCCGATGATCGCCACGACGATCATCAATTCGATCAGGGTGAAACCTTGTTGGATGCGGCGCTTCATGGGGTGGAACTCCATTAGGGGAGGCAGGTGAGTTAGGCAACCCCCAAGATCGCACGCTGCGTGCCAGGGAGGCCGGCGTCAGCGACCGTGATCCCGGTCACGGCCGGTGACGCGAATTGTCCGTGTGGCGGCCGATGAGCCAGCCGGAAATGTCGCCACTGACGCGATTCGTCGGTCTCGCCACCCTGGTCGCCCGCCGAGGTCAGTCGGCGAACGTTAGCACCTGGCCGCTTCGAAGGGCCAGCACGGGGTGCCGGTCGCCAAGGGCCGCGATCTCGGCCATCACCGCTTCAACCTCGCCTGGCTTGATGTGGGTGATGTAGACATCGAAGCCGTTGTTCGGCATTCGCGCCAGTTCCTGGCCGAGCGTCGCCGGGCACAGGTGCCCGCTGATCGCCGCGAGCTCATGCTCGTCGTCGCGGAACGCGGTCTCGATGACGAGCGCGCGCAGCCGCAGCTGCGCCAGCCGCTGCCACAGCGCCGGATTCGGCCCGGTGTCGCCGGTGAAGACCCAGGCGCCCTCGCCGCTGTGCACGGCGTAGCCGACGGCAGGCACGGTGTGAGCGGCACTCAGCACCTCGATGCGCCGGCCGGCGACCTCGACGATGTCGCCGATCTGGATGGCGCGGAAAGCCAGCACGGGGGCATCGACCGTCGGCAGGCGGGTGAAGTCGGGCCAGATGATGCCGTTGAGCACGTGCATCTTGAGCGCCGCGATGGTGGCCGGCAGCGCGTGCACGAGCACGGGCGGTCGGTCGAGGGCGGCTCGGCGTCGCGTCACGCTGTCGGCCAGCAGCCCGATCGACAGCACGTGGTCCAGGTGCGAGTGCGTGATGAAGATGTGGTCGACGGCGGCCATCTCCTCCAGCGTCAGGTCGCCCACGCCCGTGCCCGCGTCGATGAGCACGCTGTCATCGACGAGAAACGAGGTGGTGCGGCTGCCGGCTGCGATGGAGCCGGAGCAGCCCAGGACGCGGATCTGCATGGCACGGGGAGGTCTTCGACCGGGCGCCATGCTCGCCGCGATCGGCCGCTCGGGCAAGTCAAGCCTGCGCACTCCGTGCGCAATCGGCGCTAGGTGGAACCACGGGGGCGACCCCCTCGTGAAATACCGCCGCGGGTGCTGCTTCGGCGGCCGCTCCCGGCTGCCGAGCCCGACAAGCTGAGCGGCGCGCCAGCGTCCGCCTCAGCGCGGCGAGGCAGGGCGGCGCGCCCCGGCGCGTCCGCCTTACCGGTAGATGAACTGCATCTGCGTGCCGGCAAGCTCGATCACGTCGCCGTTGCGCAGCGGCACCGAGTCGCCGACCAGCGGCGCGCCGTTGATGCTCGGCCGCTGCGCGCCTTCGACGTGGGCGAAGGTGTAGCCGTTCGGCCGCTTCGTGATCGAGGCGACCTGCACGCCCGGCTTGCCGACCGTGGTGACGACCTTCGTCAGCGCGACCTCGCGGCCTGCCGCGGCACCGTTCAGAACCTTGATCAGGGCGGCCGGCAGCGCGACCGGCGGCGCCGCCGGGGCGGCCGCGGCGCCGGCTCCCATCCCGCCGCCGCCGTGCCCGGAGGCCATCGGGCTCGGCGCCTGGAATGGCGGCGGGGCGGAGCCGCCCGGCCGCATGATCATCGTCTTCTCGTATTCGCCCGAGTCGTCGACGAGGTACTTGATCTTGTACTTGCCGATCTCGACGGTGTCGTTGTGGGCGAGCAGCTGCTTCTTGATCGCCTTGCCGTTGATGTAGGTGCCGTTGGTGCTGTTCAGGTCTTCGATGAAGACGTCGGCACCCACCATCTGCAGCACGGCGTGCTCGCCGCTGACGGCCAGGTTGTCGATCACGATGTCGTTGTAGGGACGGCGGCCCAGCGTGGTCTTGTCCTTCGTGATCTGGACTTCCTTGATGACCACTCCGTCGAGCGAAACGACCAGCTTGCCCATGTATGCCCTCAGTCGAGTCCGCCGCCGGCAGTGGCGGCCGCGTCCCTGTTATGTGTGCGTGACGCCACTTCCGCGCCTGTTCCCGCGCCCTGCGGGCCGCCCGCCGCCACCACCGCCTAGCGCCGGAAGGGCCACCAGGAACGCGAAGGCGTGCTCACGCCACCGGAGGCGCGAGCCAGGATCACCGAGATATTATCCTTTCCGCCCGCGTCGTTGGCAGCGGCGATGAGTGCGCGCGCACATTCGGGCAGCTCGTCGTGAGCCTGCAACAGCTGCTCCAGGCCGGCGTCGTCGACCATGTCCGACAGGCCATCGGAGCACAGCAGGAAGAGGTCGCCGCCCTGCACCTCGTGCTGGTGGGTCTCCAGCAGCACGTTGTCCTCGACGCCCACGGCGCGCGTCACGAGGTTCTTGTTGGCGCTGAAGGCGGCCTGCTCGGGCGTGATGAGCCCGGCGTCGATCTGCTCCTGCAGCAGCGAGTGGTCGCGTGTGATCTGCGCGAGCTTGCCGCCGCGCAGCCGGTAGCAGCGCGAGTCGCCGACGTGCCCGAGCAGCAGCCGGCCCTCACGGAACACGGCCACGACGAGCGTCGTGCCCATGCCGGCGTACTGCGGGTTGGCGTTGGCCGCCTCGAAGATGGCGCGGTTGGCGTTTTCGACGCAGATGTCCATCGCCCGGCGCACCTCCGCGTCGCTGGCCTGGCTGCTGGCCTCGCGCAGCCAGCGGCCGAGCTCGGTGGCGATGAAGGAGGTGGCCATGTGGCTGGCCACCTCGCCGGCGTTGTATCCCCCCATGCCGTCGGCGAGCACCGCCAGGGCGACGGCATCGTCGGTGGCGACCGAGTCCTCGTTGTTGCTGCGCGCGCGGCCGGCGTCGACTGCGGCGGTGAGCTCGATCGTCATGGGCACTGCGGTCGGTCGTCGTCCAAGGCAGCGACGGAGGGGTGCCCGAGGGGCGGGGCTGCCGATTGTGCAACGAATCACTTGCCGGCCCGGGCGGTGCGCGGCGGCGGCGTGAATTCGGTCCACCGCGCCCGGTGGCGCGCGCGACGGTTCGGGCCGGACTCCGCGAAGCCTTCGGCGGGGTTCTCAGGCTCCCTGAGCCGCAGCGAGCGCAGCCAGGCGCACGGCCACGGCGGCGGCATCGTGCGGACGCTGCCGGCGCTCCTTGGCCAGCAGCGCCGCCACCAGGTGCGAGAGCTCCGCCGGCAGATCGGGCCGCAGGCTCGCCAGCGGCGGTGCCTCGCGGGTGGCGACTTCGCGCAGCAGCGCGCCGAGCGAGTCGGTCGCATGCGGCAGCCGGCCGGCGAGCATCTCGTACAGGACGACGCCGAGCGCGTAGAGGTCGGTGCGGGCATCGACGTCAGCGTCGGCCAGCTGCTCGGGTGACATGTAGGCCGGTGTGCCTGCGAGCACGCCGGTGCGGCTTCGCTGCAGGTCGGCCAGCCGGGCGAGGCCGAAGTCCGACAGCTTCACGACGCCGGCCCGGCTGTCCAGCAGGACGTTCGGCGGCTTCAGGTCGCGGTGCACGATGCCGGCGGCGTGCGCATGCGCGAGTGCCGCGGCCAGGCGCGCCGCGATGCCGAGCGCCTGCGTCGTCGGCAAGGGTGCGCCGGGTCGGAGGGCCCTTGCGAGGTCGCCGCCGGCGACGAACTCCATGGCGATGAAGGCAAGGTCACCGGCGCGACCGGCATCGAGGATGCGCACGATGTCGGGGTGGTCGAGCCGGCGGTGCAGCGCCACCTCGCGCTCGAACGCCTGCGCCAGCTCGCTCGCTTCCGGGCCGTCCAGCGGCAGGGTCTTCAGCGCCACCGTGCGGCCCTGCGCATCCCGCGCGACGTGCACCGAGCCGAGCCCGCCGTGGCCGAGCAGCCGCTCGATCCGATAGGGCCCGACGCGGGGAGGTGGCATGGCCGGGGTCGGCAGCGAGGGCCTTCTCCGTCGGGCCGCGACCGGCGGCTACTTCACGACGAGCACCGGCACCGCGGCGTGCTCGATGGTGCTCTGCGCCACCGAGCCGAGCAGCGCCGCGGTGTGCGTGCCCAGGCCGCGGGCGCCCATCACGATCAGGTCGCAGCCCAGGGCCTGCGCCATCTCGGCGATCGTCTGCCCCGGCGGGCCGACGCGACGATGTGCCTCGTGCGCCACGCCGGCGGCGTCGAGCGCTGCCTTCGCCTCGGCGAGTGCCGCGTCGCTACGCTCCTCGTAGTACTCCTCGACCGATCGGCTGCCGACGAAGGAGGAGACATCGCCGCTGAGGGGCCGCTGCACGTTGACCACGTGCAGCTTCATGTCCTCCGGCGCGCGCAGCTCGCCGCGCAGCGCGAGCACCTCGTGCACCGCGCGTTGCGACGGCGGCGAGCCGTCCACGGCCAGGAGCACCGAACGCACACGGCCGACGCGGCTCTCGGTCACCGGGGCGGGCGCGGGATGCAGCCGTCGCTGCCGGGCCACCAGCCACTTGCCGAGCGCCAGCACGAGCAGCGCGCCGGCGACGCCCGCGCCATAGCGCAGCGCATCACTCGCCGCCAGCTTGGGAACCTGCGGCATGACCTCGGGGTTCACGAGCACCGGGTCGGTGACGATCATCGTTCCGGCGATCCAGCCGAGCAGCATCGCGCCCAGGGTGATGATGATGGGGAAGCGATCCATCAGCTTGAGCACCATCTGGCTGCCCCAGACGATGATGGGGATGCTGACGAGCACGCCGAAGATCACCAGCGCCATGCCGTGGCCCGTGCCCGACGACTCCGCGGCGCCGGCGATGGCGATGACGTTGTCCACGCTCATCACGAAGTCGGCGACGATGACCGTCTTCACCGCGCCCCAGAGCTTGTCGCTGCCCTCGATTTCGCCGTGGCCCTCGCCGTCGTGCTCGGGCACGAGCAGCTTGACGCCGATCCACACCAGCAGCAGTGCGCCAACGACCTTGAGGAACGGGATCGCCAGCAGCGTCAGCGCGAAGAAGATGAGGACGATGCGCAGCAGGATCGCGCCCGCCGTGCCCCAGAGGATGCCCTGCGTGCGCTGGCGCGGCGGCAGCTTGCGGCAGGCGAGCGCGATGACCACCGCGTTGTCGCCTCCGAGCAGGATGTCGATCAGGATGATCTGGCCGACGGCGACCCAGAACTCGACGCTGCTGAACATTTCCATCTTCGCGTGTCCCTCGTGGCAGGCCAGGTGGCCGGGCGGCCGCCGGCACGGCCGCGTTCTCCCTCGCGGGCCGTGAGTCTAGGTGCGCACGCGCGGCGCGCGCTGCGTGGAACTACGCAGCCGCCTCCACCCTCGCCCGCACGAGGCGGCGAAGGACCGTGGCGCACGGGCCCGGGTCAAACCCCGCAGTCCGCCGGGGCCTGGGCAGGCCCTACAGCAGCGATTTCAGCAGCCGCCCCATCTCGCTGGGGTTGCGCGTCACCTTGAAGCCGCACTCCTCCATGATGGCGAGCTTCGCGTCGGCGGTGTCGGCGCCGCCGCTGATGAGCGCGCCGGCGTGGCCCATGCGCTTGCCCGGAGGAGCCGTGACCCCGGCGATGAAGCCGACCACGGGCTTCTTCATGTTCGCCTTGCACCAGCGCGCGGCCTCGGCCTCGTCGGGGCCGCCGATCTCGCCGATCATGATGACGGCATCGGTGGCGGGATCCTCGTTGAACAGGCGCATCACGTCGACGTGCTTGAGGCCGTTGATCGGGTCGCCGCCGATGCCGACCGCGCTGCTCTGCCCGAGGCCGATCTCGGTGAGCTGCGCCACCGCCTCGTAGGTCAGGGTGCCCGAGCGGCTGACGACACCGATACGGCCCTTCCTGTGGATGTGCCCGGGCATGATGCCGATCTTGATCTCGTCGGGCGTGATGACGCCCGGGCAGTTGGGGCCGAGCAGCAGCGTCTTCTTGCCGCCGGCGGCCTCCTTGGCCTTCATCCGGTTGCGCACCATCAGCATGTCCTTGATCGGGATGCCCTCGGTGATGCAGACGACGAGGTCGAGGTCGGCTTCCACCGCCTCCCAGATGGCGTCGGCGGCGCCGGCCGGCGGCACGTAGATGACGCTGACGCTGGCGCCGGTCGCCTTCTTCGCGTCCTTGACGCTGGCATGGATCGGGATGCCTTCGAAGCTCTCGCCGGCCTTCTTCGGGTTCACGCCGGCGACGAAACAGGCCCTGCCGTTGGCGTAGGCCTGGCAGCCCTTGGTGTGGAACTGTCCGGTCTTGCCGGTGATGCCTTGCGTCATCACGCGGGTGTTCTGGTCGATCAGGATGCTCATGTCGGTTGCTTCCCGCGGGTCACTGCACGGCGGCGACGATCTTCGTCGCCGCCTCGGCCATCGTGTCGGCGCTGATGATCGGCAGGCCGCTCTCTGCCAGCATCTTCTTTCCCAGCTCCTCGTTCGTCCCTTTCATGCGCACGACGAGCGGCACGGAAAGGTTGACCGCCTTGCACGCCGCGATGACACCCTCGGCGATGGTGTCGCAGCGCATGATGCCGCCGAAGATGTTGACGAGGATGCCCTTCACGCTCTTGTTGCGCAGCATGATCTTGAACGCCTCGGTCACCTTCTCGGCGGTGGCGCCGCCGCCGACGTCGAGGAAGTTCGCCGGCTCGCCGCCGAAGAGCTTGATGGTGTCCATCGTCGCCATCGCCAGCCCCGCGCCGTTGACGAGGCAGCCGATGTTGCCGTCGAGGCTGATGTAGCTGAGGTCGAACTTGCTCGCCTCGACCTCGGCCGCGTCCTCCTCGTCGAGGTCGCGGTAGGCGACGATCTCCGGGTGGCGGAAGAGTGCGTTCGCGTCGAAGTTGAACTTCGCGTCCAGCGCCTTGATGTTGCCGTTGCCTTCGAGGATGAGCGGGTTGATCTCGGCCAGCGAGGCGTCGGTGGCCATGTAGCAGGCGTAGAGCTTCTTGAACACGTCCACCGCCTGCGCCTGGCTGGCGGCGGGCACGCCGATGCCGTCGGCCAGCTCCTTCGCCTGCGCGTCGCCGAGACCGGTGAGCGGGTCGACGAAGATCTTGATGATTTTCTCCGGCGTCCTGTGCGCGACCTCCTCGATGTCCATGCCACCTTCGGAGCTGGCCATCAGCGCCACCTTCTGCGTCGCACGGTCGGTGAGCGCGGCGAGGTAGTACTCCTTCTTGATGTCGGCGCCTTCCTCGATGAGCAGGCGGCGCACCTTCTGCCCTTCGGGGCCGGTCTGGTGCGTCTTGAGCTGCATGCCGAGGATCTGGCCGGCCAGCTGCTCGACCTCGGGCATGGTCTTCGCGAGCTTGACGCCGCCGCCCTTGCCGCGGCCGCCGGCGTGGATCTGTGCCTTCACGACCCAGACCTTGCCGCCCAGCTTCTGCGCGGCCTCGACGGCCTCGCGCACGCTGAAGGCCGGGTAGCCGCGCGGCACCGGCACGTCATGCGCGCGCAAGACCTCCTTGGCCTGGTATTCGTGGATCTTCATCGGGGGCTCCTCGCTGGGCGGCGATGGGTCGGGGGCTTGGGCGGAACGCGGCGCCCGGGGCCGGTGTCGAGGGCGTGCGATGCACGCCGACGTGGTAGCCGTGGCAGCGTCAGTGCGTCGTGGCGTCGCGCCGCGCGGGCGGCGGCGAATTTAGCATGCTGCACTGCGGCGCCACGCGGTCCGGGCACGGCAATCGCCAGCGCGGCCCCTTGGCCGCGGGGTCAGCTCTCGCCGCCGTCGCCGGTGCCTTCGACTTCGCCCAGGCCCTTCACGACCCGGCCGACGACGTCGGCATCGAACCCACGTCCGGCGAGGAAGCGGGCCTGCTTCGCCCGCGCCGCCGCGTCCGCCGCCGGCACGCCACCGAAGCGGCGGCGCCACAGCTCCCGCGCGCGCTCCAGCTCGCCGGCACGAACGGGCTCCAGTGTGGCCGCGACGAGCTCGGGCGCCAGCCCTTTGGTCCGCAGCACGTGCTGCAGCCGGCGGCTCCCGAAGCGCTGGGCATGGCTCGCGATCAGCGACTCGGCCGCCCGCTCGTCGCTGAGCAGACCGCGCGCGGCCAGTTCATCGAGGACCTGCCCGATCTCGCGCCGCGCCGCGCCGGCATCCGGCGGCTCGGCCGAGCGCGCCAGGTGCGCGGCGAGCTTGCGCTCGAGCTCGGCGCGGGAGTGCTCGCGCCGTGCGAGTTGCCGCAGTGCGCGCGCCTTCAGCGACAACGGCGCCTGCATCTTCTCCCTCGCCTGTCCCTTGCCCTGCCCCTCGCCCGCGTCCTTCACTGGGGCGCGGGCCCGCGCCGAGGATCCGCGCCCGGGCTGTGCAGCTGCGTCAGGCCTCGGCGGCGCCCTCGCCGGCGCCGGCCGGCGGCACGCCCATCGCCTCACGCACCTTGTTCTCGATCTCGCGCGCGAGGTCCGCGTTCTCCTTCAGGAACTCGCGCGCGTTGTCCTTGCCCTGGCCGATCTTCTCGCCGTTGTAGGCATACCAGGCGCCGCTCTTGTCGATGACGCGGGCCGCGGCGCCCATGTCGATGATCTCGCCCTCGCGACTGATGCCCTCGCCGTAGAGGATGTCGAACTCGGCGGTCTTGAACGGTGGCGAGACCTTGTTCTTGACCACCTTCACCTTGGTCTCGCTGCCGATGACCTCTTCGCCCTTCTTGATGTTGCCGGTGCGGCGGATGTCCAGCCGCACCGAGGCGTAGAACTTCAACGCGTTGCCGCCGGTCGTCGTCTCGGGGTTGCCGAACATGACGCCGATCTTCATGCGGATCTGGTTGATGAAGATGACCATCGTGTTGGTCTTCTTGATCGTCGCGGTGAGCTTGCGCAGCGCCTGGCTCATCAGGCGCGCCTGCAGGCCGGGCAGCGAGTCGCCCATCTCGCCCTCGAGCTCGGCCTTCGGCGTGAGCGCGGCCACCGAGTCGACGACGACGAGGTCGATCGAGCCCGAGCGCACCAGCGCGTCGACGATCTCCAGCGCCTGCTCGCCGGTGTCGGGCTGGCTGATGAGCAGGTCCTGCAGGTTGACGCCGAGCTTCTGCGCGTACTGGATGTCCAGCGCGTGCTCGGCGTCGATGAAGGCGCAGGTGCCGCCCACCTTCTGCATCTCGGCGATGACCTGCAGCGTCAGCGTCGTCTTGCCCGAGGACTCCGGCCCGTAGATCTCGACCACGCGGCCGCGTGGCAGGCCGCCGACACCGAGCGCGATGTCCAGGCCGAGCGAGCCGGTGGAGACGACCTGGATGTCCTCGATCTTCTCGCCTTCGCCCAGGCGCATGATCGAGCCCTTGCCGAACTGCTTCTCGATCTGCGCCAGCGCCGCCTGCAGCGCCTTGGCCTTCTCGGTGTTCAGGGCCTTCACGGGTGCGTCCATCTGCTGACTCCTCGAGCGTGCGGTTCGGTGGTTGATGCGGGCGATTATGAGCCACCCCCTGGATATCTGTACAGCCCTTCCGGGGGGCCGTCGGTTCGCCGGCGATCCCTCCCCGAGGCGCCCGCCCAAGGGGGTTGGCAACGGTGCCGGATCGGGTTTCCCAGCGCGAGGAGGCAGGGGGGCGCTCCTAGAATCCCGCGCCGGAGACAAGCCCACGAAGGCACAGCCAAAGGCAAGGCGGGCCGATGCGCATCCTCATCGCCGAAGACGACCAGGTGCTCGCTGACGGCCTGCTGCGCTCGCTGCGCTCGGCCGGCTACGCGGTGGACCAGGTGACGACCGGCACCGAAGCCGACGCGGCGCTGGCCGCGCACGAGTTCGACCTCGTCATCCTCGACCTCGGCCTGCCCAGGCTGCACGGCTTCGACGTGCTGCGCAAGCTGCGTGGGCGCGGCAGCGGCACGCCGGTGCTCATCCTCACGGCCGCCGACAGCGTCGAGCAGCGCGTGAAGGGCCTGGACCTCGGCGCCGACGACTACATGGCCAAGCCGTTCTCGTTGCAGGAGCTGGAGGCGCGCGTGCGCGCGCTGATGCGCCGCGGCCTCGGCACCGCCTCCAACCTGCTGAAGCACGGGCCGCTCACCTTCGACGCGAGCGGCCGCGTCGCCTACCTCAACGACCAGATGGTCGAGCTCTCGGCGCGCGAGCTCAGCCTGCTCGAGGTGCTGCTGCAGCGCGCCGGCCGGCTCGTCAGCAAGGACCAGCTCGTCGAGCGCCTGTGCGAGTGGGGCGACGAGGTCAGCAACAACGCCATCGAGGTCTACATCCACCGCCTGCGCAAGAAGATCGAGCACGGGCCGGTGCGCATCGCCACCGTGCGCGGGCTGGGATACTGTCTGGAGAAGATCGCGGGCTGACGGCCCGCACCCGCTTCGCTCCAGCCGATGAACGACCCGCGGCCCCCGCCGCTGCCCGCGGCCACGCCGACCACGCAGGCGCCCGCCCCGCCGCCCGCGGCTGCCCAGCAGGCCTCCCCGTTGGCCCCGGGGGCTGTGCCGTCGAGCCGCGCGCACCGCGTGCGTGGCGCGCTGCGCGGCCCGCACGGCATGTTCGCGCGCCCGCCGGCCGACCCGCGCTCGCTCTTCGGCGAGCTGCTCGACTGGGTGCTCGCGCCGCTGCTGTTCCTGTGGCCGATGAGCCTGGCACTGACCTGGATCGTGGCGCAGAACATCGCGCACCAGCCCTACGATGCCGAGCTGGCGCGCCTGGTTCGCGCGCTGGCCGCCCACGCCACCGCGGGGCGCGAGCCGCCCATCCGCCGCCCGCCCGGTGCGGCGACGGCCGAGATCGAGCGCACGGCGCTCACCGTCCTGCGCGGCGAAGACGAGGCGCAACGCTGGTTCCAGGTGCTGGGGCGGCGCGGCGAGCTGCTGGCCGGCGATGCCGCGATCGTCGTGCCGGCGGGCGAGCACATGCCGATCGGCACGGTGCAGTTCCGAGACGACTGGCTGCATGACGAGCAGGTGCGCGTGGCGTGGCTGTGGCTGGCCAGCGGCAGCGAGGAACCCAGCAACGACGCGCTGGTGCAGGTGGCCGAGACGCTGGCGCTGCGCGAGCGGCTGGCGGTCGACATCATCAAGGGCGTGCTGCTGCCGCAGTTCGTCATCCTGCCGCTGGCGGTCGTGCTGGTGTGGCTGGCGCTGTCGCGCGGCTTCCGGCCGCTGGAGGAGCTGCAGCAGCTCATCCGCAAGCGCCCGAGCACCGACCTGTCGCCGATTCCCGAGCGCGACGTGCCCGAGGAGGTGGCGCCGCTCGTGCGCTCGATCAACGACCTGCTGCATCGGCTGGACCAGTCGCTGGCCATCCAGCGCCAGTTCCTGGCCGACGCCGCGCACCAGCTGAAGACGCCGCTGGCGGGCCTGCGAACGCAAGCCGAACTGGCCGCGCGCGAGATCGACAGCGGGCGCGGCGACCCGCAGGCGATGAGGCACTCGCTGCTGCAGATCGCCGTGTCCAGCCAGCGCTCGGCGCACATGGTGAACCAGCTGCTTTCGATGGCACGCGCCGATGCCGACGCGACGGCGCTGAAGCCGCAATGGGTGGACCTGGCGGCCATCGCGCGCGCCGTGGTGCGCGACTTCGTGCCGCGCGCGCTGGAGCGGCGCATCGACCTCGGCTACGAGGGCCCCGAGGACGACCTCGGCATGCCCAAGCCGGCCTTCCTGATGGCCGAGCCGGTGCTGCTCGGCGAGCTCGTTCGCAATCTCGTGGACAACGCGCTGCACTACACGCCGCCCGGCGGCACGGTGACGGCGCGCGTCGCGCCCGACCTGGGCGGCGACACCGTGCTGCTGGAGGTGGAGGACACCGGCCCCGGCATCGCGCCGGCCGAGCGCGAGCTCGTCTTCCGGCCCTTCTATCGCGCGCTCGGCACGCTGGTCGACGGCAGCGGCCTGGGGCTGGCCATCGTGCAGGAGGTCGCCTCGCGCCACGGCGCCACCGTGAAGGTGGAGGACGCCAGGCCGCGCAGCGGCGCCACGGCCGACGCACCCGGTGCGCGCTTCACGGTGAACCTGCCGCGCGGCGAGCCGCCGGCCGGCTGAGACGCCGTCCCCGGGGGGCGGCCTACGACCGCATCAGCTGGCGGCTGCGTGCCACCGACATGAGGATGCCGAGCCCGAGCCCGAGCATCACCATCGCCGTGCCGCCATAGCTGACGAAGGGCAGCGGCACGCCCACCACGGGCAGGATGCCGCTCACCATGCCCATGTTCACGAAGGCATAAGTGAAGATGCCCATCGTCACGGCGGCGGCGAGCAGGCGCGAGAAGACCGTCGGCGCATCGGCAGCGATGGCCAGGCCACGCAGCACCAGCACCGAGAACGCCACCAGCAGCACGGCCACGCCGACGAAGCCGAACTCCTCGCAGAAGGCGGCGAAGATGAAGTCGGTCGTGCGCTCCGGGATGAACTCGAGGTGCGTCTGCGTGCCCTGCATGAAGCCCTTGCCGGCAAGGCCCCCCGAGCCGATGGCGATCTGGCCCTGCAGGATGTGGAAGCCCTTGCCGAGCGGGTCGCGTGCCGGGTCGAGCAAGGTGCAGATGCGATGTTGCTGGTACTCGCGCAGCAGCGGCCAGCGCAGGCCACCCTCGCACAGCGTGTCCTGCGCCAGCACGAGCGCGACGATGCCGCCGGCCGCCAGCAGCGCCAGCGGCAGCACGAGCCGCCACGACAGGCCGGCGAAGAAGAGGATGTACAGCCCGGACGCCAGCACCAGCAGAGCCGTCCCCAGGTCGGGTTGGCGCACGATCAGCAGCACTGGCAGAACCAGCAACAGCGCCGCGACGAGGTGGTCGGCGGCGCGCAGATGGCCCTCGCGCTTCTGGAACCACCAGGCCAGCATCAGCGGCATGGCGATCTTCATGATCTCGCTCGGCTGGATGACGATGCCCACGTTCAGCCAGCGCGTCGCGCCTTTGCGCGTGATGCCGAACAGCGCCACCGCGACCAGCAACGCGAGGCCGGCCGCGTACAGCGGCACCGCGAAGCGTTCGATCTTGTGCGGCGGCACCTGCGCCACCAGCAGCACCAGCGCCAGCCCGAGCGCCATGTTGCGGCCGTGATCGGCGAAGCGCGTGCCGTGGTCGAAGCCGGCCGAGTACATCGCCACCAGCCCGATCGCTGCCAGCACCAGCATCGCGCCGAGCAGCACCGGATCGAAGTCGGTGAGCATGCGGCGCGTGCGCTGCCAGGGCGATGGCTGCTCGAAGATCGTCGTCATCGGGCGCTCGCCAGCCTGGCCGGTGAGGTCCCCGGCGTGGCCCATGCGGAAGCGGCCGGGGCCGAGGCCGCCGACGGCGCCGTCGCGGCGCCCGGCAGCGGGACGTCGGCGGCGCGCCGCGGCGTGCCCACCGGCGCGACCGACTTGCCCTGGCGCGTGAGCGCGATGTCCTCGGCGCTGGGATAGACCCCGAGCAGCAGGTAGTCGAACACGCGCCGGGCGATCGGTGCCGCCGCCTCGGCGCCGAAGCCGGCGTTCTCCACCACGACGGCCAGCGCCACGGTCGGCGCCTCCAGCGGCGCGGCGGCGATGTACAGGGAGTGGTCGCGCTGGTGCTCCTCCAGCCTGGCGGCGTCGTACTTCTCGTTCTGCCGGATGCCCACGGCCTGCGCCGTGCCGGTCTTGCCGAGGCTGCGGTACGGCGCACCGGCGAAGACGCGGGTCGAGGTGCCCTCCTGCGTCACGAGGTGCATCGCGTGCTTCACCAGTTGCACGTGCGCCGGATCGAGCGGCAGCGGCGGTGGCACCTCGCCCGTCATCGGCTGCCGCTCGCGCGTCAGCACGTCCTCGATCTCGCGCACGATGCGTGGCGGGTGCCGCAGGCCGCCCGAGGCGAGCGTGGCGGTGGCGCTGGCCAGCTGCAGCATCGTGAAGCTGTTGTAGCCCTGGCCGATGCCGAGCGAGATCGTCTCGCCGGCATACCAGCGCTGCTGCTCGGGGCGGCGGTAGTGGTTGCGCTTCCACTCGGTGGAAGGCAGCACGCCGGTGGCTTCGCCGTCGAGGTCGATGCCGGTGCGCCGGCCGAAGCCGAAGGGCGACAGCAGCTCGTGCATCAGGTCCACGCCCAGCTCGTTGGCGAGCGAGTAGTAGTAGACGTTGCTCGACTTGACGATCGAACGCACCATGTCCACCGGCCCGAGGCCGGTGTCGCCGTGGCTGCGGAAGGTGTGGTTGCCGAACTGGAACACGCCGCCGTCGTGGATCACCGTGCCGGGTGCGCGCTTGCCGCTCGTCAGTGCCGCCATGGCCAGGAACGGCTTGAAGGTCGAGCCGGGCGGGTAGGTGCCGCGCAGCGCGCGGTTCAGCAGCGGCTTGTCGATGCTCTCGTTCAGCTCGCGCCAGCTCTCGACGTCGATGCCCTCGACGAAGAGGTTGGGGTCGAAGGTGGGCTTGCTGACGAAGGCCAGCACCTCGCCGTTGCGCGGATCCAGCGCCACCAGCGCGCCGCGGCGCTCGCCGAAGAGCTGTTCGACGAGCCACTGCAGGCGTATGTCCACCGACAGCCACAGCTGGTTGCCCGGCGTCGGCGGATGGCTGGCCAGCCGTCGCACGGCGCGGCCGCCGGCGCTCGTCTCGACGCGCTCCACACCGGTGGTGCCGTGCAGCGCCTCCTCGTAGCTCTGCTCCAGGCCGAGCTTGCCGATCGTCTCGGTGCCCTTGTAGTTGGCTTGGCGCTCCTCGTCCCACGACTCGATCGCCCGCTTCTCGGAGGCGTTGATGCGGCCGATGTAGCCGAGCAGGTGGCTGCCGACCTCGCCCAGCGGGTAGTGGCGGAACAGCCGCGCCTTCACCTCCACGCCCGGGTAGCGGAAGCGCTGGGCCAGGAACCGCGCCACCTCCTCGTCGCTGAGGCGCGTGCGCAGCGGCAGCGACTCGAAGCCCTTGCTGTCCTCCAGCAGGCGCTTGAAGCGGCGGCGGTCGCGCGGCTGGATGTCCACCCATTGCGCCAGCGAGTCGACGAGTGCGTCGATGCCGGCGGGCCCACCTTCGATGCGCGCCGGCGTGATCTCCAGCGTGTAGGCCGAGTAGTTGCTGGCGAGCACGACGCCGTGCCGGTCGACGATCTGGCCGCGGCTGGGCACGATGGGCACGACCGCGGTGCGGTTGGCCTCCGCCTGCAGGGCCAGCTCGTCGTGGCGCACCACCTGCAGCTGCAGCAGGCGCGCCGCCAGCAGGCCGAAGCCGAGCAGCACCAGCACCACCGTGACCAGCAGCCGTCCGTGGAAGCGCGTCAGCTCGCGCTCCAGGTTGCGCAGCTCGGCCTGTCGCTCGGCGCGCCGGCGAACGTTGAGCCACGGCAGCGTGGGCGACGGCGGGGCAGGCATGGGTCCGGCGGGCGCGGCGGGCGGCGATGGGCGCGGCTACAGCGGCCGATTCTCGTCCGGGTCGGGGGCGCGGCGTTGCGGCGCCAGCAGCACGAGGGTGGCCAGCGGCCACAGCGCGGCCTCCAGCACCGGCGAGAACAGGAAGGGCCAGCCGGGGAAGGCGTCGCCGGCGACGACGCGCACGAGCAGCTGTACGCCGTGCGCGGCCAGGAACAGCGGCAGGATCTGCAGCGCCTGCGCCGCCGGGCCGAACCACAGCAGCCGGCGGTGGATCGAGATGGCGGCGAAACCGAGCAGCGCGTAGGCCAGCGCATGCTGGCCGAGCAGCGCACCCTGGTGCACGTCCATCAGCAGCCCGAAGCCGAACGACCAGCCGATGCCTACGCGGCGCGGCTGGTGCACGCCCCAGAAGGCGAGCACCAGCGCCAGCCAGTCCGGCATGGCCGGCTGGCGGCCGAGCGGCAGCAGGTTCAGCGCGAAGGCGCCCAGCAGCGTCAGCGCGATGAACAGCGGCCGAACCGGCAGCAGCAGCTCGTCGTTGCCGCGCGGCATGATCATCGCGGTGTCCCTTGCCGCGCGGTTTCGCGCGCGCGCCGGAAGATCGTTCGCGTCACGACGAGGCCTTGCGTGCCGGGCCACGCGCACCAGCGCGGCCTTCGCGCGGCTCCCGGGGCTCGCGCGGGCTGCGCGTGCTGTCGGTGGGCGCCGCCGGTCGCTCGGGCAGCTGCGCGCTCATCGGCTCGAGCACGAGCACGAAGCGCACGCCGTCAGGGCTGGATGTCGGCTGCACGACGACCCGCGCGAAGCCCGACTCGGCCCGCCGGTCCACCGCATGCACCGTGCCCACCGGCAGCCCGGCAGGGTAGACGCCGTCGAGCCCGCTCGTCACGAAGGCGTCGCCGACGCGCACGTCGGAGTTCGCCGACGTGAAGCGCAGCTCCATCAGGCCGCCGCCGGCGCCACCGTACGCGGCGGCGCGCTGCTGCGTGCGGGCATTCAGCACGGGGATCGCGGCGTCCTTGTCGGCCAGCAGCGTGACCTCGGCGCTCTGCGCGTAGACGCGCGTCACCTGGCCGAGCACGCCCGCGGCGTTGACGACCGGCGCGCCCAGCGCCACGCCCTGGCGGCCGCCGCGGCCGATGATCCACTTGTACGAGAACGGGTCGGCGGCTTCGTACAGCACCTCGGCGGCAAAGGAGCGCGTGGCCAGGGCCGGGCCCAGGTCGAGCAGTGCGCGCAGGCTGGCGTTGTCGCGCTCGAGCTGCTGGGTCTTCTGCGCCTGCACCGACTGGCGCAGCAGCGCCTCGCGCGCCTCGCGCTCGCCCCTCTGCGCCGAGCTCAGACCCTCCAGGTAGCGGCCGCCGTCGCGCAACCATTGCACCGGCAGCCCGGCCAGGCCCTGCATCGGCATCAGCACGGCGGCGAGCGCCTGGCGCAGCGGCGCCACGACGGTGAAGCGCGCGTCGGCGACCATCAGGAAGACTGCCAGCGCGGCGAAGAAGGCCAGCCGCGTTGCCGCCGAATGCCCCTGCCGGAAGAACGGCGGCGGCGTGCGCTCGAGCGTGGCGAGGGGCATCGGTGCCGGCTCCTGGAACGCGCGCGCAGCCCGGCGGCGGACAGAGGTGACGGCGGAGGACCAGCGCGCCGCGCGCGGCTCACTCCGACGTGAAGATCGTCGGCAGCCGCTCCATGCGCTCCAGCGCGATGCCGCAGCCGCGCACGACGCAGGACAGCGGGTCCTCGGCCACCAGCACCGGCAGGCCGGTTTCCTCGGACAGCAGGCGGTCGAGGTCGCGCAGCAGCGCGCCACCGCCGGTGAGCATCATGCCGCGCTCGGCGATGTCGGCGCCGAGCTCGGGCGGCGTCTGCTCGAGCGCATTCTTCACCGCGCTCACCATCTGGTTCAGCGGGTCGGTCAGCGCCTCGAGGATCTCGTTGGAGCTGATGGTGAAGCTGCGCGGCACGCCCTCGCTCAGGTTGCGGCCCTTCACCTCCATCTCCTTCACCTCGCTGCCGGGGAAGGCGCTGCCGATCGTCTTCTTCACCTGCTCGGCGGTGGGCTCGCCGATGAGCATGCCGTAGTTGCGGCGGATGTAGTTGATGATGGCTTCGTCGAACTTGTCGCCGCCCACCCGGATGCTGCCCTTGTAGACCATGCCCCCGAGGCTGATGACGCCGACCTCGGTGGTGCCGCCGCCGATGTCGACGACCATCGAGCCCGACGCCTCGCTCACCGGCAGGCCGGCGCCGATGGCCGCGGCCATCGGCTCCTCGATCAGGAAGACGTCGGAGGCGCCGGCGCCGAGCGCACTTTCGCGGATGGCGCGCCGCTCGACCTGCGTGCTGCCGCAGGGCACGCAGATGATGATGCGCGGGCTCGGCTTGAGGATCGAGCGCGGGTGCACCATGCGGATGAACTGCTTGAGCATCTGCTCGGTGACGGTGAAGTCGGCGATGACGCCGTCCTTCATCGGCCGGATGGCCTCGATGTTGCCGGGCACCTTGCCGAGCATCGCCTTGGCCTGCTTGCCGACGGCCTGGATCGTCTTCTTGCCGTTCGGGCCGCCCTCGTGGCGGATGGCCACGACCGAAGGCTCGTCGAGCACGATGCCCTTGCCGCGCACGTAGATCAGCGTGTTGGCGGTGCCCAGGTCGATGGCGAGGTCGGTCGAGACGTAGCGGCGCAGGGAAGAGAACATGGGCGCGGCGGCGGGAGCGGAAGGCGAGCGAGACCCTGCGGACAGGCACAAAAAACGAGCCCGGCGGGCCCATCGCGAAACGGGCCCGCGGGCCCGTGAAGCAGCGGGCGATAATACCCGAACCCCCTAGGAACGAACCCCGCGGCACCCCGCGGAAGACGAGCGCGCCATCGCCGGAACGAGGCGCCGAGCGAATGCCCGAGCTGGCCATGGCCCTGACCCCCGACGACGTGAGCCGCATCGCGCACCTGGCGCGGCTCGATCTCACCGACGCCGAAGCCGGCGCGATGCTGGCGCAGCTCAACGGCTTCTTCCGCATCGTCGAGCAGATGGGCGCGGTGGACACCCGCGGCGTCGAGCCGCTGTACACGCCGCTGGCCGCGCTGCACGAGGTGGCCTCGCGGCTGCGCGACGACGTCGTCACGGAGATGGCCGAGGGCGTGGCCGAGCGGGCCCTGAACCAGGCGAGCGCGCCGGCGGTGCAGGACGGCCTGTACCTCGTGCCGAAGGTGATCGAATGAGCACGCCGTCAATGGCCCGGCGTGGCGTGGCCGCGCTCGCGCGGGCGCTCGCGGCGCGCGAGGTGTCCAGCGTCGAGCTCGCGACGGAGTGCCTGCACGCCATCGAGCGCGACCGCACCGGCGCGGGGGGCGGCCTCGGGGCCTTCGTGCACGTCGATGCCGCGCAGACGCTGGCCGAAGCGCGTGCCGCCGACGAGCGCCGCGCGCGCGGCGAGGCGGGCCCGCTCACCGGCGTGCCGGTGGCGCACAAGGACATCTTCGTCACGAGCTACCCGCGCTCGCGAGCCCCGACGACGGCCGGCTCGCGCATGCTCGAGGGTTATGCCAGCCCGTTCGACGCCACCGTCGTGGCGCGCCTCGGTGCCGGCGAGCCGGGCCGGGCCCCGGGCGCCGGCATGGTGATGCTCGGCAAGCTCAACTGCGACGAGTTCGCGATGGGCTCGTCGAACGAGAACTCGGCCTTCGGGCCGGTGCGCAACCCGTGGGACCGCACCCGCGTGCCCGGGGGCTCGTCCGGTGGCTCGGCCGCGGCGGTGGCCGCCGGCCTCGTGCCCGCGGCCACGGCCACGGACACCGGCGGCTCGATCCGCCAACCGGCGAGCTTCTGCGGCGTCACCGGCATCAAGCCGACGTACGGGCTCGTGTCGCGCTGGGGCATGGTGGCGTTCGCCTCCAGCCTCGACCAGGCCGGGACGCTGGCCAGGAGCGCCGAGGACTGCGCGCTGCTGCTCTCGGCGATGAGCGGCTTCGATCCGCGCGACGCGACGAGTGCCGAACGGCCCCCGGTCGACCTGCATGCGGCGATGCTCGCACCGCGTGCCGGCGCCAGCGCCGCGCGGCCGCTGGCGGGCCTGCGCATCGGGCTGCCCAGGGAGTTCTTCCCGGCCGTGCTCGCCGCCGACGTGGGCCGGGCCGTGCGCGCGGCGCTGGCCGAGCTGGAGAAGCTCGGTGCCACGCTCGTGGACGTGAACCTGCCGCGCACCGAGCTGTCGATTCCCGTCTACTACATCATCGCGCCGGCCGAGGCGAGCTCGAACCTCGGCCGCTTCGACGGCGTGCGCTACGGCCACCGCGCCGAGGGTGCGGCCGACCTGCTGGACATGTACAAGAAGAGCCGCAGCGAAGGCTTCGGGCCGGAGGTCAAGCGCCGCATCATGATCGGCACCTACGTGCTCAGCCACGGCTACTACGACGCCTACTACCTGCAGGCGCAGAAGCTGCGCCGCATGATCGCCGACGACTTCCGGGCCTGCTTCGGGCAGTGCGATCTCATCGCCGGGCCGGTGGCCCCGACCGTGGCGTGGAAGCTCGGTGCGCAGGCCGACGACCCCGTGAAGGCGTACCTGGCCGACATCTTCACGCTGCCGGCGAGCCTGGCCGGCCTGCCCGGCATGAGCGTGCCGGCAGGCACCGGGGAAGGCGGCATGCCGGTGGGGCTGCAGCTGATCGGCAACTACTTCGCCGAAGGCGCGCTGCTGCACGCTGCGCACGCGCTGCAGCAGGCGACCGACTGGCACCTGCGGGAGCCGCGCGCATGAACGCGCCGGCGAGGAGCGGGCCGGGAAAGCCCGCGCCAGCCGACGGCCTGGTGCGAGGCTGGGAGGTCGTGATCGGCATCGAGACGCACGCGCAGCTCTCGACGGCGAGCAAGATCTTCAGCGGCGCGGCCACCGCCTTCGGCGCGGCGCCGAACACGCAGGCCTGCGCGCTGGACCTGGCGCTGCCCGGCACGCTGCCGGTGCTCAACCGCGGCGCGGTGGAGCGGGCCATCCGCTTCGGCCTCGCGGTGGGCGCCAAGGTCGCGCCGCAGTCGATCTTCGCGCGCAAGAACTACTTCTACCCCGACCTGCCCAAGGGCTACCAGATCAGCCAGTACGAGATCCCGGTGGTGCAGGGCGGCAGCGTCGTGTTCCTGCTCGACGGGCAGAAGAGGAGCGTGCGCCTCACCCGCGCCCACCTCGAGGAGGACGCCGGCAAGAGCCTGCACGAGGAGGTTCACGGCATGAGCGGCATCGACCTGAACCGCGCCGGCACGCCGCTGCTGGAGATCGTCTCCGAGCCCGACATGCGTGGCAGCGCCGAGGCCGTGGCGTACGCGAAGGCGCTGCACACGCTCGTCGTGTGGCTCGGCATCTGCGACGGCAACATGCAGGAAGGCAGCTTCCGCTGCGACGCCAACGTGTCGATCCGGCGGCCGGGCGCGCCGTTCGGCACGCGGCGCGAGATCAAGAACCTCAACAGCTTCCGCTTCCTGCAGCAGGCCATCGACGCCGAGGTGCAGTGGCAGATCGAGCAGCTGGAGGACGGCCTGGCGATCGAGCAGGCGACCGTGCTGTTCGACCCCGCCAGCGGCCAGACGCGCGCCATGCGCAGCAAGGAAGACGCGCACGATTACCGCTACTTCCCGGACCCCGACCTGCCGCCGCTGGTCATCGCGCCCGAGTGGGTGCAGCGCGTGCGCGCCGCGCTGCCCGAGTTGCCCGCGGCGATGGCCGAACGCTTCCAGCGCGACGACGGCCTGCCCGCCTACGACGCGGCGATGATGACGCAGAGCCTCGGTTTCGCCCGCTTCTACGAGGCGGTGCGCGACGCCAGCGGCGAGCCCAAGCTCGCGGCCAACTGGCTGATGGGCGAGGTGAGCAAGCGGCTCAATGCCGAAGGCGTCGCGATCGAGCGCATGCCGGTGGCGGCCGCCGCGCTGGCCGCGCTCATCCGCCGTGTCGCCGACGGCACCGTATCGCACAACGGTGCGCGCCAGGTCCTGGAGGCGCTGTGGGCCGGCGATCAGGATGTCGACGCAGTGATCGAGGCGCGCGGCCTGCGCCAGATGAACGACACCGGCGCGCTCGAGGCCATCGTCGATCAGGTCATCGCTGGCAATCCGAAGTCGGTGCAGGAGTTCCGCGCCGGCAAGGACAAGGCCTTCAACGCCCTCGTCGGGCAGGTGATGAAGGCGAGCCAGGGCAAGGCCAACCCGGCGCAGGCCGGCGAGCTGCTCAGGCGCAGGCTCGGAGCGGGCTGAGCGCGGCGAGGTGGCCGCGCTTCGGCCCTCAGGGACTGGCCGTCGACGCCGCCCGTGCCGGCCGCGGCCGGGAGGCCGCCGGCTCCGGCGCCGGGATCGGGCCGAGCGAGCCGGGCGGCGCGCCTTCCCACAGCCTGCGCAGGCGCTCGAGCTCGACGTCGTAGATCTTGTTCACCCGCTCGAGCTCGGCGGCCTGCGTGGCGGCGGCGTTGCGCTGCGCCGCGCGTGACGCGTCGTTGGCGTCGAGCAGCAGCTTGATCTTCATCGGCAGCTGCTTGCCGACGTAGAACTCGGCCTCGTTGAGCAGCGGCACCCGCTCGGCCTCGAGCTCCTTCATCCGGCGCTCGGTGGCCGCGATGGCCAGGCGCACGGAGGTCAGTGCCTGCTCGCGGGCCCGCGCGTGCGATTCCTCGTCCGGGAAACGGGCGAGCAGGTTGCGGTCGCGGCGCACGGCGTCGATCTGTGCGGCGCGCAGCTCGGCGGCACGGCGCTCGCGTGCCTCGCGCTCGGCGCGTTCCTCGGCCGTGTAGGTGGGTGGGATGACGCTGCGCACCGAGCCGTCGCGGTTGAGCAGCAGCTGCTCCTTGTGCCGGCACTCGGCGATCGGCCGGTCGGAGGTGAGGCGGCGGCCCTGGTCGGTGGTGCAGGTGTAGATGCCGCCGGTGCCGGCTGCGTTCGGGTTCGCCTGGGCCGAGGCGGGGGACGCCACGAGCAGCATGGCCAGCGCGGCCAGCGCGGCCAGCGCGATCAGTGCGCGTCGCGGCGTGCCCATGTCAAACCCCGTATCGCTCGCGGTAGGCCGCCACCGGGGCGGCGTGCGCGGCCAGCGCCGGGTCGCGGCTCGTGCGCAGCACGTCGAGCAGGTCGTCGAGCGTGGCGATGGCGGCCACCTGCAGCCGCAGTTCGCGCGTGATGTACTGCACGGCGCTGTAGGGCAGGTCGCCGCCGCCCTCGCTGGCTGCGGCGGTGGCCTTCTCCTGGCGGTCGAGCGCGATCGCCAACCCGAAGGGCTGCGCGCCGGCGCGTTCGATCAGGGTCATGGATTCGCGCACCGAGGTGCCGGCGGAGACGACGTCATCGACGATCAGAACGCGGCCGGCGAGCGGCGCGCCGACCAGCGTGCCCCCCTCTCCGTGGTCCTTGACCTCCTTGCGGTTGTAGGCGAAGGGCACGTTGCGGCCTCGTCGCGCCAGTTCCACCGCCACCGCCGAGGCCAGCACGATGCCCTTGTAGGCCGGGCCGAACAGCATGTCGAAGGGCGAATCGGCGCCCAGGACGAGCAGGCGCCGTGCATAGAATTCCGCCAGGCGGCCGAGCTTGGCGCCGTCGTCGAACAGGCCGGCGTTGAAGAAGTACGGCGAGAGCCGGCCGGCCTTGGTGCGGAACTCGCCGAAGCGCAGCACGCCCGCGTCCATGGCGAAATGCACGAACTCGCGCGCCAGCGCGGGGTCCGGGCCTGCCGGTGAGCTTGCCGCCGTCATCTTCGGTCGAGGTCTTGCTGTTGGCTTTTCGGCTCGTTACGCTCAATCTGAACGGCATCCGCTCCGCCGCCAGCAAAGGCTTCCTCGCCTGGGCCGAAAACGCAGGCGCGGATTGTATGGGCGTGCAGGAGATCAGAGCCCACGCCGAGGACGTCGTCGGCCGCTTCGACCGCATCGGCGGCCTGCGTGGCCACTTCCACTACGCGCGGAAGAAGGGTTACGCCGGCGTCGGGCTGTACACGCGCAAGGTGGCCAGCGCCGTGCTGGCCGGCTTCGACCGCGGCGAGTTCGACAGCGAAGGCCGCTGGGTCGAGGCGCGCTTCGACACCGCGCGGCGCAGGTTCAGCATTGTCAGCTGCTACTTCCCGAGCGGCTCCTCGGGCGAGGAACGCCAGCAGGCGAAGTTCCGCTTCCTCGCGAAGATGGCGCGCCACCTGCGGCGGCTGGCTGCCGAGCGCGAGTTCATCCTCGTGGGCGACATCAACATCGCGCACCAGGAGATCGACCTGAAGAACTGGCGCAGCAACCAGAAGCACAGCGGCTTCCTGCCCGAGGAGCGCGCCTGGATGACGAAGCTGCTCGGCGCCGGTGGCCTGGTCGACGTGTTCCGGCGCCTGAACCCCCGGCCCGGGCAGTACACGTGGTGGAGCAACCGCGGCCAGGCGTGGGCGAAGAACGTCGGCTGGCGGCTGGACTACCACCTCGCGACGCCGGGCGTGGCGGCGACCGCGCGGCGCGAGCACATCTACCTCGGCGAGCGCTTCTCCGACCACGCGCCGGTGATCATCGACTACGGCTTCAAGCTCTGAGCGGCCGCGGCCGGCGCGGCCTGCACCGGCTTGACCGGGGCCAGCGGTGCGAACTCGCCCGCCGACTTCGCCTTCCACGCGACGATGGCGCGGCCCATCTCTTCGATGTCGAAGATGGCGCTCTGCAACAAGGTCATCTGCTCCAGCGCCTCGGCCGTCGGGTGGTCGATGGCGTAGTTGATCGCGAGCTTGCTGCCGGCGACGGCGAGCGGCGACTTGGCAGCGATCGCCTCGGCGAGCTTCATCGCGTGCGCGAGCGCTGCCTCGGCGTCGGGCAGCACGGCGTTGACCAGGCCGGCGGCAAGGGCGCGCTCGGCGCCGAGCCGCTCGCCGGTGAAGGCCATTTCGCGCGCCACGCCCGGCGGCACGATCTTCGGCAGCCGCTGCAGCACGCCCAGGTCGGCGGCCATGCCGATGTGGATCTCCTGCACGGCGAAGAAGGCGTCGGCGCTGGCCACGCGCAGGTCGCAGGCGGCGGCGAGGTCGAGCGCGCCGCCGACACAGGCGCCCTGCACCGCGGCGATGACGGGAAAGCGCGCCTGCTCGACGACGTCGAAGCAGCGCATCAGCTGGCGCAGGCTGTCCTGGAAGGCCAAGCGGGCGCGGGCGTTCGCGGTGTCGAGCATGGCCGCCAGGTCGCCGGCGCCGGCGAAGACCTCGAGCGCCATGCCGGCGCTGAAGTGCCTGCCGGCCGACGAGAGCACGAGCACGCGCGTGGCGCCCTCGGCGTTGAGCGTGGCCACGACGTCCCGCAAGGCGGGGAAGAACGCCGGCGTCATGGTGTTCATGCGCTCCGGCCGGTTCAGGCGCAGGTGCGCGACGCCCGTGGGCAGCGCCTCGACGGTGAAGAAGTCGGTCTCCATGAAGGGAGGATAGAACGGCGGTCGGCGTGATGAAATGCGGGGCATGAGACCGGGCGGAAAGACGGCCATCGAGGCGGCGATGGAAAGCCGGGCCAGGCAGGCGCCGACACCGGCGCCCGTGCCGCCCGCGGTCGCGGTGCCGTCCGCCCCTGCCTCTCCCCCTGCCCCAGCCCGCGTGCCCGCGGCGACGGCGAGCCCGGCCGAGCGGGCCGCGGCACCGGCGACCGCCGCGCCGTTGCCGGCCGTGGCACCGCCGCCGGCGCCGTTCAACGAACAGATGCTCACGCAGGACGGCCTGCGCCTGCACCTGCGCCGCTGGCCGGCCGGGCCCGAGGCGCGCGGCCTCGTGCAGATCGTGCACGGCCTGGGCGAGCACATCGGCCGCTACGAGCACGTGGCCGCGGCGCTGAATGCCGCCGGCTGGCACGTGGCCGGGCACGACCAGCGTGGCCACGGCCGCAGCGAAGGGTCGCGCGGCGCGATCCCGCACCCGCTGGCGCTGCTGGGTGACGTGGCGATGGTCTCCGACCACCTGCGCGGCGCCGGCGGCGGCCGGCGCGTGCTGCTCGGGCACAGCATGGGCGGGCTGGTGGCGGCGCGTTTCGTCGCCGAGAACCTGCACCCGCAGGCCGCGCGCTTCGCGCGCGACTTCGACGCACTCGTGCTCTCCTCGCCGGCGCTGGACATCGGCCTGTCGAAGGGCCAGCGGCTGCTGCTGGCCGCACTGGGCCGCCTTGCACCCGCCCTCCGGGTGCACAACGGCCTCAAGCCGCAATGGGTGTGCCGCGACCCGGCCGTGGTGCAGGCCTACACCGCCGACCCGCTGGTGCACGACCGCGTCACGCCGCGGCTGGTGCGCTTCATGGTCGACAACGGCGCGCACGTGCTTTCCATGGCGCCGCGCTGGCGCGTGCCGACGCTGCTGCTGTGGGCGGGCGAGGACCTGTGCGTCAGGCCCGCCGGCAGCGAGGCATTCGCCGCGGCCGCGCCGCCCGGCGTGCTGCACAGGCGCCGCTACCGCAAGCTCTACCACGAGATCTTCAACGAGCCCGAACAGGGCGACGTGCTGGCCGACCTGACGCAGTGGTTGCGCCGGCTCTAGCCACCCCCAGGAGACGAAGATGAACGCACCGACCCGCTCCGCCGAAGCGCAGGCCCTCGCCGCATACGCGAACGAAGCCTGGGACCAGCGCATCGTGCCCGCGCTCACCGAGTACATCGGCGTGCCGGCGAAGAGCCCGATGTTCGACGCCGAGTGGGCCGCGCACGGGCTGCTCGAGCGTGTCGTCACCGACGCCGCGTGCTGGGTGGAAAGCCGCAAGGTGGCGGGCCTGAAGCTCGAGGTGGTGCGCCTGCCCGGGCGCACGCCGCTCGTCTTCTTCGACATCCCCGCCACCCGCGCGGGCAGCACCGACACCGTGCTGCTCTACGGCCACCTCGACAAGCAGCCCGAGTTCAACGGCTGGCGCAACGACCTCGGGCCGTGGACGCCGAAGCTCGAGAACGGCCTGCTCTACGGCCGCGGCGGCGCCGACGACGGCTACGCCGTGTACGCCGCCATCTCGGCCATCGAGGCGCTGGACCGCCACGGCATTGCGCGCCCGCGCTGCGTCGGCCTCATCGAGAGCTGCGAGGAGAGCGGCTCGCCCGACCTGCCGGCCTACATCGAGGCGCTGAAGCCGCGGCTGGGCAACATCGCGCTCGTCGTGTGCCTGGACAGCGGCGCCGGCAACTACGACCAGTTGTGGCTCACGACCAGCCTGCGCGGCATGGTCAGCGGCGTGCTGAAGGTCGAGATCCTCACCGAGGGCGTGCACTCGGGCGACGCGAGCGGCCTCGTGCCCTCGTCGTTCCGCATCCTGCGCCAGGTGCTCGACCGGCTGGAGGACTCGCGCACCGGGCGGCTGCTGCCCGGGAGCTTCCACTGCGAGATCCCGGCCGCGCGCGCCGAGCAGGCACGCGCCACTGCCGCGATCCTGGGCGACCTCGTGTGGAAGCGGTTTCCCTGGGCCTGCGGCGCCGACGGCTCGCCGGCCTTGCCGACCACCACCGATCCGGTGCAGGCGCTGCTCAACCGCACGTGGCGGCCGACGCTCAGCGTCACCGGGGCCGAGGGCTTCCCGGAGCTCTCGAACGCCGGCAACGTGCTGCGCCCGTTCACCGCCTTCAAGCTGAGCCTGCGGCTGCCGCCGCTCGTCGACGGCCACCAGGCGAGCCTGGCGCTGAAGCAGCTGCTCGAGGACAACGCGCCGTACAACGCCAAGGTCACCTTCCGCCCGGACGGTCGTGCCGGCGCGCTCGGCGCCACGGGCTGGAACGCGCCCGATCTCGCGCCGTGGCTGGAGCAGGCGCTGGACGCGGCGTCGATGTCGCAGTGGGGCGCCCCGTTGGGCTACATCGGCCAGGGCGGCACGATCCCGCTGATGAGCATGCTCGCTGCCGGCTTCCCGAAGGCGCAGATGATGGTGTGCGGCGTGCTCGGGCCGAAGAGCAACGCGCACGGGCCGAACGAGTTCCTGCACGTGCCCTACGGCAAACGGCTCACGGCCGCGGTGTCGCAGGTGATCGCCGCCTGCCCCTGAAGGGCGGGGACCAGGAAGCAGCAAGGGGCGCCGAGGCGCCCCTTCTTCGCTTGCGCGGCGACGCGGGTGCGTCGCGCGGCTCAGGCCGGGTACCACAGCATGACGTGCCGGCGCGCGGCGTCGCCGACCTCGGCGCGCACCTGCTCGCGCGTCAGCGTCGACGCGGGCGCGGCCGCCATCGTCGACGACAGGTCGACCTCGCTCGTGAACGAGACGATGCCGGCGGCGCGCGCCGCGAGCACCTCGTCGCACACCTCGGCGCGCGACTTGGTGGACTGGAAGGCGATGATCTCGTCGGCGATCGTGATGTCGTCGGCGTGCGCGGCGGTGCCGGCGGTGGCGAGCGCGGCGAAGGCGGCGAGGGCGATGAAGTGCTTGCGGGCCATGATGAGTCTCCTGTGAGGCGAAGCGGAAGGTGGATGAACGGTTGCGAGAGGCCGGATCGACAGTCGAGTCAGGTGCTGCGTCTGTCGTGCCCCGGTGCCCGTCAATTACGCCCGCGCCGCGGCTGCGGATGCCGCTTCACCCCTCGGAGGGACGCGCCACTGCGAGCCCGGGGACGGGAACGCGGGCGCCAGCTGGCTAGAACGTGAATCCGCTCGCCACCGCGTGCCCGCTCATCGGCGCGAGCAGCTTGAGCAGCGGCGCCAAGGGGGCATAGCGCAACGCCACCTTCGTGCAGTAGCCGAAGAAGCGCGGCAGGTCGGCGGCGTACAGGGGCTTGCCGTCGCGATGCTTGAGGCGGCAGAAGACGCCGAGCACGCGCAGGTGCCGCTGCAGGCCGATCCACTCGAGCGCCTGCCAGAACTCGCCGAAGTCGGCCGGCACCGGCAGCGCGGCGCGGCGCGCCATCTCCCAGTAGCGCACGGCCCAGTCGATCTCCTGCTCCTCCTCCCACGAGCGGAAGGCATCGCGCAGCAGCGAAGCGACGTCGTAGCCGATGGCGCCGGCGAGCGCGTCCTGGAAGTCGAGGATGCCCGGCGGCGGCTCGCACACCATCAGGTTGCGCGGCATGTAGTCGGCGTGCACCGCCACCACCGGTTGCGCGAGCGCGCTGCCCGCCAGCAGCAGCACGATGCGCTTCCACGCCGCCTGCTCGGCCGCCGCCCACTCGATGCCGAACTCGCGGCGCACGCACCACTCGGGGAAGAGGGCGAGCTCGCTTTCGATGAGTGCGTGGTCGTGGCGCGGCAGCTCGGCCGCCGGCACACCGGCCTGCCAGCGCACGAGTGCGGCCAGCGCTGCGCGCATCAGACGATCGACTTCGGCCGGCGCGACCTGGGCGAACGCGTCGAGGTAGGAGCGCGTGCCGAGGTCGGTGAGCAGCAGGAAGCCCAGTGCCTCGTCACACTCGAGCACGCGCGGCGTGTTCAGGCCGGCCGCACCGGCCAGGCGCGCCACCTTCACGAAAGGGCGCACGTCCTCGTGTGGCGGCGGCGCGTCCATGACGATGGCGCTGCCGCCCGCCACGCGCGTGGCTGCCACGCGCAGGTAGCGACGGAAACTCGCGTCGGCGCTGGCCGGAGCGAGCGTCTCCGGCGCGAGCCCGTGGCGCGGCGCGATGTCCGCCAGCCAGCGCTCGAAGGCGACGCGCCGCGCCACCTCGGGCCAGGCGATGGATGCGGCGGAGCTCATGGATAATTCATTCTACGAATCGGGCTTCGCTGCCCGCCTTCGGAACCGGCCTGCAAGGCCTCGACGGTCTCACACGGCACGCCTGGCCCGATGCGCCTCCTTCCCCTGGCCCTGCTTGCGGCACTGAGTGCGTGGGGCGTGGTGGCGCAGGGCCAGGGAGCGGCCGCGAAGCGACCCGCTGCCGCAGGGGCAGCGTCGGCGCCGTCCGCGTCCGCGTCCGCGTCCGCGTCCGTGTCTGCGGCTTCGGCGCCGGCAGCCTCTTCGACCGCCCCGTCACCGACCGTGCCGCTGGCGCCTGCCACCAGCCTGCAGCCGCCGCCACGCGGCGAGGCGGCGCGCGACCTGCCCGTCGTGCTGCAGGCGCGCACGCTGCGCGGGCAGCCGGATGTCGAGGCCGTGGCCGAAGGCGACGTGGAGTTCCGCCGGGGCGGCCTGGTCATCCGCGCCGACCGCATCGCCTACGACGTGCCCGAGGACCGGGCCAGCGCGAAGGGCCGCGTGCGCATCGAGCGCGAGGGCGTCTCCTACCGCGGCCCCGAACTGCAGCTGCACGTGCAGCGCTTCGAGGGCTACTTCCTCGAGCCGAGCTTCGAGTTCGTCGCGCTCGGTGCCGGCGGCCGCGCCGAGCGTGTCGACTTCCTCGGCCCCGGCCGCTCGCGCGCCACGCAGGCCAGCTACACCAGCTGCCCGCGCGAGGACGGGCCCGATGCAGCCGAACCCGCGTGGGTGCTGAAGGCCGACCGCGTGCACCTGGACCTCGATGCGAACGAGGGCGTCGCCGAAGGCGCCGTGCTGCGATTCCTCGGCGCGCCGATCATCGCGCTGCCGACGATGAGCTTCCCGCTGTCGGACGCGCGCAAGTCCGGCTGGCTGCCGCCGACCGTGAACATCGACAACCGCAGCGGCCTGGAGCTGTCGGTGCCCTACTACTGGAACATCGCGCCGAACCGCGATGCGACGCTGGCGCCGCGGGTCATCACGCGGCGCGGCCTCGGGCTCGATGCCGAGTTCCGGTATCTCGAGCCGGGGCATGGCGGCGAGGTGCGCGTCGACGCGCTGCCCGATGACCGGTTGGCCGAGACGGCGCGCGGTGCGCTGCACTGGCGGCACGAGAGTGCGCTGCCGTTCGGTCTCAACGCCCGTGCCGACGTGACCCGTGTCTCCGATGCCAACTGGTGGAAGGACTTCCCGAGTCGGGGCCTGTCGATCGCGCCGCGGCTGCTGCCTTCGCGCCTGATCGTCGAGCGGCCGCTCGACTTCGCCGGCGTGCGCGGCCTCGCCTACGTGCGCACGGCGCAGTGGCAGGTGCTGCAGGGCACCGACGAGCTGATCGTGGCGCCCTACGAACGGCTGCCGCAGGTCGGCGCAGGCCTTCAGGGGCGCCACGGCGAATGGGTCTGGGCACTCGAGTCGGAATACAACCGCTTCGCGCTTCCCTCGCCCGAGTCGGCGCGCGCGGGGCGCAGCGGCGGCGAGCGGCTGCACGCGCTCGGCTCGCTGGCGTACGGCACACGCGAGCCGGGGCTGTGGCTCGTGCCGAAGTTATCCTTCAACGCTGCGGCCTACGACAGCGAGGCGAGCGGCCGCGCCCGCCGCGCCGTGCCCACCTTCAGCCTCGACGCGGGGCTCGAGTTCGAGCGTACGGACACGGCGTTCGGCCGCGGCGTGCGCCAGACGCTGGAGCCGCGGCTGTTGTACGTGAACACGCCCACGCGCGCACAGAGCCACCTGCCCAACTACGACGCCGCGGCGAAGGACTTCAACTTCGCTTCCATCTACAGCGAGAACAGCTTCTCGGGCGTAGACCGCGTTTCCGATGCGCACCAGATCACGGCCGGGGTGACGACGCGCCTCGTCGACGAGGCCACCGGCGGCGAGACACTGCGCCTGGGCATCGTGCAGCGCTACCAGTTCCGGCCGCAGCAGGTGACGGCGCAACCGGACGGCACGCCCGACGGTGCGCCGTCGACGCAGCGCTTCTCCGACGTGCTGCTGCTCGGCTCCACGAGCGTGCTGCCGCACTGGAACTTCGATGCCGCCGTGCAGTACAGCGCCGACATCCGGCGTTCGGTGCGTTCGATCCTGGGCATGCGCTACGCGCCAGGGCGCTTTCGCACGGTGTCCACCACGTACCGGTTCGCCCGCGGGTTGTCGGAACAGCTGGAGCTCGGCTGGCAGTGGCCGATCCTGCAGCGCGAGGCGGCAGCGCCGGGGGCTGGCGCGTCGGCCGGCGGCAGCTGTCGCGGCTCCTGGTACGGTGTGGGCCGCGCCAACTACAGCCTGAAGGACAGCCGCATCACCGACTCGGTGCTCGGGCTCGAGTACGACGCCGGCTGCTGGATCGGGCGCATCGTGGCCGAGCGCCTGTCCACCGGGCGCAGCGAGGCCACGACACGGCTGCTGCTGCAACTGGAGCTGGTCGGGCTGTCGCGCATCGGCTCCAACCCGCTGCGGGTGTTGAAGGACAATATCCCCGGCTACGAGCTGCTGCGCGAGGAGCGGCTCAGCCCGGTGTCGGCTCCCGAATGAGCCGTCGTGGCACGGTGCACCGCGCCGCCGGCTGCGCCCGCACCCTGCGCCTTCCCTCCATGATCCGAGCGTTCATCCCCCTGCTTGATTCGGCGCGGCAAGCCGCGGCGCGAGTGCCCGCGCGCACGGGCCTGGGGGCGGCCGTGCTCGCCGCCTGGCTGGCGGCGTTCACGGCCGTGCACGCGCAGCCGGCTGCGCCCGGGGCGCCCGCCAACACCCCGGCCGGCGCCGCGCCGAGCGCACTGACCGGCGACTACATCGCCGCCGTCGTCAACCAGGAGCTCGTCACCGCCGGCGAGGTCGAGCGCCGCGTCGAGAATGCGCGTGCCAACGCGGCCCGCCAGGGCTTGCGGCTGCCCCCGCCGGCCGAGTTGCGCCGCCAGGTGTTCGATTCCCTCATCGACGAGCGCGTCATCATCACCGTGGCGCGCGAGAGCGGCGTGCGCGTCGACGAGGCCGAGCTCGATCGCGCCGTGCGCAGCGTGGCGGCGCAGAACCGCCTGACGCTGACCCAGCTGCGCGAACGGCTGAGCGCCGACGGCTCGGACATGACGCGTTTTCGCGCCACGCTGCGCGACCAGCTGCTGATCGAGAAGCTGCGCGAGCGCGAGGTCTATCCACGCATCCGGGTCAGCGACGAGGAGATCGAGCAGTACCTGGCCCGGCGGCGCGCCGCTGCCGCCGGCGACGTGCAGCTGAACATCGCGCAGATCCTCGTGGCCGTGCCCGAAGGTGCGAGCGACGCGCAGGTGGCCGAGCGCCGCGCGCGCGCCGCTGCGGCGCTGGCGCGCGTGCGCAGCGGCGAGGCCTTCGACCGCGTGGCGCGCGAGCTCTCGGAGGACGGCAACCGCGAGCGCGGCGGCGAGATCGGCCTCAGGCCCGCTTCGCGCCTGCCCGACCTCTTCAGCGAAGCCGTGCGCGGCTTCAAGGTGGGCGAGGTGTCCGCCGAGCCGCTTCGCTCGGGGGCGGGCTTCCACATCCTCAAGCTGCTGGAGCGGCGCGGAGGCGCGGAACCGGCTGCCGAGCTGACGCAGACGCGCGTGCGGCACGTGCTGCTGCGCGCCTCGCCACAGCTGACCGCCGAGGTGGCGGCGCAGCGGCTGGCGGAGTACCGCGCGGCCATCGAGAGCGGGCAGCGCAGCTTCGAGGACATCGCGCGCCAGTTCAGCGAGGACGGCTCGGCCGCGGCCGGCGGCGACCTCGGCTGGACGACGCCCGGCACGATGGTGCCCGAGTTCGAGGCGGCGATGGACGAGCTGCCGGTGGGCGGCATCTCGGCGCCGGTGCTCTCGCGCTTCGGCGTGCACCTGATCCAGGTGCTGGAGCGCCGCAACGTCCCGCTCGATCCGCGCCAGGTGCGTGAGCAGGCGCGCAACGTGCTGCGCGAGCAGAAGTTCGAGCAGGCCTACCTCGAATGGGCCAAGGAACTGCGCGCGCGCGCCTACATCGAGCTGCGTGAACCGCCTCAGTGATGCTGGGCCGCGGGCCGGGCGGGCGGGCAGCCCGAGGGGCGCAGGGCCGTGAAGCATCGTCCACGCAAGCGCTTCGGCCAGCACTTCCTGTCCGACGAGTCCGTCGTCGAGGCCATCGTCGAGTGCATCCATCCCCGGCCCGGCGAGGCGCTGGTGGAGATCGGCCCGGGGCTCGGCGCGATGACGCTGCCGTTGCTGGCGCGGGCCGGCGCACTGACGGTGATCGAGCTCGACCGCGACCTGGCCGCGCGCCTGCGCGGGCGCGCCGGCCTGACGGTGATCGAGGCCGACGTGCTGGCGGTCGACTTCGCCGCGCTGGCGAGCAAGGCCGCGCCGGCGCCGCTGCGCATCGTCGGCAACCTGCCCTACAACATCTCCACGCCGATCCTGTTCCACCTCTTGCCGGTGGCCGGTCTGGTGCACGACCAGCACTTCATGCTGCAGCGGGAGGTGGTGGAGCGCATGGCGGCTGAACCCGGCAGCAAGTCCTACGGGCGGCTCAGCGTGATGCTGCAGTGGCGCTACCGCATCGAGCAGGTGCTGGCGGTGCCTCCCGCGGCGTTCGAACCGCCGCCGATGGTGGATTCGGCGGTCGTGCGCATGTGCCCGCTCGCCGAGGCCGCGGCCAGCGCGGCGCAGGCCGCATGCCTGTCCGAGCTCGTGACGATCGCGTTCTCGCAGCGCAGGAAGCTGCTTCGCCACACTCTCGGGCGCTGGCTGCGGCAGCGCGGCTACGGCGGCGCGTTCGACGAGCAGCGCCGCGCCGAGGAGGTGCCGGTGGCAGAGTACGTGGCGCTCGCGCGCGCGCTGGCCTGAGCCAGTCAGGAAGGAGGAAGGGCGGCCCGCAGGCCGCCCCTATTTGTCGCGAAACGCGGGCGGGTGCCGGCGGGCACCACCCCGCGGACTCAAGCCGCCGCCTTCAGCCAGACGGCGGTATCGAAGGCGCTCACCATCATCGGCATGTTCATGCCGAAGTTCGGATTGACGCCGCTCTTGGGCACGGCGGCCTTCGCCGCCGGCCTGCTCGCGGTGCCGCCCGAACCCTGCGTGCTCGTGTTGTTGCCTTGGGCCACTTCCGTCGCCCGCTCCCATGACCCGTTTTCCTGGGAGCGGGCTACTGAAAAGAATAGAAACACCTGAACGGTATTCGTCGCTCGCCCCAGTAGTCGGCCGCGTCGCGGAAGACGTCCAGCAGCTGTTCACGCGCTTCGCGGTCGAAGCGCGCGCTGTCGGGAATCTGCTCGAGCACGACCACGAAGCCCGGCTGCTGGCCGGACCTGTGCACGTGGTCGGTCATGCAGTCGTACAGCGCGTCCAGGTTCTTGCCGAAGTGCGGCGGGAACGTGAACGCCTGGGCGATGCCGTCCAGCACGTCCTGCTTTGACTGCGCCTCGGAGAGGTTGGCGTACAGGAAGTGCTGGCCGGCCTCGTTGGCGGCCTGCATCAGGTCGGCCACGCGGTACGCGCGGATCGCCTGGACCAGGTTGGGTCGGATGGTCTGCAACTGCATGGTTGCTTTCCTCCTTGTTCGAATGGCTGTGGGTGGAGATGGGGAAGGGAAGGGGAAGGTCGTAGGAGAGAGCAGGCCTGACGCGCCCCGCACGATGACCGGTCATGGCGCGGCGATGCGGGCGAAGCTGGCGTAGTGGTCGCCGGTGTAGTAGCAGGCCTCGGGCGCGGTGGGCGGCTGGCCGCCGCAGACGATGCGGCGCGCGCCGCGGTTGCGGGCTCGGGGTGTCCTGACGGTGTACTCGCGGTAATAGCCGCGGGCCTTGGGCGGCAGCAACCTCTCGCGGTTGAGGAAGACGGTGCCGTCCTTCTGGTACGGGAACGGCCCGCCGGCGCGGATGAGCTCGTAGGTCGTGCGGGCCTCGGGCGGCAGGTCGCCGATGGCCACGGCCGGCAGTGCTTCGGCCTGCGGCGCACGGGCCCAGCTTTCGCCGGCGCCGGAGCACACAGCCAGCGCGAGCGCCAACGGGGCGAACGTCGCGCCGGCCAGCTTCCACCAGCGGCGCTCCCGAGGAGCGGCAGCGCCCGCCGCAACCGCGCCATGCCAGCCGAGAGCATCAATGGGTGCACCAACATGTGCCCTCACGCACGACGGTCCGCGCTCTTCGTCGGCCGGACCGGCCAGTCCGGCCCGCACGGCCGCCGCGGTCGAATACACGGGTAAACCCTAGAAAATCAAACGGAAATGATACCCGACACCCCCCCAAAGCTCAAGCTGCAGGCTCTTTCGGCAACCTGGATGTGGTTCAGTGTGTGTGCGCACACATGTCGCGCAGAGCAGTGCAGATGAGAGATCTGATTCCGTCAAGAAGCAGAAGTTGCTGACCCATCGGTCAGCAACACGGGGAGCACCCTGCCGTCAGGCCGCCGGCGCGGGAACACGCCCGGCCTGCGCATCGGCCACCGTGAGGGCGGTCATGTTGACGATCCGGCGCACTGTCGTGGAAGGCGTCAGGATGTGCACCGGCTTGGCCGCACCCAGCAGGACCGGCCCGATCGCGATGCCGCCGCCGGCGGCGGTCTTGAGCAGGTTGTAGGCGATGTTCGCGCTGTCGATGTCCGGCAGCACGAGCAGGTTGGCGTCACCATGCAGCGTGCTTCGCGGCATCACCGTGCGGCGCTGTGCGCTGTCCAGCGCCACGTCGCCGTGCATCTCGCCGTCCACCTCGAGCCAGGGCGCCTGCTCGCGCAGCAGCGCCAGCGCGCGGCGCATCTTCACGGCGCTGGGCAGTTCGCTGGTGCCGAAGTTGGAGTGCGACAGCAGCGCCGCCTTCGGCTGGATGCCGAAGCGCAGCATCTCCTCGGCGGCCATGACCGTGATCTCGCACAGCTCCTCGGGCGTGGGATCGGCATTCACGTGTGTGTCCACGAGGAACACCTGGCGGCCGGGCAGCATGAGCCCGTTCATGCACGCGTAGACGCGCACGTCCTGCGCCGTGCGCGGGCTGCCGCCGACCGCGCGCCCGATGACCTGGTCGATGTAGTGCAGATGGTTGGCCGTCGTGCCCCAGGTGCCGCACAGCAGCCCGTCGACGTGCCCGTGGCGCAGCAGCATCGCGCCGATGAGCGTGAGGCGCCGCCGCATCTCGATCTTCGCCAGCTCGCGTGTCACGCCGCGCCGCTCGGCGAGCTGGTGATAGTCCTGCCAGAAGCCGCGGTAGCGTTCATCGTGCTCGACGTTGACGACGTCGTAGTCGGCGCCTTCCTTCAGGCGCAGCCCGAACTTCTCGACGCGCGTGGCGATGACCGCCGGGCGGCCGATCAGCGTGGGCCGCGCGAGCCCCTCGTCCACCACCACCTGCACGGCGCGCAGCACGCGTTCGTCCTCGCCTTCGGCGTAGGCGACCCGCCGCGCCGTGGCCAGCTTGGCGGCCGCGAAGATCGGCCGCATCATCTGCCCGCTGGCGTAGACGAAGCCCTGCAGCCGTTCGCGGTAGGCGGCCATGTCGGCGATCGGCCGCTGCGCCACGCCCGAGGCCGCCGCTGCCGCCGCCACCGCCGGCGCGATCTTCAACATCAGCCGCGGATCGAACGGCTTCGGGATCAGGTACTCCGGCCCGAAGGCCAGCGTCTGCCCGGCGTAGGCGGCGGCCACCACCTCGCTCTGCTCGGCGCGCGCCAGCTCGGCAATGGCGCTGACCGCGGCAATCTCCATCTCGTCGGTGATGGTCGTGGCGCCGCTGTCCAGCGCGCCGCGGAAGATGTACGGGAAGCACAGGACGTTGTTGACCTGGTTCGGGTAGTCGGTGCGCCCGGTGGCGATGAGCGCGTCGTCGCGCACCGCCTTCACCTGCTCGGGCAGGATCTCCGGCGTCGGGTTGGCGAGCGCGAAGATGATCGGCCGCGCCGCCATCTTGGCCACCATCTCGGGCTTCAGCACGCCGGCGGCGGACAGGCCGAGGAACACGTCGGCCTCGGGAATGACCTCGGCCAGCGTGCGCAGCGACGTGGCCTGCGCGAACTTCGCCTTGTCCTCGTCCATCAGCTCCTTGCGGCCGGCGTAGACCACGCCGGCAAGGTCCGTCACCCAGACGTTCTTCGTCTGCACGCCGAGCTTGAGCAGCAGGTTCAGGCAGGCCAGCGCCGCCGCGCCGGCGCCGCTGGCGACGAGCTTCACGTCCTCGATCCGCTTGCCCGCCACCTTCAGCGCGTTCAACAGCGCCGCGCCCACGACGATGGCGGTGCCATGCTGGTCGTCGTGGAAGACGGGGATCTTCATGCGCTCGCGCAGGCGGCGCTCGACGTAGAAGCAGTCGGGTGCCTTGATGTCCTCGAGGTTGATGCCGCCGAAGGTGGGCTCGAGCGCGGCGATGCAGTCGACGAGCTTGTCCAGGTTCCTTTCGTTGACCTCGATGTCGAACACGTCGATGCCGGCGAACTTCTTGAACAGCACCGCCTTGCCTTCCATCACCGGCTTGGCGGCCAGCGGCCCGATGTCGCCGAGGCCGAGCACTGCGGTGCCGTTGGTGACCACGGCGACGAGGTTGCCGCGTGCGGTGTAGCGGAACGCGGTCGCCGGGTCGACGGCGATCTCCTCGCACGCCGCGGCCACGCCCGGCGAGTAGGCCAGCGCGAGGTCGCGCTGGTTCGTCATCTGCTTGGTCGCCGCGACGGCCAGCTTCCCCGGGATCGGGAACTCGTGGTACTCCAGCGCCGCGCGGCGCAGTTCGGCAGCACGGTCTGCCGAGCGATCTGCGGGAACGTCGGCGCCCGCCTCGCCGGCAGCTCGCCCGCCGGAGCCCGGCGCGGGGCTCGCACCGGAGACCTGTGATTCGGGCGTGGCGCGGGGCATCGTGAAGTCTCCTCGTCTGTGGTGCCCGGCACGCTGACACCGGCCGGTGCTGCATTGTCTTTCGCCTCGGCGCCGGTGCGCGCATTCGCGAAACTGCGTAGGCCCGCCGCTTCGGCGGCCGGGATACTGCATCCGGTGCGCGGCCAGGGCCCGGCCCCGCCGATCGAAGCTCGCCATGCCGAACGGTCCTGCCGCGTCCGCTGCCGTTGCCGCGGGGCCCCCGCGCCCGCCGCCGACCCTGGCTGCCCGCCCCGCGCGCCGTTGGCGGCGCCGCGTGCTGCTGTGGGCGCTGTTGTTCGCCTTGCTCGCGCTGGCGCAGACGCTGCTCGTCGCCCTGACGGTGCAGTACGAGACCTCGCGCGAGCGTGATGCCGCCGAGTCGGCCGCCGCGGAGGCGGTGACGGCGTTGCGCGGCGACCTGCTGCGCCTGACGCAGGCGGTGCAGGCGCTGACCTGGGTCGGGCCGGACGATCCGCAGTGGCGCCCCGCCGCCGCGCGCCTGCTGGCCGAACTGCCGGTGCTGCGGCGCATCGAGTGGCGCCAGGGCCCCGGGGGCGGTGGCGCCGTCATGGCGGCTGTCGACGCGCGACCCGCCGCACCACTCTTCGAGCGCATCCCGCGCGCCGAGCTCTCCGCCGACGCAGACGCCGCCTGCCGCGACGCGCGGCGCATCTCCGCGCCGGCCTTCTCGCGCAGCTACTTCGTGCCCTCCTTCGAAGGCACCGGCAGCGAGGTCACGGACCTGTGCGTGCCGGTGCTGCGCGACGGCCAGGACGCAGGCTCCGTCGTCGCCACGGTGTCGCTGCCGGCGCTGCTCGAGGCCGTGGTGCAACGTTCACGTTCGCTGCAGCGCTACGAGCTCAGCTTCGTGGAGGCCGACGGCTCCCGCCTGGCGCGCGCCGGCGCGCGCCGCGGCGCCGGCGTCACCCAGGCCGAACAGGGGCTCGACCTGCCCGGCCAGCCGCTCGTCGTACGTGTCGACAGCCTCGCCGGCCGGCCGAGCCTCATCCCCAACCTCACGCTGGCGCTGGTGCTCGGGCTGTCGATGGCGCTGTTCGGCCTCGTTGTCCTGCTGGCCCGCGACGTGCGCCGCCGCGCCGCCGCCGAGCGCGCGCTCGCCGGGTCGCTGCGTTTCCGCCAGGCGATGGAAGACTCGCTGAGCACCGGCCTGCGCGCGCGCGACATGGAGGGCGCCATCACCTACGTGAACCCGGCGTTCTGCGCGATGGTCGGGTTCACGGCCGAAGAGCTGCGGGCGGTGCGGCCGCCGGCTCCTCCGCTGTACTGGCCGCCCGAGCGCGTGGCCGAGTACGCGCAGCGGCAGCGCAGTCGCCTTGCGGGCGGCGCACGCGACGAGGCCCCGCGCGAGGAGTTCGAGACGATCTTCGTTCGGCGCAACGGCGAACGCTTCCCGGCCATGGTGTACGAGGCGCCGCTGCTCGACCACGAAGGGCGCCAGACCGGATGGATGGGATCGGTCGTCGATCTCACGGCGCAGCGGCGGATCGAGGAGCTGTCTCGCCAGCAGCAGGAGCGGCTGCAGGCCAGCGCTCGTCTGGCCACGGTCGGCGAGATGGCCTCGTTGCTCAGCCACGAGCTGAACCAGCCGCTGGCGGCGATCGCCAGCTACGCCACGGGTTCGCTGAACCTGCTCGACGATGCGCTTCCGGGGGCCGAAGCCCCGGTCGGGGCGCCGCAGCAGCCGGCCCTGGCCGGCGACGCCACGCCGATGCTGCGCCAGGCGCTGGCACGCATCGCCGAGCAGGCCGAACGCGCCGGCCGCGTCATCAAGAGCGTGCACGACTTCGTGCGCCGGCGCGAGCAGCTGCGCGAGACGATCGGCGTGGACCTGCTGGTCGACGCCGTGCTGCCCCTGGTGCGGCTGCAAGCGCGCAAGTGCGCGGTGCAGGTCGAGCTCGACCTGCCGCGGCCGCCGGCCCGCATGCCGCGCGTGGTGTGCGACCGCACGATGGTCGAGCAGGTGCTGCTGAACCTGTCGCGCAACGGCATCCAGGCGATGGAGGCGGGCACGCCGGTGCCGCAGCGGCTGCTGCGCATCACCGCGCGGCCGGCCGAGGGCACCGCAGCGGCCCGCGTATGCATCGAAGTGCACGACACCGGGCCCGGCATTCCTGCGGAAGTGGCGGCGCGCCTGTTCACGCCGTTCTTCACCACCCGGGCCGAAGGCATGGGGCTCGGCCTCAGCCTGTGCCGCACGGTGGTCGAGCAGCATGGCGGCAGGCTGGTCTTCGGGGCCGGCGAGGGTGGCCGCGGCACCGTCTTCAGCTTCACGCTGCCGGCGCCGCGCGGTGAGCCGGGCGGGGCCGATGCGGCCGCGGGCGAGGGTCAACGCGGGGCTGATCACTGCCATGAAACCGGCGAAACTCGCACCCCTGCGGGCTGACACCGCGGGTCTGCCCCGCGCCCCGAACCCTTGGCTTCTCCCCTTGCCGGGCCGGGCCTGCCGGCCGCTGGCCGTGCGGGCATTCCGGTCGTCTACATCGTCGACGACGAAGAGGTCGTGCGCGACGCGCTGGCGTGGCTGCTGCGCTCGCGCCGCCTGCTCTCCGAAGGCTTCGGCAGCGCCGATGCGTTCGCTGCCTGGCACGCCGTGCAGTCGCAGCCTTGGCCGCGCGACCCCGCGTGCATGCTGCTGGACGTGCGCATGCCCGGCACGAGCGGGCTGGCGCTGTTCGAGCAGCTGGCCGGCGCCGGCCTCACGGCGGCGCTGCCGGTGATCTTCCTCACCGGCCACGGCGACGTGCCCACGGCCGTGGCGGCAGTGAAGCGCGGCGCCTTCGACTTCGTCGAGAAGCCGTTCTCCAACAACGCGCTCGTCGACCGCATCGAGCAGGCGCTCGCGGCCAGCGCCGCCGCACTCGCCGAGCGCGACGCGCGCCGGCAGGCGGCCGGCGCCCTGGCCGACCTGACCGAACGCGAGCTCGAGGTCATGCGCCTCGTCGTCGGCGGCCGGCCGAACAAGCTCATCGCCGATGAGTTGCAGATCAGCGTGCGCACGGTGGAGGTGCATCGCGCGCGGGTGTTCGAGAAGATGAACGTGCGCTCGGCCGTCGAGCTGGCCAACCTGCTGCGCGACAAGGGGCTGGCTTGACGGGCGCCCTGCGCTCGCCGTGCCTGCCGGCGCTCGCGCGCGCCCGCCGCGGCTGAGCCGATGGGCGAGTTCGAGCTCATCGAGCGCTACTTCCGGCGGCCGCGCCGCGCCGCAGCCCCGGGCGTGGCCCTCGGCGTCGGCGACGACTGCGCGCTGCTGGCCCCGTCTCCCGGCATGCAGCTGGCCGTCTCCACCGACATGCTCGTCGAAGGGCGGCACTTCCTTCCCACGGTCGCGCCCGAGCGGCTGGGACACAAGGCGCTGGCGGTCAACCTCTCGGACCTCGCCGCCTGCGGCGCCGAGCCGCTGGCCTTCACGCTGGCCCTGGCCATGCCGCGCGCCGACGAGGCCTTTCTCGCGCCGTTCGCGGCCGGCCTGTTCGCACTGGCCGACGCGCACGGCATCGAGCTCGCCGGCGGCGACACGACGGCCGGCCCGCTGGCGATCTGCATCACCGTGCTCGGGCAGGTGCCTGCCGGCCAGGCGCTGCTGCGCAGCGGCGCGCATGTCGGCGACGACCTGTGGGTGAGCGGCACGCTGGGCGACGCGCGGCTGGCGCTGGAGGCCTTCCGCGGCCGCGTCAAGCTCGCCGGCGGCGACTTCGAGGCCGTGCGCACGGCGATGGAGCTGCCGCAGCCGCGCGTCGCCCTCGGCCGCGCACTGCGCGGCGTCGCCACCAGCGCGATCGACCTCAGCGACGGCTTCGTGGGTGACCTCGGCCATGTGCTCGCCGCCAGCGCCGTGGGCGCGGTGGTCGAGGCCGATGCGCTGCCGCGCAGCGAGGTGATGTCGGGCCAGCCGGCCGCCATGCAGCGGCAATGCACGCTGGCCGGGGGCGACGACTACGAGCTGCTGTTCACCGCGCCGCCCATGGCGCGCGACGCGGTCGTTGCGGCCGCGGCGCGCTGCGGTCTGGCCGTGTCGCGCTGCGGCCGCATCGAGGCGGAGCGCGGCCTGCGCGTGGTCGATGCCGGAGGGCGGCCGCTGCAGCCGGCCTGGCGAGGCTTCGACCACTTCGCCAATGCGTGACAGCGACACCGCGGCCTCGCCGCCCGGCGCCTCGCCGGGCGCCGCGCCACCGCTGCCCGCCGGCTCGCCGGGCGCCGCGCCGCCGCCGCGCCGCGCCGACTTCGCCTTCATGCGGTCCCATCCGGCGCATTGGCTGGCGCTCGGCTTCGGCAGCGGCCTCGCGCCGCGCGCGCCAGGCACGGTCGGCACGCTGTGGGCCTGGGTGGCGTTCATCGCGCTCGATGCCTGGCTCGACGCGGCGGGCTGGGCGGCGCTGATCGGGCTGTCGCTCGCCGCGGGTGTCTGGGCCTGCACCCGCACGGCGCAGCACCTGGGTGTCGCCGACCCGGGCGCCATCGTCTGGGACGAGGTGGTGGCCTTCTGGATGGTGCTGTGGCTGCTCACGCCGGCGCCGCTGTGGGCCCAGGGCGCGGCGTTTGTGCTCTTCCGCTACTTCGACGCGGCCAAGCCCGGGCCGGTGCGCTGGGCCGATCGGCTGTTCAAGGCGGCGCCGGGCCGGGCCATCGGGTGGCGGCAGGGCTGGGGCATCCTGCTCGACGACCTCGTCGCGGCGGCCTGTACGCTGTTGTTCATCGCGTTGTGGATCCGCCTGTGGAACTCCTGAGGGATCTCGAGCCGACCGTCCTCGCCCTGGGCGACGCGCTGCGCGCGCGCGGCCAACACCTCGCGGCGGCCGAAAGCTGCACGGGCGGGCTGCTCGCCGCCGTGTGCACTTCGGTGGCCGGCTCGAGCGACTGGTTCGAGCGCGGCTTCGTCAGCTACAGCAACGAAGCGAAGGTGCAGCTGCTTGGCGTCGACGCGGCGCTGATCGCGCGCCACGGCGCTGTCAGCGAAGAGGTGGTGCGCGCGATGCACGCCGGCGCGCTGCGGCAGGCGCCGGTGCAGTGGGCGGTCGCCGTGACGGGCATCGCCGGGCCGGGCGGTGCCGTGCCCGGCAAACCGGTGGGGACGGTCTGGCTGGCCTGGGGGTCTGTCGCCCGCAGCGAGGCGCGGCGCCTGCAGTTGCCCGGCGACCGCACGGCGGTGCGTGAAGCCACGGTGGCCGTGGCGCTGCAGTGGCTGCTGCAGGCCGTGCGTGGCGACGGCCCGGCGATCGGCGCGATCGGCGGCGCGCGACGATGAAGGTGGTGCTGGCCGGCGACCTCGACCCGCCCGAGTGGGAGGCCTGGCGCACGGCGCTGGCCGCCGCGCTGCCGGAGGGGGTCTGGCTGTCGGCCGACGAAGGGCGGCGCGAGGATCCGCCGGTGACGGCCGCCGTGGTGGCCAACCCGCCGCCCGGCAGCCTGGCCGGCCTGCCCGGGTTGCGGCTCATCCAGAGCCTGTGGGCGGGCGTCGACCGGCTGCTCGGCGATCCGACGCTGCCGGCGGGCGTGCCGATCGCCCGCATGGTCGACCCCGCGATGAGCGCCGCGATGGCCGAGACGGCGCTGTGGGCGACACTGGCGCTGCATCGAGGCTTCTTCGCCTACCAGCTGCGCCAGCGCGAGGGTGTGTGGCGCGTGCACACGCAGCGCCGCGCCGATGAGGTGCCCGTGCTCGTGCTCGGCCGCGGTGCGATGGGCAACCAGGTGGCCGCGACGCTGCGCCGCCAGGGCTATCCGGTCGCGCCCTGGGGCCGCGACGGCGGGCCCTTGCCGCCGCTCCTGGCCGCGGCCGAGGTCGTCATCAACCTGCTGCCGCTGACGCCGGCCACCCGCGGCCTGCTCGATGCACGTTTCTTCGCCGCGATGCGCGCGCGTTCGGCGCTCGTCAATCTCGGCCGGGGCGCGCACGTGGTCGACGACGACCTGCTCGCCGCACTCGACGCGGGGCACGTGCGCCATGCCGTGCTCGACGTGTTCCATGCCGAACCCCTGCCGGCGAGCCACCGCTTCTGGCAGCACCGGCGCGTGACGATGCTGCCGCATGCCGCCGCGCTGACCGACCCGCGCAGTGCCGCCGCGGTGGTGGCGTCGAACCTGCGCGCGCTGCGCGACGGGCGGCCCATCGCGCACCTGGTGGATCGGGTGCGCGGGTACTGAGCGCCAAGACCGGGACAGCCCGACCGCCCCGGCGGGGGCGGTCGCCACCGGCCGGGCCGATCAGGTCGGGCCGCGGGCGCTCACCCGTGCAACGCCAGCGGCCGCCGGGCACCCGAGGGGCTGCGCAGCAGCATCAGCACCCAGTGCTGCAACGCCGGCCAGGCGCCGCTCGGCCAGCCCGGATGCGTGAGGCCCTTGCACAACCCGTCGCAGACATGCGCGGCCTGCAGCCACCGCGCGAGCTCGGGGGCGGCCAGCTGCGGCACGAGGCGCTCGAACAGCTTCTCCTTGGTGCCCCAGACACGCGCCTCGCGCAGCGCCATCGGCAGCGGCTGGCCGGCATCGACCGCGGCGCGCGTGCGCGCCAGTGCCCGCACGTCCTCGGCGAGCGCCCAGTGCACGAACACCGCCGACTCGCCCTCGGCCTCCAGCGCGTCGAGCATGCGCAGCGCACGTGCCGCACGGCCGCTCCACACCGCCTCGACGAGCCGTGCGATGTCGTAGCGCGCCACGTCGAGCACGGCGGCCTCGACCTGCTCGAAGCCGAGCGGCCCGCCCGGGTACAGCAGCGCGATCTTCTGCAGCTCCTGGTGCGCGGCGAGCAGGTTGCCCTCGACGCGATCGGCGAAGAAGGCGAGCGTGCGTTCGCCTTCCTCGCCGTCGGCGACGCGCTGCCCCTGCCGCGCCAGGCGCTGGGCCAGCCAGGCCGGCAGCGCGCGCCGCTCGATCGGGTCGAAGCGGACCACGACGCCCGCGGCTTCCAGCGCCCCGAACCAGGCCGACTTCGCCTGCTGGAAGTCCAGCCGCGGCAGCTGCACGATCGTCAGCACGTCTTCGGGGATGCGCTCGCACACCTCCGCGCAGTAGCGCTGCAGCGCCTCGCTGCCGTCCTTGCCCGGCTTGCCCGAGGGGATGCGGATCTCGATCAGCTGGCGCTCGGCGAACAGGCTCATCGCCTGGGCCGCGCCGAGCACCGCGCTCCAGTCGAAGTGCGCGCCGGCGACGGTGAACACCTTGCGCTCGGCGAAGCCGGCGGCGCGCGCCGCGGCGCGCAGCGCGTCGGCGGCCTCCTGCGCGAGCAGCGGCTCGTCGCCGTGCAGCGTGTACAGCGGCTTCAGGCCCGCGGGCCCTTTCGCCACGTGCGCCAGGTGCGCCTCCAGCTGCTCGGGGCGAAGCTGCATCGCGCTACACCTTGATCGACGCGAGGCGCCGCATCACCTGCGCGACGATGTCGGCCTGCATGTCGCGGAAGAGCTCGGCCTCCTCCTGCTCCTTGGCGAGCGCGAAGGTCTCGCTGTAGCTCATGTCGCGCGTCAGCAGCAGCCGCACGCGCGGCATCAGCTCGCGGCCGTCGGGCGTGGCGACGCGGAACTCGAAGCGCACGCGCAGCTGCAGCTCGCGCACCTGTGCCGCGGCGGTGCTGGCGACGACGCTCTTCTGTCGCTGGTCGGCCAGCGAGTGCAGCACGACCTCGGCCTTGTTGGCGTCGGCCAGCACCTCGACCTGGGCACCGATCTGCCGGCGCAGGTCCTGCGCCAGCGGCGAGGCCGGCTCGAACCCGGTGAGGGCGAGGCTGCGGAAGGGCAGGCGCGGCGGCTGGCGCAGCGCGAAGCCGCAACCGGCGGGCCCGGCCGCCACGGGCGCCAGCGCGGCGGCGAGCAGCGCGCGCCGGCGCACGCCGGGCTCACACCACGACATTGACCAGCCGGCCCGGCACCACGACCACCTTCTTCGCCGGCTTGCCTTCGCCGAAGCGGGCGAACTCGGCCGAGGCGAGCGCCGCCGCCTCGATGGCGGCGCGGTCTGCGGCGGCGCTCACGCGGATGGCGCCGCGGTGCTTGCCGGCGATCTGCAGCACGAGCTCGATCTCGTCGGTAACGAGGGCGGCCTCGTCCACCTCGGGCCAAGGTGCGTCGATCATCTCGCCTTGCTGCGCCGCGAGGCCCAGGCCGGCCCACAGCGCATGGGTGATGTGCGGCGCGGCGGGGTACAACGCGCGCAGCAGGATCGACACGGCCTCGCGCCGCACCGCGCCATCGGCCGGCGTCGCCTCGAGCGTCGCGGCCTCCAGCGCGTTCAGCATCTTCATCGCCCCGGAGACGACGGTGTTGTACTGCAGGCGGTCGTAGTCGTGGCTGACCTGCTTCAGCAGCAGGTGCATCTCGCGCCGCAGTGCCAGCGCGCCCTTGCTGGCGCCGTCGATGTCGGGCGCGGCGAGCTTCATCAGCGGCGCCACCTTCTGCGCCGTGGCCCACAGGCGCGTGAGAAAGCGGTAGCAGCCGGCCGCACCCGAGTCGGACCAGGCCGCGCTCTGGTCCGGCGGGCCGGCGAACATCACGAACACGCGCGCCGTGTCGGCGCCGAACCTGGCGATGATGTCGCGCGGCTCGACGACGTTGTTCTTGCTCTTGGACATCTTCTCGATGCCGCCGAGAAGCACCGGCTGGCCGTCGCTCTTCGCGGTGGCGCCCACCGGGTGGCCCTTGTCGTCGTAGGCGATGTCCACCTCGCTCGGGTAGAACCAGCGCGTGCGGCCGCCGGCTTCCTCGCGGTAGAAGCACTCGTTGAGCAGCATGCCCTGCGTGAAGAGCTTGCGGAAGGGTTCGCTGAACGTGACCAGGCCCAGGTCGCGCATCGCCTTGGTCCAGAAGCGCGCGTACAGCAGGTGCAGCACGGCGTGCTCGATGCCGCCGATGTACTGGTCCATCGGCATCCAGTACTCGTTGCGCTTGTCCACCATCGCCAGCTCGCTGTCGGGGCAGCAGTAGCGCATGTAGTACCAGGCGCTGTCGACGAAGGTGTCCATCGTGTCCGTCTCGCGCCGCGCCGGCCGGCCGCATTGCGGGCAGCTCACCCTCAGGAACGACTCGCACTTGTTCAGCGGGTTGCCGCTGCCGTCGGGCACCAGGTCCTCGGGCAGCACGACGGGCAGGTCCTTCTCGGGCACCGGCACGCTGCCGCAGGCTTCGCAGTGGATGATCGGGATCGGCGTGCCCCAGTAACGCTGGCGGCTGATGCCCCAGTCGCGCAGGCGCCAGGTCGTCTTCTTCTCGCCCAGGCCCTTGGCGGCGAGCGCGTCGGCCACCGCGTCGACGGCGAGCTGGTGCTTCAGCCCGCTCCACACGCCGCTGTTGACGGTGATGCCGCGCTCCTTGTCGGCGTACCAGTCGTTCCAGTTCTCGTAGTCGTACTGCAGGCCGTCGATGTGGATGACCTGCAGGATGTCGATGCCGTACTTGCGCGCGAACGCGAAGTCGCGCTCGTCGTGGCCGGGCACGCCCATCACGGCACCGTCGCCGTAGCCCATCAGCACGTAGTTGCCCACCCACAGCGGCACCGGCTGGCCGGTGAGCGGGTGCGTGACCGAGAGCCCCAGCGGCAGTCCTTCCTTCTCCTTCAGCGCCAGCTCGGCCTCGGTCGTGCCGCCCCTCTTGCACTCCTCGATGAAGGCGGCGATGCGGGCATCCGACTTCGCGGCGTGCTCGGCCAGCGGATGCTCGGGCGCCACGGCGGCGAAGGTGACGCCCATGATCGTGTCGGCGCGCGTCGTGAAGACGAACATGCGGCCGTCCTGGATGAGCGCCCCGTCCTCGCCGCAGATGTCGTGCGGGAAGGCGAAGCGCACGCCCTGGCTCCTGCCGATCCAGTGCTCCTGCATCAGGCGCACGCGCTCGGGCCAGCCCTCCAGGTAGTGCGGGCTCGTGGGGTCGGTGACGCCGGCGAGAAGCTCGTCGGCGTACTTCGTGATGGCGAGGTAGTAGCCGGGGATCTCGCGCTTCTCGACCACGGCGCCCGAGCGCCAGCCCTTGCCGTCCACCACCTGCTCGTTGGCGAGCACGGTCTGGTCCACCGGGTCCCAGTTGACGACCTGCGTCTTCTTGTAGGCGAGGCCCTTCTCCAGCAGCTTCAGGAAGAACCACTGGTTCCACTTGTAGTAGCCCGGGTCGCAGGTGGCGACTTCGCGTGCCCAGTCGAAGGCGAGCCCGAGCGGTTGCATCTGCGCCTTCATGTCGGCGATGTTGTCGCGCGTCCACTTCGCCGGCGCCACGCCGTTGTCGATGGCGGCGTTCTCCGCCGGCAGGCCGAAGGCGTCCCAGCCCATCGGCATCAGCACGTTCAGCCCCTTCATGCGCAGCTGGCGGGCCATCATGTCGTTGATGGTGTAGTTGCGCACGTGCCCCATGTGCAGCTTGCCGCTCGGGTAGGGCAGCATGCTGCAGGCGTAGAACTTCTGGCGGCGCGGATCCTCCACCACGCGATAGGCGTCGCGCGCCGCCCAGTGCGCCTGGGCGGCGGCCTCGACCTCGGCCGGCAGGTATTTCTCGTTCATGGCGGCGGATTCTAGGCAGGGGGCCCCGGCGCGAGGTGCTGCAGGGCCGGCGCCGGGGCGGGCGTCGACGGCGGCCGCGTGCCCTCAGCGGGCCTCGGCCTCGGTGACGAAGCCGATGCGCGTGAGCCCGGCGGCCTGGATCCAGCCGATGAGCTCGGCGACGCGCCCGTAGGGCACGCGGCGGTCGGCGCGCAACTGCACCTCGGTGCCCGGGTGGCGGCGCGCCGCCTGGCGGGCGCGCTCGCGCACCGTGGCCTCGTCGGCGGGCTGCTCGTCGACGTACAGGCGTCCCTCGGCGTCGAGCGCGAGCGCCAGCACGGCCGGTGCGGCACTGGCGGCGCCGGCATCGCTGCGCGGCAGGTCCAGCCTCAGGCTGCCGGCGAGCAGTGGCGCGGCGATGATGAAGATGACCAGCAGCACCAGCATGACGTCGATGAGCGGCGTCATGTTGATGTCGCTCATCGGCTGGGCGCCGGGGTTGCGTTCGAGGCGGCCGAAGGCCATCGCGCCCTGCCTCTTCAGGGTTCCGTGCGGCCGGGCTCGGCCTGGCGGGGCGGCCGCCGCTCCAGCATCAGCTCGCGCAGGTCGTGCGCGAAACCTTCCAGCTCGGCCTCGCACGTGGCGACACGCTTGCCGAAGACGTTGAACCCGAGCACGGCCGGCACGGCCACGGCGATGCCGGCGGCGGTCATGACCAGCGCCTCGCCGATCGGTCCCGACACCTTGTCGATGGTGATCGTGCCCGCGTGGCCGATACCCACCAGCGCGTGGTAGATGCTCCACACCGTGCCGAACAGGCCGACGAAGGGCGCCGTGCTGCCGATGGAGGCGAGCGCCACCTGGCCGGTCTGCAGGTGCGCCAGGCCGCGGTGCAGCGCGTCGCGCAGCCGGCGCGTCAGCTGCGACTCGAGGTGCGCCTGCGTCGCCAGCGTGCCGGCGGCGGCGGGGGCCGCCGCCGCCTCCAGCAGCGGCAGCAGCACGCGCTCGCGGTCGTTGGCGGCCAGCCGTGCGCGGCCTTCGTCGATGCCCGCGGCGTCCCAGAAGGCCGGCACGGCCCGCTCGATGTCGGCCGCGGCTCGCCTGAGCAGCCACGACTTCCAGAGGATCAGCACCCAGGCGGTGACCGACATCGCGAGCAGCGCCAGCGCCACCGCCCGGCCGACGCCGTCGGCGCGTGCCCAGAACGCTTCGAGGCCGCCCACCCGCTGCCGCCTCAGCCCGCGTGCCGCGGGTCAGCCGAGGCCGAGCACGTCGGCCATGCCGAACAGGCCGCTCGACTGGCCGGCCACGAAGCGCGCCGCGCGCAGGCTGCCCTCGGCGTAGTTGGCGCGGCTGGCGCTGCGGTGCGTGATCTCGAGCCGCTCGCCGGGGCCGCAGTACAGCACGGTGTGGTCACCGACGATGTCGCCGCCGCGCAGCGCGGCGAAGCCGATGCTGCCCGGCCGGCGCTCGCCGGTGTGGCCGTGGCGCGTGAACACGCCTTCGTCAGCGAGCGTGACGCCGCGCGCGCGCGCCAGCGCCTCGCCGAGCGCCAGCGCCGTGCCGCTCGGCGCGTCGACCTTGTGCCTGTGGTGGATCTCGGTGACCTCGAGGTCGTAGGCCTCGCCGAGCAAACGCGCCGCGTTCTCCACGAGGCGCAGCATGACGTTGACGCCGACGCTCATGTTCGGCGCCAGCACCACGGCCACGTGCTGCGCATGCGCGCCGATGGCGGCCTTCTGCTCGGGCGTGAGGCCGGTGGTGCCGACGACGGCGCGCACGCCGAGCTCGCGGCAGGCGGCCAGGTGCGCCATCGTGCCCTCGGGGCGCGTGAAGTCGATCAGCACCTGCGCGGCGGCCAGGCCGCGCTTCAGGTCGGCCGTGATCGTGACGCCGGTGGCCCGGCCCGCGGCCACCGTCGAAGCGGCGCCCGCGTCCTGCCCGACGAGCGGGCTGCCGGGCATGTCGAGCGCGGCGGCGAGGCGGCAGTCGCCGCTCGCGAGCACGGCGTCGATGAGCATGCGGCCCATGCGCCCGCTCGCGCCGGCCACGGCCACGGCGATGCGATCGCCGGTGCTCACGAGCCCGCCTCCAGCGGTGGATAGTCGCGCACCGGCCCCACCGGCTCGGGCGCCGGCGCTTCGCGGCGCCTGGGCGGCGGCAGCGCGGCGCGCTCGTCGGCGCTCAGCTCCAGGCGCGGCGCGCGCGGGTCCTTCAGCCGGCTGATCGAGGCCACGAACTCGCGCTCGCTCGGCAGGTCGTCGGGCGCGTCGACGGCGCGCACGCGGTCTCCTTCGAAGTGCACGACGATGCTGCGGCGCTGCAGCTCGGCGCCGGGCCGCCGCAGCGTGAACAGGTAGTCCCAGCGGTTGGCATGGAACGGGTCGGCAAGCAGCGGCGAGCCGAGGATGTCGCGCACCTGCAGCCGCGTGAGGCCCGGACGCACGAGCGCCATCTGTTCCTTCGTGATGGCGTTGCCCTGCACGATGTCGATGCGGTACGGCGTGATGACGCCGAGGAAGCTGTCGCTGCGCTGGAGCGAGTCGCAACCCGCCGTGCCGAGGAGCAACGGGGCGAGGAGAGGAGCGAGCAGGGCGCGGTGGCGGAGCATGCGGATGCGCGGGTGTGGCGGGAAGGATGCGGCAGCGGGCAACGGGTGGGCGGGCGTCGGCGCGGCACGCGGCAGCGCCAGGCATGTTGCGCATCGACCTCCGCCGTCGGCGCCGCAAGCCGTGCCGTGCCGCCACCCCGGCGAGGGCTTTGGTCGGCTGGCTATGATCGCGCGATTCTAGTGTCCCGCTCTCACCCTCCCGCACGGAGGTGGCCCCCGTGACGCACGCCGAAGAACTGAAAAGCAGCGGCCTGAAGGCGACGCTGCCGCGCATCAAGATCCTCGACGTCTTCCAGCACACGCAGCGGCGGCACCTGACGGCCGAGGACGTGTACAAGGCGCTGCTGGGCGAGGGCGCCGACATCGGCCTGGCCACCGTCTACCGCGTGCTGATGCAGTTCGAGCAGGCGGGGCTGCTCAGGCGCAGCAACTTCGAGTCGGGCAAGGCGGTCTACGAGCTCAACGAAGGGCAGCACCACGACCACCTCGTGTGCCTGGACTGCGGCCGCGTCGAGGAGTTCTACGACGCCGAGATCGAGCAGCGCCAGCGCGTGGTCGCCACCGGCCGCGGCTTCGCGCTGCAGGAGCACTCGCTCGCGCTGTACGCGCGCTGCACGAAGGCCGACTGCGCGTACCGCACGAAGTAGCCGGCCGGCGCGGCGCCCGGGTGCGGCAGGCCCCGCGCCCGCGCGCTACTTCTCGCCGTTGCTCTCGTCCATCGCCTTCTGGTGGCGGGCGATGAACTCCTGGTAGGTGTCGATGCCGCGCAGCTGCAGCACGGTGTTGCGCACCGCCGCCTCCACCAGCACGGCGAGGTTGCGCCCGGCGTCCACGGCGATCACCACCTTGCGCACCGGGATGTCGAGCACCTCCTCGTACAGCGGCTCGTAGGGCAGGCGCTCGAACTCGCGCTCCATCGTGCTCTGGCGCACGAGGTGCACGATGAGCTGCAGCCGCATCTTCCGCCGCACCGCCGTCTCGCCGAAGATGGCCTTGATGTCCAGGAGGCCGATGCCGCGCACCTCGAGCAGGTTCTGCAGCAGGTCGGGGCAGCGGCCTTCCAGCGTCGTCTGGCTCGTGCGGTAGATGTCCACCGCGTCGTCGGCGACGAGGCCGTGGCCGCGCGAGACGAGCTCCAGCCCGAGCTCGCTCTTGCCCAGCCCCGACTCGCCGGTGAGCAGCACGCCCAGGCCGAGGATGTCCATGAACACGCCGTGGCGCGTCGTGCGGTCGGCGAAGTGGCGGCCGAGGAAGCCGCGCACGACGTCGATGACGTGGCCGGCCGACTCGCGCGTGACGAACAGCGGGATCTCGGCGCGGTCGCACATCGCCACCAGGCGGTCGGGCGCGGTCTGCTGGTCGGCGACGATGATCACCGGCGGCTCCAGCGTGACGATGCGCGCGATGCGGCGCTCGCAGTCCTCGGCGGCGCCGCCCTCGGTGAGGTAGGCCACCTCGCGGCGGCCGACGATCTGCACCCGGTAGGGGTGGATGTAGTTCAGGTAGCCGACCAGGTCGGCGGCCGAACGCGCGTCGCGCACGGCGTTTTCGTCGAAGCGGCGCTCGGGATGTGCGTGCCCGGCGATCCACTCCCAGCGCAGGGCCTCGCGGTGCGCCTCGAACAGCGCCTCCGCGCTCATCGAGGTGGGTTTCATCGCGTGGCGCGGCGCGCGGTGTTCAGGCCGCGGTCTTCTGCGGAGCCCAGTCGGAGATGAGCTTGTGCACGGCGGCCGCGTCGGCCTCGGTCTTCAGGCGCTCGCGCAGCTCGCGGTCGGAGAGCATCTCGGCGATCTCGGAGAGGATCTCCAGGTGCCGCTGCGTCGCCGCCTCGGGCACGAGCAGGAAGATGAGCAGCAGCACCGGCTCGTCGTCGGGCGCGTCGAACGGGATCGCCTGGCCGAGGCGGACCACCGCCGCGAGCGGGTTCTTCAGCCCCTTGACGCGGCCGTGCGGGATGGCCACGCCATGGCCGAGGCCGGTGGAGCCCAGCCGCTCGCGCGCGAACAGGTTGTCGGTGACCGTGCCGCGTGCGATGGCATGCTGGTTCTCGAACAGCAGGCCGGCGTGCTCGAACACGCGCTTCTTGCTCGTGGCCTCCACGTTCACCAGCACGTTGCCGGCGGGCAGGATGGCTGCAAGGCGGTTCATCGGAACTCGGGCTGGATCGGAGCGCGCGCCGCAGGGGGCCGCGAGGCGCGACGCGCAGCGATCTTAGGGGTTGCGAGGCGGACGATCATAGACCTCGGACCCGGGCACCCCCAGGGATCAGGCCCCATGAACCGGAGGGGCGGGTCGCGGATGCGGCATTGCAGCAACAGTGATTGCGGCGCATGAAAAAACGGCCCGTCCCGGGCCGTTCGACAGGTGGGTGACCGGACCGCCCCGTTGCGGTAGGTGCGGCGCCGAGTGCGAGGATCCCGGCACCCGCGCGGCTGTTCACTCCGCGCCGGCGCCCAGGCGCTTGGGCGCCATGTGGTGATGCTCCTGCACGCGGTCCTTGTAGCGAACGACCTGGCGGTCGAGCTTGTCCATCAGCTGGTCGATCGCGGCATAGAGGTCCTCGTGGCTCTGCTCGACGAAGATGTCGCGCCCCTTCACGTGCAGCGTGACCTCGGCGCGCTGCCTTCGTTCCTTCTCCTTCAGCTTCTCGACGGTCAGCAGCACGTTCACGTCCACCACCTGGTCGAAGTGGCGTGTCACGCGGTCCAGCTTCGTCAGCACGTACTCGCGCAGGGCCGGCGTGACTTCGAGGTGATGGCCGCTGATCGTCAGATTCATCAGAACCTCCTTGGCAAGGATCGGGCAAAGGTCGGGCAAGGCCGCGCCGGCGCGCTGGCCGGTGCGGCAGGAAAGCGGAGGGAGCATTTCACTCTGGACGGGGTCGCCAGGGGAACGGGCCGGGACCGGAGGGAGGAAAGGAGGATCCGGGATTCGAAAGCCCGTCAAAGCCAGTTTGCACCCGAAACCGGTGGCCTGACAAGCGGCGCAGAAGCCCTCGATTGCGCGCCGTCATTCCGTGAAGGCCTGCGCATCCGGACGGTGCAGGGGCCTACCCTAGAATGATTTTCGAGGTTCAGGGAACTCGGGAAAGAACAAGGCATGAAGCTGATCGGCGCGTTGACCAGCCCGTACGTGCGCAAGGTGCGCATCGTCATGGCGGAGAAGAAGCTGGACTTCCAGCTCGTGCTCGAGGATGTCTGGGGCAGCGACGCGATCCTGAAGAGCAACCCGCTGGGCAAGGTGCCCTGCCTCGTGATGGAAGGAGGCGAGGCGGTGTTCGACTCGCGCGTCATCGTCGAGTACCTGGACACGCTGTCGCCGGTGGGCAAGCTCATTCCGGCCACCGGCCGCGAGCGCGTCGAGGTGCGGACCTGGGAGGCGCTGGCCGACGGCGTGCTCGACGCCTGCATCCTGGCACGCCTGGAGGCCAACTGGGCCGGCCGCGCGACGATGGAGCGCTCGCAGGCCTGGATCGACCGGCAGATGAGTCGCGTGCACGCCGGCATCGCGGCGATGGGCCAGGGCCTGGGCGACAAGCCCTGGTGCGCCGGCAACCACTTCTCGCTCGCCGACGTGGCGGTGGGCTGTGCGCTCGGCTACCTCGACTTCCGCTTCGCGCACATCGACTGGCGTGCCGGGCAGCCGCAGCTCGCGCGGCTGGCCGAGAAGCTGGCGGCGCGCCCGAGCTTCGCCGAGACGCTGCCGCCCAAGGCCTGAACCGCCAGGGGCGGTCCGCCGCACACCCGGCGGTTCCTGGAGCAGCGGCCTACGCGGCGGCCACCTGGAAGGTGCCGGCCCGCGCCAGCGGCCAGTACAGGCGGAACACGTTGTGCGGCCAGTCGCCCTGGCCTTCGGCGGCGGCGAGCAGCGAGCCTGGCGCGATGAACGTCAGCTGGTTGGCGAGCAGCCGCACGTCGTGGTCGGCGGTGCGGCGCACGATGTGGCTGGCGGTGATCTCGCGCGGGTGGTTCAGGCCGGCGGCCTGCACCAGCTCCTTCAGTGCCTCGAGCGTGCCCTCGTGGAAGCGGTACACGCGCTCGGCCTTCGTCGGCACGACGAGCGCACGCTGGCGCAGCGGGTCCTGCGTCGTCACGCCGGTGGGGCAGCTGCCGGTGTGGCAGTGCTGCGCCTGGATGCAGCCGAGCGCGAACATGAAGCCGCGCGCCGCATTGCACCAGTCGGCACCCAGCGCCATGGCGCGCGCGATGTCGAACGCGCTGACGATCTTGCCGGCGCAGCCGATGCGGATGCGCGGGCGCAGGTTGAGGCCGACGAGCGTGTTGTGCACGAGCAGCAGCCCCTCCTGCAGCGGCGCACCGACATGGTCGGTGAACTCCAGCGGCGCCGCGCCGGTGCCGCCCTCGG